>JAUNFA010000009.1 GCA_030525285.1 Bacillota bacterium | reverse complement strand
GGGGAAAATGAATTTTCGCTTATTCTATACTTGACTTTTCATAGCTGGTCTCCTTATAAATTTCCTTAACACGTTCCATTATTAATATTGTATCATACAGCACTGTCTCCGTTCGGAGATTCTTTTGGCAGGGATATAAGCATTGTTGTCCCCTGCTCTGAACTTTCCTCTGCCGTCACTGTACCTCCGTGAAGAACTGCAATTTCCCAGACCAGCGAAAGTCCGAGCCCCACGCCTCCATGTTCCCTGCTGCGTGATTTGTCTATGCGAAAGAACGGCTGGAATATGCTTTCCCTGTATTGTTCCGGTATGCCATAACCCTCATCTTTTACACGTATCAGAACTTTGTCATCTTCCTGGTTCACTGCGACATGAACCCGGCCTCCGGGACGATTGTACCTTATGGCATTTTCAACCAGATTGAATATCATTCGATAAATCAGTGTATCACTTCCCGTTACAACACCCTCGCCATCACATTCAAGTACAGTCCCCTTCTCCTCTGCAATAGGCGCAAAATCCGTTAGAATTTCTTCAATCATAGGTGCTATTTCAATCCGGTCATCACATGGGACGGCTTGAAGTTCGCTCATTTCAAGAAGAGTTCTGGTCATCTGTGTCATTCTTTCCGTCTGTTCCTGCACTATTCTCAAAAGATCTGCGGTTTCTGGCTCCACGGCGGGGTGCTCTGCAGCAAAAAGTTCCACCTGCGCCTGCATTAATGCAAGAGGTGTTCTTAATTCGTGGGCTGCGTTCCCTGTGAACTGACGCTGTGCCGAAAAGCCCTCATCAAGTCTTTCAATCATGCTGTTAAAGGACCTGCTAAATCTCTTGAACTCCGGCATTACATCCTCGCTGATCTTCATTTCGGGAAGATTGTTCGGATGTACGTTTTCAACCTGAGCTGCGAAGTTTCGCAGAGGCTTCAGTCCGCGACCGCTCACAAAATATGCCAGTATGCCGCCGAGCAGGGTCACGATTGCTGTTATGACCCAGTTAGTCGTGTTAAAAGAGTCCTGAGCACCACTTACAATAATCGTAAGCTCATCGTCAATCTTCTCACTCTCCAGGTTGAAGGATTCGGTTCCTTCCTTCTCAATTTCACTGTAAGCGGCTATCCCCTCGCCAATCGAATCCATATAATGTTTACCGGCACTGCTTATCAGGCAGTTCATCAGAATACACGTGATTCCTATGAGAATTGCCGTCATTAACGTAATGCGCCATTGCAGCGATAGCCTTTTCATCATTTTTCCTCCATAACATATCCCTCTCCTATACGATTATGTATAGGATCGTATCCCAAAGCAGCGCGCAGTTTTTTTCTCAGAGCTGAGATGTGCACCCTTATGGAGTTGCTAAAACTGTCCACACTGCTGTCCCATACATGGTCAATCAGCTCCTCCTGGCTTACCGGTCTGCCCTGGTTGAGCATCAGATACTCAAGTATGCCTGTTTCCTTACGGGTAAGCGACAGTCCCTCATTACCGACCGCCGCTTTGCGGGCTTTGGTGTCAAAAGAAAGCTCTCCGCACGTTAGAACTATGTCGCTCTGGGTGAACTGTCTCAGTGTCAGATTTCGTATTCGCGCCGCTAGTTCCTCCAAGTGAAATGGCTTAGTCAGGTAGTCATTCGCCCCCGCATCCAGCCCCTCCACCTTGTCGGCAACCTCACAGCGAGCCGACAAAATCAGCACCTTCGTATTATAGTCAGCTTCACGAAGAGTCCTGACTACCGTCATTCCGTCTGCGCCCGGAAGATTCAGATCCAGCACCACAAGGTCAAAATTCTCAACGGAAAGCATGTCCATGGCACTTTGTCCGTCATGACAGTAATCCACACTATACGCAAGCCGCTTCAAGCTTCGCACTATGGTATCACAAAGTTCCCTTTCGTCTTCAACAACTAAAATATGCATGAAATTCTCCTAACATTCATTTGATTTCTTCAGTCTTCGTATTATATCTTACATTATAACGTACAGATATAAATTCCGTGTTAAATTCTCCATCTTAACAGAGAATTTACATTCGGTCTGTTATAGTTGGTTCACAAAGGAAGGGAGGAATCATATTGTTGAGAATAAAAAAATCCGCAGTACAGTGGCTTCTCATAGTTGCCGGAATAGGCATGCTGTGCTTCGGAGCCATACGCGGTGAGGCGGACACCGTGCTGAGTAAGGCCATAAGGCTGTGTCTGGAGTGTGTTGGAATTGGATAAAAAGCAAAACGCAGTATCAAAACTTTTAAGCCGATGGCGTGGCTTAATTCAGGCAGGTGCTGCCCTGCTCACAAATATCCATCTGCCGAATTTCTTCAGAGGCGGAATATATCAAGGTAACGGCAAAGCTGTCTGCGTACCGGGTCTGAACTGTTATTCATGTCCTGCAGCCTCAGGCGCATGTCCCATCGGCGCTTTCCAGTCAGTGGTAGGGTCATCAAAATTCGGTTTTTCCTATTACATAACCGGATTCCTGATTCTGCTGGGAGTAATGCTGGGACGATTCATCTGCGGATTCCTGTGTCCCTTCGGCTGGTTTCAGGATCTGCTGCACAAAATACCCGGCAGGAAGTTTTCCACGAGGAAACTTAAGCCGCTAACTTACCTGAAGTATGTAGTGCTTGCCTTGACCGTGATTCTGCTTCCCGCACTTGTTGTAAACGATGTGGGAATGGGTGATCCCATCTTTTGCAAATACATCTGCCCTCAAGGGGTTCTGGAGGGTGCAATTCCTCTTGCTGCCGTTGACAGTGGCATACGCGCAGCCTTGGGTGTTCTGTTCACCCAGAAACTGATTGTCTTAATTGCAGTCCTTGTTCTGAGCATACTGTTTTACCGCCCTTTCTGCAAGTGGATTTGTCCTCTGGGCGCATTTTATGGCTTGATGAACAAGGTTTCCCTGATGGGAATCAAAGTTGACGACCACAAATGTGTTTCCTGCGGGAAATGTGCAGCTATTTGCAAGATGGATGTGGACATTACTAAGTCACCCAATCATAGCGAGTGCATACGATGTGGCAAATGCATAAATGCTTGTCCGACAAATTCCCTCTGCTTCCGTTACGGCTTGGGAAATGACATGAAAGAAAAGAAATGACAAAAGAGATAAAAGGAGATGAGAACATGAAAAAGATTTTGACACTGGTACTGGCAGTACTCATGATACTGTCCCTGGGAGCATGCGGTATGAAGGGCGGCTCCGGCACAGATAATGAACCGAAAAATCTGGACGAAGCAGTCACTATGTACAAAGACCTGATGGCTCAGGAAAATGAGATTCTGTCCAAGAACAAGAAGCTGTGGGAAACAGTATTCATTGCTGCCGACAAGGGCATGACCTTGCAGGAAGACTTCAAAAACTATGGAGATTTCCTTCAGGACACTATTGATTCCATTAAGGACAAATTCTCTGATGACGAACTAAAAACTCTGAAGAGCGAAGCTAAAAAAATTCAGGATATTGAAAAGAAGCTGACAAAGCTTGAAGAAATGTATCCAGAAGTAGCCGAAAAGGCCAAGGAAGACAGCATGAAGGAATCCGGAGATGGCAGCATGTGTGTACCTGCCGACTCAGTTTCAGCCAATACAAAGAAATTCCCCTCCTTTACAGCTAAAGATCTGGACGGCAACAAAGTTGACAGCAACAAGCTTTTCGCTGGAAACACTGTAACAGTAATGAACTTCTGGTTTACTACATGTAAGCCATGCGTAGGAGAACTTAAGGACCTTGAAGCCCTCAACAAGAAACTGGCAAAAAAGGGAGGCCAGGTAGTAGGAGTTAACTCCTTCACTCTTGATGGCGACAAAAAGGCCATCTCCGAAGCTAAAGACATTTTATCAAAAAAGGGTATATCATATAAAAACATCTGGTTTAAGTCCGACAGTGACGCAGGCAAATTCACTTCTGAATTATACTCGTATCCGACTACTTTCGTAATTGACAAGAGCGGAAATATAGTTGGTGATCCTATTGTCGGTGCCATTACTTCTTCCGACCAGATGAACGCACTCAACAAGCTCATTGACAAAGCAATGAAGTAACACGCGGAGCCTTCTGTGGTACAATAGTTACCATAGGAGGCTTTTAAAATGAGTAAAATAAGTGTTTGCGACATTAACTCTCCGAAAGAATATAACTGGGAAAAGTATGTTCAGGTTGACTGGCGGGAGCACATGGTATCCCTTGATACGGGAATCAACATGGCATACTGGGATATGGGTCCTGAAGACGGAGAAGCCGTCATGCTTATTCACGGTGTTACCGATGGGCACATCTCCTGGATGCATATTGTTCCACGTCTTGCAGCAGAGGGTTTCCACTGCTATGTTGTCGATTGCCGGGGCAATGGCAAAACCGACAGTCCCCACGTTGATGGAGGCTACACTCCACAGCTGACAGCCAAAGATATCCTAAACCTTATGGCAAAGGAAAGCATAGGCAAAGTTCATCTCGTCGGTCACTCTTACGGCTCCTTTGTGGCGCAGATTCTTTCCGCTGAAGCACCGCATAAATTCGGTCGGGTAATCCTTATGGACACGGCCGTATCCTGTGCCGGCAACAAGATCCTTGAAGATGCTCTGAAAGATGTAATGAATATCGAAAACATGCCCTATGAATTTTACACAGAGTGGGCAACTATGGGCAATGAAGATCCTAACTTCCAAAAGGCCGCTTTGGAACACCTGCTCGAAATGTCCCCTATAGCATGGAAAAATCTAATGACTGGAACTATGGCCTTTGATAACGAAGATGGCATCTGCCACATGGGCAATCCCATTACCGTAATATGGGGCACAGAGGATGCTATTTTCACATACGAAGACCAGGCGAAACTTCTGAAGGCTCTCCATGGTCACCCTGTTAAATTCGTCCCTGTTGAGGGTGCGTCCCACAGCGGTTTCTGGGACAGCATGGAAACCTCAAAAAAATATGCAGAGCTGATTGCGGCTAATTGCAGACTGTAACTGCCGGCCAACCTCTCAGCTCCACGGTAATGCTTTATTCCTTATGAGACACCAGTTCCTAATCGTACATTCTTTCCTTGTTTGATACTAATATGAATCCACCTGTAGACAATCTTCCTTTAAAGTACGGCGACTTATCATCCGGAGCATGGCAATTGAACATGTAGTTCATAAGATCTGCCAGCTTCACCCTTTTGAGTCTCTGGGATTCTCCCGCCCATAATCGATGTGCAGAATCTGTCACCCAGACGGTCTGCATGTCTTTTTCTATCGCTAATATTACCATTGTATGGTATGATCCGGCATATTTTCTGTCATTTATTGATACGGGAATTCCCCACTTATACCTTATTCGGCTTGTTTCTACTATTACAGGCAGTCCCTTACACAGGTGATTGCGTATTTTCGCAGTAGCTGATGCTCCCCTAACCTTCGATATGTGCTCCCACTGAATGCCGTAATATTCCAGCATGCACCCGATTCCATGCATGGATACAGGCATACGTTCTTGGGGAGACTTGCCGTAATTCTTATCCCATTCAGATTGAGTCAGCACTTCGGGTTCAATAGTGTTTATAACATTCTGAGGCATGATATCTCCCAGACCATTTACCCATGCTGCAAGAACTGATGTCGCAGAGCATACTGCACAGCCGTGGTGGCATACATAGTCACTCCATTCATCGTAAATTTTTCCAGCCTGTCTGAATACAGGATAAATTCGTGAAACCCGCCTGTCCTCAGGTTCCTGACAACCATCTTCATCCACGTCCACTTGAACCCTCAAAACATCAACGTCAGTATCACGAGGGAACTTCTCCCCATCTGTATAAAGTCTGCCATCGGCAGCTCTTTTGAGTTCAATAATTACATGCTTTTCTTTAATCATCTGTTCTGGTACTCCTCACATCCCGGCATCGTAATATGCCCCTTAAACAATCCCTTTCGTATCCAATACATTACCACGTTACCAAAGTTCTAGCAATTGCGATGTGACAATAATCAGAACCAAGATAATTTACAATACGGGAAACAGTCATTATAATTAAGTTAAAATTATAGTTAGCAGGAGAAAACCGTATGAGATTTGAAAGAATCACAACATCGAACCATCCACTTTATGATGAGGCAATCAATCTTTACAAAATCAGCTTCCCAACTTATGAACAGCGTGAAGAAGCATCACAGACGAAAATTCTCCAAAATTCTGATTATCATTTTGTCGCCCTTTGTGATGAAGATGAATTTATCGGAGAGATTCTGTACTGGAAAATCGGAAAATTTTTGTATGTTGAACATTTCTGCATTTTGCCCACTATGCGAAACAGACAATATGGTCAGAAAGTCCTTGAGACATTGCAGGATACTCCTCTGATTCTGGAAATTGATCCGCCCGTTGACTCGATTTCCCAGCGCCGAAAGGGATTTTATGAGCGCTGCGGTTTCGTAGAGAATCCCTATTCTCACGTTCATCCGCCTTATCACCGCGGCAACTCAGGGCATGAACTTGTTGTCATGAGTTCACCGGAGATGTTAACATCCGACGAATACCGCACCTTCAATGATTATCTTCAGGATGTCATAATGGAAAACGCATATTAAATATATTGTCAGCACCTGGGGGATTGGTTCTATGTCGAAGAAAGGAGCAGACATGAAAAAGATTAATCTGAAATGGGCCATTGCAGTAATGCTGATTCCTGTCATTATCTGCATGTCCGGCTGTGGAAACAGTGACGAGCCTAAGGAAACACAGGGTACTCAAACAACAGGAGCACAATCTGACAATAATCAGGGAGATGAACTTTATAAGGAAATATTAGTAGGGGATATTCTTGCTCAATATCCATCCGGATGGATAGCCTCAAACAAAGACGGTACAATTTTCATGAGCAAGGATGGCTCTGCAAATCCGCCTTTCATAACAATCGAAAACATGGGATGGGTCGGTTCTCCGGGAACATTTGTCACAAATGAAATGAATAAGTTCAAGGAAAAGTATGGCAACAGAGTTGCTTCGCCGCCAGAAGCTGTAACCGATACAGTTGCAGGCATTAAGCTTGCGGGTTTTACCGGTTCTTACTCTTCCAAGGACGGCAGAACAACTATTACAAGATGCGAAATGGTTGAGGTTATAAATGATGTCACATATCTGTTCACCTGCGAATATGTCAGCAATGCATATGGTGATCAGCATGAAGATGAAACCACATATTTCGAATATCGCAATGCCATAGAAACCATGAAAATTAAATCGGAATAACCTGAAACAACAGACATAATTGATACACTTAAAAAGGTGCTGCGTTACATGAACTATTACACTCATGTAACGTAGCACCCTTTTGATTGTGTTCCCCTTACCGGAAATTATGCTGAACCCCACAGGTTAAGGGTTATGGTCGCTATTATAATGCAGATAAGTGCAACCAGACCGATTTTGGTCAGTTTCTGCTTATAATAAAGATATCCCGCTATGGATGTTACTATCATTCCGGCTGCGCCCCATGTGGCATATGTTATGCCCAGGTCGATTCGAAGAAGTGTAATGCCGAAGAAAAGATAACTTGTCAAATACCCTGCCAGGCATATTAGGGATGGCTTCAATGCGGTAAATCCCTTGGTGGCAGTGACAAAGGTTGCAGCAACCAATTCGGCAGCAATGGATACTGCGAGGAAAATATAAGCTGCAGTAATGCTGATACTCATCAATTTTCCTCCTTTCCTTCGATGCAATCACACGTTAAATCGGTCTCTTCCGGCAGCTCATCGGTTTTCTCTGCCGGTTGCCCCCAAAAATCTATTACAATTGTTCCTGCCACAAGAACCGCAAGTGAGATCCAACCCACAGTTGTCAGATGCTGGTCAAAGAAAATCATTCCGATAACTACACTGATTAGTGCCCCTACAGCACTCCATGTGGCATATGCAACTGCAATGTTTATGATATGGAGAATCTTCGAAAAAAGGACAAACGAGGACAGGATTATAAGTATGCTTACCGCCCCAAGCAGCTTGTGTTCATAGCCGTTGCACGCAACAAGCAATGCATCTCCTGTAAGCTCAATACAAACAGCGACACACAAAATAACGTAGGCCACCGGTCTTGAAACATTTAACATGCGACCACTCCTTCATCTATATCTTTGTATTGTTCATAATCGGATTATAAGGTTAAAGTGCACTTGAAGGTCAAGTCCTCTACACTCCGAAAGTCTCAGCTTCTGCATTTTTTAGTTTGCCTTCAACCGGCATTATTATTTCAGTTATGTAATCTTCTTCTCTTGCCGTGCTCCATCTATCTATGACAGACCTGTGGAAACTATCACCTCTAAGAGTGATTTGATTTCCCGATGCATATTCCCGAATCCTTTCGTATGCCTTCCCGAATTCTGCCGGTGCCCCCTGTACATATGTTGTCAATGCGTCGACCCCCCCTGTTGCTTCTTTGCATGCTAAAGAGTCCTCCAGAGGATGAGGGTTGATATATACCTTCACGCCTTCCATATTAACATAGTTACCGTCTGGAAAATACACATAGAATGGTCCTACCGTATTATAACCCTCTCCGGGAATATGATTGAACAGTTCTATATCTGCAACAAGAGATTCGTAATGTATATTTTCAAGTACATACGGCGAATTCACATACATGAGTTCTTTGCTGAAAGATTTGCGGTATACTGTTTTATCCGGCATATTCGCCATCTGCTGTCCCTCTTTTATGAGATTGTTCCACGCGCTGATACTATCTCTCTGCATTGTAAGGGATACGATTGCTTCATCAAGCTCGCGAATTCTTTCCTCGAACATCTGTCTCAGCTCCGAAAGGTCTCCCGAATCGAATATGCTTCGTATATCCTTTAGCTTAAATCCGCAGGCCTGATAGTATTTAATAATGCTTATCAGCACCGTTGCATCGCTGTCATAATATCTGTATCCTGTTTCTTTATCAACATAGGCAGGCTTAATGAGCCCCATCTCATCATAGTAGCGCAATCTTGACGAGGTTACATTACAAATGCTGCAGATTTCTCCTATGGAATATTTCCCTTCAATCATAAAATCTCCTATAAGTTCTGCGTCCGAACACCTGCTGAATCAGTTCTTAATGACAAGTGTGAATCTTGTCTCATCATATAGATTCTAACTATTGTGCTCGGTGCTTATTACCTGCTTGGCGGCAGATTTTATGAGAGCCTTGAACATGCCTTCCAGAACCTTTGCTGTCTCCTCGTCACAGGATTTGAATTCACTTATCATTCCCACCACATCCTTGAAGCGCAGCTTCTGAAAATCGGAAAGCACCTGAATATCAGCATTCTCAAGAACTCCAAAGAATGTCATTACAAAGGTTTCTCTCTGCTTCTCGGTTGCCACCTTGAACCAGTCTCTCATAGTTCTGTCCAGATATCTGCTCCTCAGGCTTAGCTTATCTACAAAAACAAGGTCTCCATCTTCTATCTGCCAGGTATACAGAATATGCTGCATAAGTCCAATTGTATTGCTCTTGACAACCAGGTAATCACCACTGCTTTCCATGAGCATTCCCACCACTGAATTATGTGGCATTATTCGTATTATATTGAGCCCTGCAGCTTTAATTCGCCTGTCAATTCTATCGCTTACCTGCTCGATGAACCCTGGTCCGTCAATACTGTAAACGTCAACGATCCGCTTCTGATATTCTTCATCACAGAATGCGGCTCCGTAAACAGCCAGATTACCTCCTTTGGAGTGTCCGCCAATTATCACCTGGCCTTTCCCTGCGTCATGATTTGCACACAAATTGTTAATGTAATCAACCGCGCTCTTCTGAGCCGGAACACGCTCACGGAATGTCATACGGCAGTCTTCTTTCCAACCTACAAGTGAGCCGTCAGTTCCTCTGAAACTTACAAAGCTCAGATTATCTGTAAGGCCGAAAGTCATTGCCGCGAACTGCTCGCCCGTAGATTCATCCGTTGTTGATACAAGATTGCAAAGCAAAATATTCCTGTACCTTCTGCTTGCAACAGCCGCAGCCAGCATTTCTCTATTCTGATCATCAGTCATTCCGTCACTGAAATAAACATCAAAATATTCACCCCGATACCAGTCTCGAAGAGGCTGTGAATCGCCGACAATATCGGCGGCGGCTTCGTATTTCGTATATGCCAGCTGACTCAACACGAGTGCATCCATACGATTAAACGGCTCTTCTTCAAAAGTTTTGCTGCATATTCGAGCATATTCGATAATGTTCATGGCTCCCTGTGCTCCTTAAATCTTAAATGACTTCCAGAAGTTCAATTTCAAAATTCAGTTCCTTGCCTGCCATCTCATGGTTAGCATCCAGTGTAATCGTTGTTTCGTCTCTTGCAGTCACTGTAACAGGAAATCCCTGTCCGCCAGCCCCGCTCAGCATAAGTTTCTGACCTACCTGTGCATTTTCCACTCCCGGAATATCGCTAATGTTAAACTGCTTGATGAATTCCGGACGCGAATGTCCGTAAGCTTCTTCAGGCATTAAATGAATTTTAACAGTCTGACCGACTTCCATATCCTTGACAGCTTCATCGAATCCCTTAATCATCATGCCCGCACCACAAACAAATTCCAGCGGCTGGTTGCGGTCATATGATGAATCAAACTTGGTTCCGTCGTTCAATGTTCCTGTATAATGCACCTTTACTCTTTTGTTTTCATTACTCATTTGATTTCTCCTTTTTAATCATGCTGATATACAGCCGCTATTTCCACTTATTTTATCACAGTTCATACTCTGTTGCATATTAAAAGGATTCTCCGGTTTATCCATTCACCTAGAGAACCCCTATTAATTAAGTCTGTTTATTGTTATCCATAGATTCTTTAACATCAATGCTTAATAGTCAACACACACTACGATATGATATACTAACTGCTCCACGAATCTGTGTTATCATCACAGATATCAGCTTCGCCATCAGCTACAAAACTGCTTAACTCAGATTCACATTCATTCTCGTCCGCATTCTGACTGGAATCGTTCCTATGTCTTCGTCTCATGACTTCCAGAAGAGTTCGCATCTCATTCTCCTTTAAAGTTACACCCTTTGACATTCTTTCGTGGGATGGATCCCATTCTCTGATATCATATTTGGCGGCACTCCCATTCCAGCTGACTAAATTTATTTCCTTCTTCCAGCCAGTGATATATGTCGCCAACACACCTATATGCTCAAGTATCTCGAATGTAATTTCCCCGTTACCGTAATCTTTCGCCATAATATCTCCTTTCGTACAATACCCTTAACTGCATTATACCTTACTGGAAATATTTGTCAATTATAAATTGATCCCCCTACCCTTTCCAAAAAAAAGATCCCAGTATTATTCCCAATACTGAGATCTTGATCTGTCATCATGGTATTTTGGCATCAGTTCTCAGGACTATTCTCGCCAGTCCTTGCTGAAACCTCTCTATTCTGTCATTGCCTTCTTAATCATTGCTGGAATTCTGCGACATGCAGCTTCAGGAATTGACGCTACAGATACTCTGATTCCTTTACCCATAGGAATGAGGAACACGCCTTCCTTCTCCAGCTTCGCACATACTCCTTCAGGATCATCACAAGGGATTGATACAAAGAATCCTGCATCGAACGGTACGATTTCGAGGTCAACCTTAGCAGCTTCCTCTTCGAAACCTCTACCTCTTGCCAGAAGCATATTCCTGTAATGTGCTCTTTCTTCTGAAACCTTGGCCAGCAGTTCTTCGTCAGCATAAATCTTTGTCAGAATTGTCTGGGCGAATCTTGTACCGTTTGACCATGTACCTCTTGACGAGAATTCGCAGATCTGCTTAAATTCCTCTGCAATAGCTTCAGTTTTTGCCAGGCAAATCATTGCACCGCATCTTGCACCGTAAAGGGTGAAAGTCTTACTCATGCTGTACGCAATGATAGGAAGCACGTTTTCAGGCATTGTTTCCAGCTTCGGAAGGAATCTTCTGTATTCTTCCTCATCACCTGCGAAATCAATGTATGCAGCATCTACGAGAAGAACGATAGCCTTGCCGGCATCAGCAGCTGCTGTGAGAACTGCTACAACCTTGTCCCAGTCCTCTTCTGTCAGTGAATATCCTGTAGGATTATGAGCCGGTGTGTTAAGAATAACCACCAGGCTGTTCTGTTTCTCAAGAAGTTCTGATGTTGCCTTCTTGAATGATTCTGCGTTAAAGGTTCTCTCGTCATTGAAGAGTTCAAATGTAGCTACATCTCTGCCGATTTCAGTTGCAATAGTCTTATAAGGACCCCAGTGCCAGTCTGTAGTCAAAATCTTATCACCTGGTTCCGAATAAATTGAAACTGTGTTTCTGAGTGAGCCTGTACCACCTGGAGTTGCAGCCGCTTCAACGAATCCCTTCGGCTGGTATGAGCCGAGAGCTGCCTTCTTCACTGCTTCTCTGAAACCCTCAAGTCCTCTGATTGGTGCATAAGCAGCATAATCTTCAGGCTTAAGTGACTGGAACACCTTATCAACTGATGAAAGTACAACCAGCTTACCCTCATCGTCCATAAGAGTTCCGATTGTTGCATTGATTACCTTATCTTCTCCTACTTCAGCCATCATGGCCTTAGCTCTGTTGCTTATCCCAAAATTCTTGTCTTCCTTAGGAATGTTTCTGCCGTTCTGTCTTGCTAGAACAAATTCTCCCATACTAATCTCTCCTTTACTCTAAAATCTAAAGAACTATCTTAACATAATTAATGTTTTTACCCTGCTCGCAAAACTTCTGTTCGTACTCCGTCATAGTCAGTCTCGAATCATAGCTGCTGTCGTGTAGATTATCAGTTTGTTCCAAGATAGCATAATTTATTTTGTCAATTTCTTCAAGAGTGAAATCATACAAATTATCATTATCTGTCTTAAATTCTATGAATCCTCCGTCCCGGATTACTGTACCATAATTTTCAAGGCGTTTATGATATGTGAGACGTCGTTTAGCATGGCGTGCCTTAGGCCACGGATCACTGAAATTCAGGTATATTCCTGCCAGCGATTTTACCGGAAAAAGGTCACGCATGTCTTCAACAAACGTACACATGAATTTAAGATTGTCGAGTGATACTCCTTCTTCTTTCAATGCAAGTACCTTCTCCATGGCTCTCAGAATTACAGTCTCCTGTCCCTCTATTGCTACGAAATTGCAGTCTGGATTGTCCATAGCCTTCTTTATGATGAAATTACCTTTACCACATCCTATTTCAACAAATGTGTCCGCTTTTTCATCGAAACATTCCGCCCAGATTTCTGGACACGGATTCTTAATCATAAATTCTGCACACTCTTCAAGTCTCTGTTCAAGGTCTTTCGCTTTTCTCTGTCTCATATAAGTATTCTTTCCAAAATTATTACTGCCAGGAATGCCGCCGTCAGCAGGAAGCCGACAATGTCATTGCCTGATATTTTAACTGCGTTCATTCTTGTTCTTTTGCCGCTGCCCCCGTAGCATCTTGATTCCATGGCCATTGCAAGGTCCTGAGCTATTCTGAATGCGCTTATGAACAAAGGCACCAGAATCGGAATAAGGGACATAGCTCTTCTGATAATGTTGCCTGTTTCAAAGTCTGCACCTCTTGCCTGCTGAGCTTTCATTATCTTATCCGTTTCCTCAAGCAGGGTCGGAATGAATCTAAGGGCAATGGTCATCATCATCGCCAAATCGTGAGCTGGAAGTCCTATCTTCTCAAAGGGCTTAAGCAGGCATTCAATCCCATCAGTCAGGTTAATAGGTTTTGTTGTTAATGTAAGCATGGATGCACCTATTATGAGGAGCACCAGTCTGATACCCATAAACACTGCAGTCCTAAGCCCCTGCTCCGTAATGCTTAGGAACCCCCATGATACTATAACATCACCTGGGATCATGAACAGATTGAGGAGAAATGTCAGTGCTATGATGAAAAATACGGGTTTAAGTCCTCTCAAAAGGAATTTGAGAGGTACTCCGGATACTGCAATTACAGCTGCCAGCACCAGAAATGCTATTGCGAATCCGATGAAATCCGGCACAACAAATATTGCCGCAACATAAACCAGAGTTGCTATTATTTTGGTTCGGGGATCAAGTCTGTGTATGCATGATTCGCCCGGATAATACTGTCCGAGAGTTATATCTCTTATCATTTGCCGAATACCTCTACTATTCTGTCAGCTGCCTGCGAAACAGTCAGGCAATCTGGATTAATTTCAATTCCTCTTTCTTTGATTTTGCCCAGAATTCGCGATGCCGCCGGCACCTCAAGTCCCATGGCTGTAAGTTCTTCTCTCCTCGAGAACACTTCTCCAGGAGTTCCGTTCAGTGCAACCTTTCCCTTGTTCATTACAATGACACGGTCTGACATGGCTGCAATATCGTCCATATCGTGAGAAACGAGAATGATAATGTTATTCTCCTCTTCGTGTATTTTTCTTACCATATCCAGAATGTCACGATGAGCTTTGGGATTAAGTCCTGCCGTCGGTTCATCCAGAATGAGAACTTCAGGCTTCATGGCAATGACACCTGCGATGGCAACTCTTCTTTTCTGTCCACCTGACAATTCGAAGGGAGATGCATTCTTGACCTTATCATAGTCCAGTCCCACAAGCTGGATTGCCTCTTTCACTCTCTGGTCTATCTCCTCCTGTTCAAGTCCCAGATTGGACGGACCATATGCCACATCCTTTGCCACAGTCTCTTCAAAAAGCTGGTATTCAGGATACTGAAATACCAGACCAATTCGCCTCCTTATAGCCAGCATGGATGTATTACTGTCCGTAATGTCAGTATCACCTACAATTATCTTTCCCGATTTAGGCTTGAGCAGGCCATTAAGCTGCTGAAGGAGTGTTGACTTGCCTGAGCCTGTATGCCCTATAATCCCGACAATTTCTCCGCTCTCAAGCTTGAAATTCACATCATCAAGAGCCAGGGTTTCACCTGGGAATCCCTCATTATATATATAACAAAGATTTTTTACTTCTATTGACATAAAAACCTCACAAGTTGCTCTTCCTCTATAACATCATCCGGAACGTCAATGCCGCGGTGACGCAATTCCTCTGCCAGCTCAACTGCCGGAGGGACTCCCAGACTAATTTCACGGAGCACGTCTATGTTTCTAAATATCTCAATCGGTGTCCCCTGCAGTTTCACCTGTCCCCGGTCCATTACAATTATCTTGTCTGCCTGAGCGGCCTCTTCCATAAAATGCGTAATGAGAATCGTCGTTATCCCTTTGGCATTTAACTCTCTGACGATTTCAAGCACTTCCCTGCGCCCTTTGGGATCCAGCATTGCTGTAGGTTCATCAAATACAATGCACTCCGGTCTCATTGCCACCGCTCCGGCAATGGCTATTCTCTGTTTCTGTCCGCCGCTGAGCTGATGTGGTGCCTTATCCTTAAGATGATACATGTCCACTCTTCTTAAGGCATCATCAACTCTCTGTCTTATCTCTGCAGGCTCTACTCCCAGATTTTCCGGTCCGAATGCCACGTCATCTTCTACGATGGACGATACAATCTGGTTGTCAGGATTCTGGAATACCATGGCGACCTTGGATCTTATATCCCATATGAGATCGTCATCTCTGGTATCCATTCCATCGACAATTATCCTACCCTTCGTCGGAACGAGAAGTCCGTTAAGGTTTCTTGCCAAAGTCGATTTGCCTGAACCGTTCTGTCCTATTATTGCAGTAAAACTTCCACGTTCTATCTCAAAACTGACGTCGTCTATGGCCTTCGTACTTTCATACTCGTCCTTTTCGTATTCAAATGTCAGATTTTCTACTTTGATAAATTCTGTCACTATTATGCTCCGTATACTTCATCCAGCTTCTCAGCAAGTTTTGTCACACTTATCTGTCCCGGTGCTGACGCCTTATCTAATGCTGCAAAGGTAATCACCGAACCGTATTTGCCACCGATTATTCTTGTAATTGCGCCTGCTTTTCCCATTGCACAGGTAACCACGGGACCAACCCCATGTTTGGTAAGAAATGCTGTTGCTCTTACCATTTCCTTGGCGTCTTCAATATCTTCTGCCATTGCAGCAACCTTATACAGATCGCCTCCGTAATTTGTCATTGCATCAACAAGCCTTACAACATCTTTGGATGGAATCATCTCGTCAAATTCGTGATATGAAAGTATCACCTTAACCCTCAGAGAATGAAGCTTCTCAACTCTTTCCATAAGAAGCTTGCCACCGATTCCCCCGTTCTTTTTCTTAAGGCCCTTTATCTCAACATCAACAACATCAACAAGTTCTGATTCTGCGATAAAGTCCTGAATTCCTTCAATCTGATCGTGTTCCAGATTGATAAATCCACCCTGACGGCTGCTTCTCAATGTGAATATAAGCGGCATTTCTCCGATTATGTTTCTGATGTCATCCAGAATCCTGAGCATTTCAAGATAAATGTCGGCTTTTAGCAGTTCTTCCTCTATATTGTCAATTGCTGCAAGGTAACAGTCTGCCCTCCATTCAATTATCTGAACTGGTCTGCTGACCGCCTTCCTGCACTGTGCAATTATTTCCTCGTATGTCCTACCTGTTAAAGAGATTGCAACTTGTGGTCTTCCTGTTTCGAAATTTGTATTTCTGATTCTTAAGCTCATAGTTTATCCTCTTTCCTTATATACTTATCCGAACAAATATTATACCATTTTTAGCTGGTCATTTGTATTTTTATTTAAGTCTGTACTTAACGTACCTGATATTTTCTCACACTTCATCTGTCATTTACAATTCAGTCCTATTAAGCCATCATCTGATTGACATTTACTATAGTACATCATTATTGTATACTACTGAATATACAATAATTATATTTTTTTGAATACAGTTGGAGGTCAAAATGATATCTCTGTTTCCGGTAATAGACGAAACCAGACACGAACCTTATTACCATCAGCTATATAAATACATACGCGACGAGATAACTGCTGGCAGAATTTCTTCAAATGAGAAGCTTCCATCCCTTCGTTCTCTTGCCGCTTCAACCGGCCTAAGCATTACTACAATCGAACAGGCATACAGCCAACTGTCCGTAGAAGGATACATAGACAGCAGGCCCCAGTCGGGATATTTCGTTAATGATGTGAACTATTCTTCCGCCAATATGGCTCTGACAGAAAAGACACTCTTTGACAGCAGCACGTCTATCATTGATGACAGTATCTCATCAAGTTCCTCAAGCTATTATCACGACCCTGACTGCTTTGACTTCAACAAGTGGAAAAAGTGCATGAACAAAATTATCAATGAGTATCCGCAGGCACTTCTCTTCGAGGGTGAACCTCAGGGTGAAATTGCACTTCGTGCAGAAATCGCCAAATATCTCCATCTTTCCCGAGGCGTGTCGTGCTCCCCGGATCAGATTCTGATTGGTGCCGGTACTCAGCAGATTACAAACCATATTGCAACCATGCTCCGCAAACTTCATGTGGAGCATATTGCAATTGAAACTCCAGGTTACAAGCCTATCAGAAGCACATTCCGTGATCGCGGTTTCGCAATAACTGATGTTGACGTTGACGATAACGGAATCATAATCGAGAAGTTGCCGGCAAATATTAAGACTGCCACATATGTAAGTCCTTCAAACCATGTATTCACTGGTGCTGTAATGCCCATAGGCAGACGTTACCAGCTTATTAACTGGGCCGTTGCAAACGACAGCTATATTATAGAGGACGACTATGACAGCGAGCTCCGATATTTTGGAAGGCCTATCCCTGCACTAAAAAGTCTTAACGACTATGACAGAGTAATCTACCTGGGTTCCTTCTCCAGCACACTTTTTGCGGCTGTCAGAATAAGCTACATGGTGCTTCCGGAGCATATGGCTGAAATGTTCAAGTCTATGGCCCCTGACTATACCCAGACCTGTTCCAAGCTGGAACAGCTTTCACTGGCAATGTTCATGGAAACTGGTAACTATCAGACTCATCTTAAGAAACTGCGAAAGTTATATTCAAACAAGCTAAATACAGTAATCGACTATCTGCGTACTAACGGCAGCGATTTCATTGAGATGAAAAGTTCTTCGTCGGGAATTAACCTGCTCATACGAATCAATACCGATAAATCTCCCGAAGAAATAGAAAAGGATGCCACTAATCATGCCATCCAGGTTGTTCCTATTCATGGCAGGAATCTATTCCTTCTCTATTACAATCAGATTCCTCTCGATAAGATTCCTCTCGCTTTGGGAGAGCTTCTCGCTTCCTGGCGACAACCCTCATCAGAGCAGTCCTGATCTTATTGCCGAATCTGCATATTATTATCAGAATCAGTATGGCCATCAGGGATATAAGTGTACCCCACATAAGTCCCGGTGGCTTGAATTTTAATTCTATGATATGCTCCCCTGCTGTCACATAAGTCGATATGAATTCATCCCCCACAAGCTGGTCTATATCACACTCTTTACCGTCAATTGTAAGGGTCCATCCCTGCTCATATGGGATAGATGTTACCAGTACTCCACCTTCATTCAGATTCAGACTTCCCTTCACGCAGGTGTCCTTCCAGTCTGTAATCTTCATGGTATTGGCTGAAATCATGTCATATGCCTTATCCCACTTATCATAATTCAGGGAACATACGTGAGAAACGATACTGCCCGAGTTGCCCTCCTCATAGCTCACAGTTACGGTAAAGGTCTCCCCTTTCTTAACTTCACCTATATTTACAATGGAACCGCAATCGGACCTGATGCTTTCATAATAGTCGGAATCCTCCTTGCTGACATCAATTGACTGACAGCTGTCTGCCTCCACAAATACATAATACTTCTGGGTTTTATCTGCTTTGTATTTCAGCTGTACAGAAGACTCCTTATCTTCCTTTACCGTCTCAGTTATCCATGCACCTTCTCCATTGTCGGTAACATTAAGATTTTCTGTCTGGGTGTCATCTGCCTGAATTTCATTGAACACATCTTCATATCGATTATCTGTAGCCGCGCGCACGTAATCGTCAAGAACACGGAAAGGATTGTCAAGGTCTATATTCCACGTCCATATGGAGTTGGTCGTCACATATCCCAGTGCAAGCGGATATTTGTTTTCGTTAAGCGTGCTTTCGCCTGCGCTGCTTATTTGTCTGAAATCAGAATCGTCAATTGCTGAATTTTTGCCGATAAGATATCTGACATTCAAAATTGCGTTTGTTACCGGATTAGTAACGTTGTAGTTGTATCTGTTCTTACCCGGTTCACCCTCGATGCCTATCTGTTCCATTAAATATGTGGCATCCGCATTGATTGATGATGAGAACTGGGATATTCCCTTGTAGTGATAAAGGGCCGGCGTATTGAGAATGAAGTTGTCATTCATTTCCACTCTGCCATACTTGTCATCAACCTT
Source organism: Bacillota bacterium (assembly GCA_030525285.1). Lineage (GTDB taxonomy): Bacteria > Bacillota > Clostridia > Peptostreptococcales > Anaerovoracaceae > Lentihominibacter. The sequence goes on along the minus strand of JAUNFA010000009.1, from coordinate 56,797 downwards.
CTCCACAAGAGTTTTAACCTGGTCATAATTTTCGAAATAATAATCTCTGTCCGAATTTCCCACCTTGTTAAAACTTACAGAAACGTTACAGCCCATTTCTATGAGAATCACGAAGGTAGTAAGAACTATCATTGAATCCTGACGGATGTTACCCTTCCTGTACGCTGCCAGAATCAGGCAGTACGCCACAAGAAGCCCGCTTCCGAGATAAAAGTATATGTTAATATCGTCAATCTTTTCACTCATAAACTTCTGAGCAAGAATATACCATGCCAGTATTCCGCTCATAACCGCCCATATGGTCCCCGTCTTCACTTGGTCCATTCTCAAAAAAGCCTTGTAAGCCATACCGATAAGTATGAAGCTGACTACAAATGTGTATCTGTACGGCAGCTGATTAGGGAAATGAAATCCGTGCCACATGAAATCCAGCTTGTTTATATTCAGACTCAGGAAAAGGAATGTCAGAAGTGCTATGTTAAGATATTTTTCTCTGAAGCTGATCGTCTTATCGAGCACATAGAATGCCACGAGTACAACGACAATAAGCCCGCAGTAAATGTTGGGCATGCCTTCCCTGTATGTAAGCTGTGAGAAAGGCAGCAGCTGGTTAAGGACGTCGATAGCATTGTTGTAAAAGCTCCAGGTGTCTGGCATTTCGGAACTGATATAATAGGTGGACTGCATGCTCTTGTATGTCGGCAGAAGCATTACTGCAGCCATAGCTATTGCCAGCAGCGAGTATCCTACAGCCTTGATAGTTGTTATTAAGCAGCGCATTTTGCCGCCGTTTCTCACATTGACAAAATAGCTTACAGGATAGTAGAAGAGTATGAAAATGCACACCATTATGGATATGTAATAATTGCAGAACACGGTCAGTGCCAAAGTAATGCAGTAAAGCACCGGTCTGCCTCCATTGATTATTCGCTGCAGTCCCAATATGACAAGGGGCAGCAGCAGTACCGCGTCCATCCACATGATGCACCAGTAATATCCCATTACAAAGGAACACAGTGCGTACAGCATTGCAAATGCAACTGTGCCAAGGTCACAATGCTTATTTGTTTCCTTCAGATAAATGCACATGAAAGTTCCCGCCAACCCGATCTTAATCAGAAGGATTGCCGTCACACCCTCAGCAATAAATCTTGCCGGACAAAATAACAGAAGCAGATTGAGCGGACTTGCTCCGTAGTAAGCAATAAGATTCCAGAAATTGCAGCCACCGGCCCCGTCCCACGTATAAAACAGACTTTCACCGTTTTGCAGTTTGTGCTGTAGCTCGCTTAGAAACGGCAGATACTGATGATACATATCTATCACCGGAATCTGCTGGGTTCCGAAAGGATATATGGAATTTGCCGCCAGCCCTATTACAACCAGAATAACCGGGATGGCGAATGACAGAAGCGCGAACCTGCTTCTGTAACAGAAACTTTTAATCTTCATGAATATTGGATTCCTTTTCGATATAAACAGGCCTTCCTTTGGTTTCCATATACATTCTGCCTATATATTCCCCAATAAGCCCCAGAATTGCGATTGTCATTCCTCCGAAGAAGAGAATCAAACAAATTGTAGACGCATAGCCCGGAGTATCCCTTCCCAAAACGAGAGTCTTGATTATTTCCACAATCAGATACACCGCCGAACCGACAGCAACCACTCCCCCGAACCATCCTGCAAACTTGAGGGGCGATACTGCGAAATCAATGAAACCGTCCATAGCATACTTGATCAGCGACCATACAGACCACTTGCTCTCCCCCTTCATACGTCTCACGTTTTCGAATTCAACCCATCTGGTATCAAATCCTACCCAGGCAAAAATCCCCTTAGAGAATCTACGGTTTTCAGGCAACTGTCTTATGGCTCTTACCATATTCCTGTTCATTAATCTGAAATCCAGCACACCATCAGCAATATTAATGTCACTGAACCTGTTCATCAATTTGTAAAATAGTCCCGCGCAAAGGCTTCTGATTTTGTCTTCTCCCTTGCGATTGACACGACGTGCCGCACAACAGTCGCATCCTGTCCTTTCAATTGTCTCAAGCATATCTTTTATCAGGGCCGGAGGATGCTGAAGATCTGCATCCATTATTACTGCATAATCACCACGAGAGTTGCATATGCCCGCATACATGGCAGCCTCCTTGCCGAAGTTGCGGCTGAAAGATATGTATTTGACCTGCTCATTTCCCTGGGCAAGTTCTTTAATTATTTCAAGTGTATTATCACTGCTTCCATCATTTACGAAAATATAATTAAACCGGCAGTTGCCGATTCCAGTTTCCACCAGCCTAGTCTCCTCATAAACCGGTTTAATATTCGTTTCCTCGTTAAAGCAGGGAATTATTATGTCGATAATTTTTTCGTTCATCTTGCCCTAATCCTCTGTCAAAATGACTTTCATCCCGTCAGTTTCCGAAATCTTGTCTTTGCTGTTAATGAAAGACGCTTCAATGTGTCTGTCCGGGAATTTTTTCTGAATCTCGGCGATAAATGCCTTGGCTCTGTCCTCTCCCATAATCAAACAGGATGTACTAAGCCCGTCACAAAATCCCGAATAGCCAATGTCCGCCGCAATTGTCACCGCCTCCAAATCTGTTTCTGCAGGATATCCCGTTTCTGGATTCAGTACATGATGATACAGCTTGCCGTTTTCTGTAAAATTGCGTTCGTATATTCCCGAAGTGACAAGTGTGCGATTTGTCGCTTCGACACTTCCCACCATCTCTGTTCTGTCACTGTAAGGCCTTTCGATGCCAACTACGAAAGGTGAACCGTCAGGCTTGTTTCCTACGGCAACCACGTTACCGCCAAGGTTTACTATGGCGCTTTCAGCCCCCGCCTTTTCTACTGCCTCTGCTGTTCTGTCCGCAATATAACCCTTGGCTATGCCCCCAAGATCCAGTGCCGCATCAGCGTCAGTAAGCTTCACCTTGTTGCCGCTGATTTTGATCTTTTTGTAATCTATGCTCTCAACTGCCTCTGCAATATCTCCTTTATCGGGAACTTTGGGGTCCTCTCCTGTAAAGTTCCACATGTCCACAACCTTTCCTACAGTGCAGTCAAAAGCGCCATCGCTTAAATCTCCTATGGTTGTGGCCAGTTTAAGAACTTTTAGAGTATCATCGGAGACGGTGACATATTTGCCCTTTGCGTGATTTATTCTATACACGTCGCTTCCCTTTACTGTCTTACTAAGCAGATTTTCATAGTCCTTAACTGTCTTAAAAGCTGTGTCGAGTACATCCTCTGCCTGACTTCCGCTCATGCCATATACGGATATCTGACATGCCGTATTAAGATGATATTCCGTTCTGCCTGCCGGTTCGGCAGTTTTGCTACCACAGCCTGTCTGTGTTATAATCAACAGAACGAGCAAGGCTGTAACCCCTGCTGATTTGAGCAGTTTTCTTATGTGATTTTGGATTTTATTATTCATATATGAACCCTTATCTATGATTAAAAAAGCAGATATTTTACTTACAATCGGTCTGATTTTAATAGGCCTTACGATGACCTGGTACTTTGCCACCGGCAAAACTGAAGCTGCCGCACTCAAAGTAACTGTTGACAGTCAGGTGTATGGTACATACACCCTTGACGAGGACCGCAACATTACGGTTAAACAAAATGGTCACACAAATAAGATTACCATATCAAACGGTCGTGTTTCAATGGCATTTTCTGACTGTCATGGTCAGGACTGTGTTATGTCACACCCCATTGACAACACTGGGGAGCAGATTGTCTGTCTTCCCAATAAGGTCGTTCTCGAAATAGAAGGAGGTGAGTCGGGATATGACACCATCTCCAGATAAGAATCCTGCTGCACGTTCGGCACGCACAACGTCAGCCACAAGAGTTGCTTACTGTGGGCTACTTTGTGCACTGGCGCTCATTTTTTCCTATATAGAGGTCCTTATCCCCTTCAATATAGGCGTCCCCGGAGTCAAGCTGGGGATTGCCAACCTTGTTATAATCATAGCCCTTTATCAGTTTAACTGGCGTTATGCCATGGGAATCAACATTATCAGAGTTCTTGTGTCCGGGCTTTTGTTCAGTGGAATGTTTGCCGCACTTTATTCTCTTGCCGGCGCAATCCTGAGCATGATTGTAATGGCTCTCCTTAAAAAAACAGGTCTCTTCTCAACCGTAGGCGTTTCAATCGCAGGAGGCGTAACACATAATCTGGGACAGATACTCGTTGCCGCTGCTCTTGTATCTAATCTCAGAATGTTTGTTTATTATCCCGTTCTGATTTTTTCGGGAGTTGCAAGTGGTGCTGTTATAGGTATTGTGGCTTATTTCGTTTTGCAGAAGCTCCCCGACATCGAGAAATAACAGATACTATAAAAGGACTATGCATATATACGTGCGCAGTCCTTTTCGTGCATCTTGTATTACTCTTATTTTATATCTGACTTCAGTTTGAAGGACATGTTAACCGGGTTGTGATCGGAATACTTGAACTCATACTGAACTGTACCGGTCTTAACCACTTCAACATTATCAGATACTATGAACCCGTCAAGTGTGGTGCAGAATGTTGTCTTAGGATCGTATGGAGCATCTGCAACACGGTTTGATGGAATGTTCTCCTTCTTGTCATAAGGAACTATGAGCGAGAATCCGTCAGGTAGATTTTCCCTTTTGAAGGGCTTGCACCAGCTCTGTTCTTCACCTTTAACACCGAAGCATGCGCCACAGTCACCGATTAGATCCTTATTGAAATCTCCCCCACAGATTACGTAATTACCTTTCATTCTTTCCTGTGCAATCTCTTCATAAATCATATCAAGCTGCTTGTCCGCAATTGTCGGATCCGTTGTATAGGCTGACAAATGCAGGTTGATGAGCACAAGGTCCCTGCCGCCCTCTGCAGGAATTCTCATTATGTCATAGCATCTGTCTAGATCCATGAATTTCGCAATGTTAGTCTGAATCGGCAGGCTTCTTCTGATACTTGTAGAAATCTTATAATCACAAAGTGTTACAAGACCTGCCTTGTTCGCACCGTGAGGTGAGTTAAAGGGATACAGAATATATGAAGAGTTATAATTCTGTGCAAAGGTATATGAATAACCACCGAATGCGTCTCTTAGAATCTTTCTCTGGTCCACCTTGTATGTACGTGTTGAGTCATAATCCACTTCCTGAATAAGGTACAGATCTGAATCCTGATCCTGAAGCGCTTCTGCAATGTTATCCATGTTCTCTATAACAGATTCTTCGGATCGGGCTCTTGATTCCTTACCCCCGTCCATGAAGAAGGAATAGTCCTGAAGATATGCCGCAAACCCGATATTCCATGATGTTATTTGGAGCTTCTTATCCAACGGGATATTAGTCTTTATAGTGGTCGGATTGTCGATTTCCGTTTCCATATTATCCTCAATTCTGTCGTATGTCACATACATATAACCCACATATCCACCGACAGCCAGCACTGCAATAATAATTATTATAAGAATAACCTTAAGTATTCGTCTAAGGGTCCTCTTCTTCGGCTCCTTCTCTCTTTTCCCTCTTGCCATTCTAATAAGCCTCCTTCTATGCGCCTGTGCTTCACAACGCGAGGCTTATGCCCCATCCGCGTCTGAAAATTGATTCAAAGCTAATCACTAAATTATAACAGATATAACCTCAAATTACTGCATAAAAAAGGAGCATGCCCCTTTAGAAATCATCTAATGCGACAGCTCCTTCATATATTGATCTTTAATCTCTTGAAGATTATTCAGCCTTGGCTTCAGCTACTTCCGGTTTTTTTGCCGGAGCCTTTTTCTTTCTCAGATTAACGATTGCCTGAGTTGGACATTCCTTAGCACAAAGGCCGCAGTTTTTGCACTTCTCCAGGTCAATGCGAGCAAGATTGTTTTCGACTTCGATAGCATCGAATTTGCAGACCTTCTGACACTTCATGCAACCGATACATGCTGTATCACATGCCTTTCTTGCAACAGCACCCTTGTCAGTTGATTTACACGTAACGAATACCAGCTTGCTCTTAGGAACCATATCTATAATGTTCTTAGGACAAGCTACTGCACATGCCTTACAACCCACACAAGCTTCTCTGTCAACCCATGCTACACCGTTAACGATGCCGATTGCGTTAAATGAACAAGCTTCAACACAATCTCCTAATCCTAGACATCCATGAGCACATGCCCACTGTCCGCCATAGAACATTTTAGCTTCTTTACATGTGTGGATTCTTGCATCCTCCATGATAGTCTTGGTAACTCCGTTATGACCCTTACACATAACCATGGCTGTTTCAGGCTCAGTTGAACCTGCTTCAAGTCCCATGATCTCAGCCAGCTTGGCAACCAGATCCGGTCCACCTACAGGACATCTTGTAATGTCTTCAACTTCTCCCTCTCCGATTGCAGTTGCATAACCATCGCATCCAGGGAATCCGCATGCACCACAGTTAGCTCCGGGCATTGCTTCCGAAACAGCTGCAACCTTTTCGTTAACGGGTACAAACATTACCTTTGAAGCGATAGTCAGGACGATACCAAATACTGCACCGATTGCTGCTACGATAATAGCAGGAATAATAATTGCGCTCATCTGTATCTCCTTTCTATGCGAAAATTGCATCAACTACACCTGAGAATGCCATGAATGACATAGCCAGGATTGAAGCGGAAACGAGTGTAATAGGAACTCCCTTGAAGCATTCAGGGATTCCTGTATTGTTTTCAAGCCTTTCTCTCATTCCAGCGAAGAGAACCATTGCGAGCAAGAAACCAATACCTGCGCCGATAGCACAGAACAGTGACTGAACATAAGTAAGTCCGTCATTTATGCAGTTGATAGTCAGTCCGAGTACTGCACAGTTAGTTGTAATCAGCGGAAGGAACACGCCAAGTGACTTATAAAGTGGTGGCATGAACTTCTTGAGAGTCATCTCTACAAGCTGTACAAGTGATGCAATAATCAGAATGAATACGATTGTCTGCAGGTATCCGATATTTAAAGGATCCAAAATCAGCTTCTGAATAGGCCATGTTACTGCTGTTGCCATAAGCATTACGAAGATTACGGCAGCACCCATACCTACAGCTGAATCCAGTTTCTTTGATACGCCCAGGAACGGACAAATACCAAGGAACTGACTAAGTACATAGTTGTTGGTCAGAATAACTGCCAGCATAATTGATAAAATTGCTGTCATTATGCATCAGCCTCCTTTCCATCGCACTTATCTTCAGGATTGCAGCTTCCTGCGAAGAGACATCCTTCACAGCTGAATTCCTTCTTAGTGCCTTTACCCTTGGTAAAGTAGTTTACTGCCGCGATCATAACTCCGAAGATGAAGAATCCACCAGGAGCAAGCATGAAGATTCCGGCAGGAGTAATTCCCAGATGTGCATAAATATCGATACCGAATGCAGTACCGCTTCCCAGGAATTCTCTGATAAGACCCATAAGACCGAGTGCCAGTGTGAAACCTATACCCATTCCAAGTCCATCAAGTGCTGAATCGATAACACTGTTCTTTGATGCGAACATTTCTGCTCTTCCCAGGATGATACAGTTTACTACGATCAGTGGAATAAACAGACCCAGTGCAGCATCCAGTGCTGGCAGATATGCCTTCAGTGCGAACTGTACGATTGTTACGAATGCAGCTATTACAACTATAAAACAAGGAATTCTTACCTTATCAGGAATAATGTTTCTCAAAAGTGAAATTGCTATATTAGCGCAAAGAAGTACAGCCAGTGTTGATACACCCATTCCAAGTCCGTTAATTGCACTTGTAGTTACCGCCAGTGTAGGACAGCATCCCAGGAGCAGTACCAGTACCGGGTTCTCTTTGATAATACCTTTGGTTAAAATGCTTAATTTATTCATTATTTACTCACCTCCGCATACTGTTCCAGTGCGAGATGAACTCCACCATAAATTGCGTTAGCGGTAATAGTAGCGCCTGTTATTGCATCAATATTAGCGTCGTCGTTAATATGTGCAGCCGGAGCTTCCTTAACTCCCTTGTACTGTGACAGATATTCTTCAGTCATATCCTTAGTACCAAGTCCTGGAGTTTCTGCGTGTTCTGTTACGGTAACACCTGTGATTTCGCCCTTAGCATCAATACCGACCATGATTTTTACATCGCCGCCAAATCCCTTAGCATGTGATGTTACTGTCATTCCGGCACCGTTTCCGGCGATACTGCATTCATCTACACCCTCGATAAGCTCTCCGGTTGAAACTGCCTTGTAGTCATCACCTGCAGGTAAAACCAGTGCTCTTGCTTCGTTGGCTGCCTTGATGGCATTCTGATCGATAAGAGGCTGAGTTACTGCATGTGTAGCTGCGAGAGCTAAAGTAGCTGCGAGACAGATACAGAGCAGAACGAGTGCAGGCTTAATGTTTTCTTTGAAGAAACTGTTATTCATTTGCCTTGCCTCCTTTCTCCTTCTTAGGAAGCGGGAATTTCTTTCCTTCGCATAAATTATCGATGAACGGAGTGAGAATGTTCATGAGCAGAATTGCGAATGAAACTCCTTCCGGATATGATGCGAAAATTCTGATCAGCATTGTGAGCAGACCGCATCCGATACCGAATATCACCTTACCCATAGGCAGTGTAGGTGATGTTACGTAGTCTGTAGCACAGAAGAACGCACCTAACATTACACCACCAGCAACAACGTGGAATATAGCTCCGTCAAGTCCGCCCCAGATAAGTCCGAGAACGAATACTGTTGCAATGAATGTAAGTGGAATGATTGGTGATATGATCTTTCTCCAGATGAGGAAGAGTCCACCGATGAGCAGTGCCAGTGCACTTACTTCACCAAGACATCCTCCGCAGTTTCCGAGGAAAAGATCCATATTGCTGTATTCTACGGAGCTCAGTGTTCCGTCGCCGTGGCTCAGCTGTCCGAGAGCTGTTGCTGCAGTAAGAGCATCAACGCCGTCAACCTGAGTCATGCTGTCCTGTGCCAGGCTTGTGATTCTGCTTACAGGCCATGTAGTCATTTCTGTTGCGAAAGCAATGAACATGAATATTCTGGCAGTTACAGCAGGGTTAACAAGGTTCTGACCGAGTCCGCCAAAGAGCTGCTTAACAACGATTACTGCTGCGAAGCATCCTACGATAGCGATATTGTAAGGGAGACTTGATGGGCAGTTCATAGCCAGGAGAAGTCCTGTCAACGCTGCGGATAAGTCGCCTACAGTCTGAGGTCTCTTCATAATAAGATTGTACAGATACTCGAATCCAACGCATGCTACAACGCATACTACAGTTAAGATAAGAGCTCTGATACCGAACTGGTAAACACCGACTGCCAGTGCAGGCATAAGAGCCAGCATTACAGTTCCCATTATCTTTGTTGTATCAGTAGGTGAGACCATATGTGGTGATGCTGATACAACAAGGTTTGAATGATATTTATTCGCCATTACTTACTCTGCGCCTCCTTTACAACACCCTTAGCCATCTGGTTGATGAATGCCAGAGGTCTTCTAGCAGGACAAATGTATGAGCAGCTGCCGCACTGCATACACTGCATTACCTTGAGGGCATCCAGCTTCTCAGCGTCCTTCTTGTCATATGCAGATGCAATTGCTACAGGCATCAATTCGAATGGACAAGCGCTTACGCAACGTCCGCATCTGATGCATGCTGTCTCTTCTTTGATATCAAATCTTTTGGCATCGCCCTCAAATGAGAATGCCAGAATCGCATTGTTGTTCTTAATGATAGGCTGTTCGTCAGAATAGATTGCTCTACCCATCATAGGACCGCCCATGAGGATTTTTCTTGGTTCAGCCTTGTAGCCTCCACATGCCTCGATAACATCTGCGATTGCCGCACCAATTGGTACGATAATGTTCTTTGGCTCTGCAACAGCACTGCCGTCAACAGTAACTCTCTTTGTTGTAAGAGGTCTTCCTGTGCTCAGGTACTGTCCGAGGAATGCAATAGTTGTGACGTTTGAAAGAATTACTCCGTGCTGTGCAGGGAGTTCTCCTGCATTCATTACTTTACCGAGAACTTCATAAATCATTACACGTTCTGCACCCTGTGGATATGTTGATCTGAGTACATGAACCTTAATTTTGTCTGAAAGTCCTCTTGCTGCAATCTCTTTGTTGAGTGTCTCGATAGCATCCGGCTTGTTTGATTCAACTCCAATGTAGCCGTGATCAAGCTGGATCCACTTCATGATTGCTTCCATGCCATCGAGGATTGCTCCCGGTGTCTCGAGCATAAGTCTGTGGTCGGATGTGATGAATGGTTCACATTCTGCCGCATTGACGATAAGATCGTGACATTCGTCGGCATTCTTTGGATTAAGTTTAATGTGAGTAGGGAATGATGCTCCACCAAGGCCTACTAGTCCACTGGTTCTTACAGCTTTAATAAAATCTTCAAAACTGTCAATTACCGGTGGTTTGATGTCCTCTGATACTTCCTGCTTACCGTCTGTCTCGATTTCGACCATCTGGTCAAATCCGCCCATTACGTTTCTCATTGTCTTAATGGACTTGACAGTACCTGATACGCTGGAATGAATAGGGGCGCTTACGAATGCATCTGTGTCACCAATCATCTGACCCACTTTAACCTGATCGCCTTTTTTAACTAAAGGTTTACATGGTGCGCCGATGTGCTGTGACATGGAGATACAAACAGTTTCTGGGATAGGCATCACTTCAGTTTCACAAGAAGCTGTGTTCTTGTAATGGCTGACGTGAACGCTATTCAGGTGTTTCTGTCCCATTGTTCAAAACCTTCCTTTCCTGTCCGAAATCCTTTCGGACCGTTTTCTCACAGCCTTAATCGGATTTCGAAAAGATATATTAGCATTTTCTTCAAGAGATTTGTAATCCAACATTTCATAGGAAATGTCTGTTCACAAATACATTACTATGCAAAATATAGATTATCACAAACATTTAACAATATCTACACAATAATCACCCTTAAACTACCAAATTTAAGTTTTTGTTAGTTTCTTTTAAGTAAAAATAAAGAAACCCCTTTGCCAATTATCCCATTAACAAAGCGGTTTCTGTTATTTTACATATTACTTATTTATGCTTTTGCGAATCTCTTCCGCAATTTCTTCAACGTTATAGTTTTCACAATGATTCGTGCAACTTTCGCATCCCTCTGTACAGCTATGGGGTGCAGATGCTCCCATAAACTTTGCTCTTATGATGCTTATGACTGCAAACGCACCTGCAAACGCGAACATTATCACTGCCGATGCCAAAATAGTCTTTAACATTTGTATTCTCCTCTATATTTTGATTATATTAAGATTGAATAACAGGAAGTATGCCACATAACATGCAAGCAACACGATTCCTCCCCAACGTTTCAGCATGCGATCCCTGTTTAAAACAAGAATAAGCAGCACAACCGGCATTGCTATGCACACTAAACTGTCTGCGAAAAACTCGCTTTTATATCCTATCGGTCTTATCGCCGAAGCTGTTCCCAAAACAAACAGTATATTGAAAATATTACTTCCGACTATATTGCCTATTGCAATGTCAGCTTCCTTCTTAAGTGCCGCAACTACACATGTTACCAGTTCAGGAAGACTTGTTCCGAAGGCCACTATTGTAAGTCCGATAATGTTTTCGCTTATGCCGAACATTCTTGCCAGAGCAGAAGCTCCATCTACCGTAAGGTCTGCCCCTACTGCAATACATCCGCCACCCAAAATTATAATCGTAATGATTCGCACTATGGACTTCTCGCTTACCGGTTCCCCGGCGTTCTCTTCAATTTCACTGCCGGCCACAACCTTGAATGTGTACGCCAAATAAAACCCGAAGGCCACCAGCATTATCAGCCCTTCAATCCTCGTAACCACATTGTCATTAAGGCCCATGAACGTGAGAATCGCCGTGGACAGAACAACAATCGGAATTTCATAACGTCTCGTCGTTTTCTTTACAGCAAGGGGTGTTATTATTGCTGTTATTCCCAGAATCAGACCTATGTTCATTATGTTGCTTCCAACAATATTGCCGACTGCAATTCCTTCATTTCCCTTGAATGCTGCCGAGATTGATATTGCAGCTTCTGGAAGGCTTGTTCCCATAGCGACAACAGTAAGTCCTATTACAAGCTGTGACACTCTGAGCCTTGCGGCTATATTTGAAGCACCCTCAACAAACCAGTCGGCACCTTTGATAAGAAGCAGGAATCCTCCGCACATCATCAGGATTGATATTATCATTTGCATTTAACATACACCCCCGCTAATTGACAAGTGATTGGAGAACTTTGTTTGCAACAGTACCGCCCGTGCTCGTACCGTAGCCCCCATTCTCAACCATTACTGCGAAGGCATATGGATGTGTATCATCATCGACGAATCCTACGAACCAGGCATTAGGTCTATTGTTGCCGCCAACCTCTGCAGTTCCCGATTTAGCACATACTTTAAGTCCCGGGAACATTCCCGAACCGTAATTGTTGGCAACGTTATTAGCCATCATTGATTTGAGAGTTGCTGCCGTAGTCGATTCCAGCATAGACGTTGTCTGTACGCCGTGGTTAGGCAGGTAAGACTTAAGCTTGTCACTCCATGAATCTCTGACTACTATGTATGGATTTATTGCCTCTCCTTCGTTGGCAATTCCACCCATGAATACCATCATTGCACATGGATTGACCATGTCTTTATACTGACCTATTCCTGTCCATGCCAGGTTGACACCCTTCGAAGGATATTCGAAGCTTCCTGCCGCAGTTTCTATACCATCTATGTTATAGCTTGAATCCAGTCCTGTTTTGCCTACGTATTTTTTGATTTTACCTGCGCCCACCTTCTGCGCCAGCTGTCCGAAATACACATTACACGATACTCTAAGGGCGTTCTTCATGTCCACTGTGCCATGTGCGGAAAGGTCGGTAACCTTATCCCCGTGTCCGTAATTCTCCACACCGATACAGTGTGCCGTTATTCCAGTGGCATTATTAAGTGACTCAATTGCTGCAGCTGCAGTTACAAGCTTGAAAACAGATCCCGGTGCGAATTTCGCCGATGTGAATCGATTGATGAAAACACCTGAATCGTCATCAGCTGAAATCTTAGGCGGATTGGCCGGATCGTATGATGGACTGCTTACCATACACAGAACCTCTCCTGTTTTGTAATTGTATACTCCTACACATCCTTTGCGTCCATTAAGAGCATTATATGCAGCAGAGCATGCCTTGGAATCAAGAGTGAGCTTAATCTCCTTGCCTTCCTTGTTCAGAGAATACACGCCATTTATCAGGTCGTATCCTATCAATTCGTCAGACAAAGCTCTGTTCGCTCCCGTCGATATATTGTTATCTTTATCTCCTGTAATATGCATAAGTGCCTTGCGGACACTGCTGCTCGAGTGGTATTGCATACCATCGGATGTATTCTTCATCAGCAGCTGACCATCCCTGTCATAGAGTGCTCCCATCTTGATGTCACCCTTGGCATACACATCACGGTTGCCCTCGTAAGATGCCCAGTCACCACCGTGAACCACATATCTGTACGAGAAGATGCCTACACCTACAACAAGGACAAGACCCAGCAGAAGGCACATTATTGCGCGCTTTTCTATTTTTTTCATTTCTTGTACTTATCTCCAAAAATGTCTTCGAGTGTCAACGGTTGTTCTTCTTCTCTCTTTTGCTGACGCTGTCGTTCTTCATATTGACGTTGTCTTCTTATTCTTTCTTCCTGAGTCATTCGCTGCTGCGTCTGTCCTTCAGGTCTGTGCTGCGCCGGACGCGGTCTGCCCTGAGGCTTTCTCTGCGGCACAGGTGTCTGTCTCTGTGCTCCGCTCTGATGTTGTCCCGAAGAACTTCGTGTTCTTGCAGGTCCACTCTTCCTTGGAGCAGCCTGCGACTGAGCCGGCTGCGGCGGAGCAGACTGTGATTTAGCAGTTCGCGACGGACTCTGCTGCGATTTGGCAGTTCGCGGTGCGTCAGGTTGCGGTGCAACCCTCTCATACCTCGCCTCGAAGCTTTCTTCAGGTCTTATTCCATCAAAGTTTCTGAAGAATTCGTCATCAGATTTGTCCTGATATTCCCCGCTTCGCTTATTGACAAAATGATCTCTTTCGTCCTCTGTCATCAAATCTTTTTTATTTATTGAAGGCTGCACAATCGTTGCCTTCTTGGCATCATACGAATATTGTTCAGGTTCAGGCATTCCCTCTCTTTCGGCGCGAACTCTGTTCAAAGCGGCCGCCTGTCTTGCAGCTGCCGAAGCTGCACCTCCGCCTACACCTATGCTGTCCAGTATATCCTCCGGATTCTGAAGATTGTTTGCTGCCAGCTCGTTATCAAAGTCATCCTTCTTATCAAGCTTAATCGCAAAGCTTGCGTTCTGCCTTGTATCCGCCGCCTTAAGAAAAGCCAGCATTCCCCAGGAAGCCAGCATACTGGTACCTCCCGCCGATACAAATGGGAATGTTACACCTGTCAGTGGAAGCAAATCAACAGTTCCGAACACATTAAGAATTGTCTGGAACATGAACATTGACATGGCTCCGCATGCAGCTATGCTGTAATATGTTGAACGACCTGCAATAATCGACCTTACTGCGAAAACTCCTAAAGTTACAATGCAAAGAACCATGAAAATCGCAATAATCAATCCCCATTCTTCACAAACCAGACAGAATACAAGGTCTGTAGGCGCTGCACCTACATCACCGAGCGAACCGTTACCTGCACCAAGTCCAGGTATACCTCCGCTTGCGGCACTGCACATGGCCTGTACCTGCTGATACCCTTTGCCTGTAGAATTTTCCCATACGTGTCCCCATATATAAATTCTTTCTGCTATATACGGTCTGAATCTGAGAACCATCATGCCCATAATGCCCGCTGCACCCACAACAAGAAGCAGCCTTGTGAAGTCTCCTGATCTAAGGAAGGAAATCACCAGGAAGGTTACAAAGAAAATCATTGCCGTACCGAAGTCGCCCATAATAGCGAGACATCCCAGACAGAACACTGAGAAAACAAGGAATACCAGCATATTCTGACGTTTCTGGAGTTCATCAAGGGTTGCCGCACCAACATAAATGAATACTATCTTAACAAGTTCTGACGGCTGGATGGTGAATCCTGCAATGGACACCCAGTTCGTCGCTCCGAACTTAAATTCACCTAATGTAAGGTTTATAATGAGAAGCAGTACACTTAATCCCATGAAAATCTTCCCAAGTTTCTTCGTTCTGTTAAGATCTCTCAGAAGCCAGCAAAGGCCAAAAAATAATATTACTCCTATATCCACACACATGGCCTGCTTGAATACAGTTGACGGATATGCCGTTGTTGTCACAGCCAGGCTCATGCTGCACAAGAAGAAGGCTATAATTTCCATCTCGAAGCCTATTCTCTTGAACTTTCTCATTATTATGCAATACGCCCACATGGTAGCACAAAGCAGTGCATAGGCTGGTATTAGACCTGACGGGAACTCATCTCCCAAAGAAACGCTGAACTGAATCACTGTAAGCAGCTGGAAAACTGTCAATGCAACCAGTGAATTCCATGGTGATACATTCTTGGTCTTTCGCTTTCGTTTCTCAATGTTCGCCATTCGCTCCTGATAGCTTACAGGATAAAGTGTGAAATCCGCGCCTGCAATTGTCAGCACATCGCCTGCACCAACCTCTGTCGGTCCCACAACAGTCATACCGTTAATAAGAGAGCCGTTCTTGGAAAGCAGGTCATTATACTTCCATGTACCCTCGGAATCTCTGATAAGTGTACCGTGACTTCTGGATACACTCTTGAGATTTATTACGATATCGCAACCTTTGCCTCGACCTAGCAGATTTTCCCAGTGAGTCAGTGGAACACTGCTACCGTCAGGACAACCCAAATAAGCCCATATTTCAGATGGATTGCGTGCCTGAATGAGGGATTTTATCTGCCTGATAAGGATGTACAGAGCCAGTATCATGAAAACCCATCTTACACCCGTCGTATAGTATATTTTTAGTGCTTCAATAACATTGTCTAAAAAATCCATTGTCTAATCTCTTCTATCATTCCTTAATTTCTGTTATACTTGACAAATATTATAACATGAAAGGGTGGACTATTCTATTATGAACTTCAATTACAAAACATCCGGAACCTGCTCAAAGCAGATTAACTTCACCATTGAAGACGGACTTATCAAAAACGTTGAATTTATCGGTGGTTGCAATGGAAATCTTAAGGGTATTTCTAAGCTTGTAGAGGGCAAACCTGCGGCAGAGGTTCAGCAGCTTCTCGCCGGAACTACATGTGGCTTCAAACCCACATCATGCCCAGATCAGTTAGCTACTGCAATAGGAGAAGCTCTCGCATACAAAGGTTAATCTCCATCCGGCAGTCACAGGACTGAAGAAGTATGATAAATATGCCAATCAGCACAAAATGCTGAAGTGAATAATCACTTCAGCATTTTTATTTCTCTTGCATATCCGTCTAATTCGTTTGGTGTCTCCAGAATGCACGGAAGTCCAACAAGTGCCGGATGGTGCACTATGCGTTTTATCGCTTCATAGCCCAGAGTACCCTCGCCTATACGTGCATGCCGATCCTTGTGTGCTCCCAATGGATTCATACTGTCATTGATGTGAAGGGCTTTGAGTTTATCAAGGCCTATGATCTTATCAAATTCTCCAAGGACACCGTCCGGATCTCCTGCAATATCATATCCTGCGTCATTGAGATGGCATGTATCAAGACATACACCTACCTTCTCCCTAAGCTCTACACGATCGATAATTTCACGAAGTTCCTCAAATCGACTCCCTATTTCACTGCCTTTGCCCGACATAGTTTCAAGAAGCACTGTCGTCGTCTGCTCCGGCTTAAGTATTCTGTTAAGAAGTTCTGAAATCTGTGCAATGCCCGTCTCGACTCCTTGACCCACATGACTTCCCGGGTGAAAATTGTAATAATTGCCGGGCACACTTTCCATTCTTATCATTTCATCACTCATTGCCAGGAAAGCAAATTCACGAACGTTTTCTTTACCGGAACACGGATTGAGCGTATACGGTGCATGGGCCACCAAAGTGCCAAAATTTTCTTTCGCCAGCATTTCACACAGAGCTGCCGCGTCCTCCGGAATTATGTCCTTGGCTTTGCCGCCTCTGGGATTTCTCGTAAAAAACGCGAAGGTATTGGCTCCTATCGAAAGTGCCCTTTCTCCCATTGCACGAAATCCATCAGCCATGGATAAATGGCAACCCATGTAAACTGTATTTTCTTTCATCGTTTAATCCCCGACCGTTTTACAGCTTGCTAAAGTCATCTGCGCCATGCTTGCAAAGTGGACAGATGAAGTCCTCAGGCAGGTTCTCGCCCTCGTAGATGTATCCGCAAACATTGCATACCCAGCCTGTCTTCTGAGCTGCTGGTTTAGGTTTAACATTCTCCTGATAGTAGTTGTATGTCATTGTCTGTACATCGTTGAGCTTTACACACTCAGGAATCTCGCAAATAAACATCAGGTGAGATCCCAGATCAACTGTATCGATAACGTTACCAGAAATATATGCGTTGGCATACTTATCCAAGAACTTAAGGCCATTGCTTGATGTTCCTGCATACTCGAAATCAGCGAATTTGTCAACATTTCTTCCTGACTGGAATCCGAAGTGCTTGAAGAGCTTGAACGGAGCATCCTCATTAAGCACTGACACATTCAACTTGCCTGTCTTAGCGATAATATCGCATGTATAGTTTGCTTTGTTAATGTTTACAGCAATTCTGTTAGGGCTGTCACTTACCTGAGTTACTGTATTACAGATAAGTCCGTTATCCTTAACCCCGTCATTGGCTGTGACAACATAGAGTCCGTATCCAATCTTGAAGAGTGCTGTCGCGTCAACTTTCTTATCGTCATCTGCAGGTGCCTCAGGCATCTTGTAAAGCTGTGCCAGTTCCTGAGCCATTGCTTCCAGATCGTCGAGAGTCTCGTTGTTGAGTGCTGAATTAATGGTAACGCTGTTTTCGAGGAAGTTGAGCTTCTTGCAGCCTTCCAGTTTTTTCATCATTACCTTCTTCGCCATAGGCGCCCATGAACCATTCTCTATGAATGCAACATTTCTGTTCTGATAGTTTCTCTCTGTCAGATGATCGATGAATTGATTCATGAATGGGAAAATCTCCGAATTGTAAGTTGTCGTCGCCAGAACCAGCGTGTCGTATCTGAAAGCATCTTCAACTGCTTCTGCCATATCACATCTTGCCAGGTCGTTAATCTCCACAATCGGCACACCCAGTTCTTTAAGCCTTTCATAGAGACGAACTGCAGCCTTCTTGGTATTGCCATAAACAGAAGTATAGCATATGCATACACCAAAATCTTCAGGGGTATAGCTCGACCAGAGATCATAAAGGTTAATGTAGTATCCCAGATTTTCCTTGAGAACAGGACCGTGGAGAGGACAGATTGTCTGAATGTCAAGACCTGCCGCCGCCTGAAGTACAGCCTGAACCTGCTTGCCGTATTTGCCTACGATGCCGATATAATATCTTCTTGCTTCGCAAGCCCAGTCTTCCTCTGCATCCAGCGCTCCGAATTTACCGAAGCCGTCAGCCGAGAAAAGAATCTTCTCTGTTGACTCATAAGTCATCATTACCTCAGGCCAGTGAACCATTGGTGCGAATACGAAATGTAATTCGTGTTCTCCGATTTTGAGGCTGTCGCCATTGTCAAACTTAAGGCTGTTCTTAATTTTCAATCCAGGGAAGAACTGCCCAATCATCTTGAAAGTCTTCTTGTTACCAATTACTGTAGTCTCAGGATACACATCCATGAAAGCTCCTATAGATGCTGCATGGTCTGGCTCCATGTGCTGAATCAGCAGATAATCCGGCTGTCTGTCGCCCAGAGCATCACTTACGTTGGTCAGCCACTGGTCCGTAAAATTCTGATCCATTGTATCAATTACAACTGTTCTGTTGTCCAAAATAACGTATGAATTGTATGCCATGCCGTTTGGCACTACATACTGACCCTCGAAGAGGTCTATGTTGTGATCATTACATCCAACATAGTAAATATTATCAGTTACTTTTGTTATCATTGTAATTCCTCCGTAATTATGATAGTACATTTATTGTGTGCAATAGGATTGTTCATAAATCAACGCTCCTTTAATTATACCACACCTTAGCAAGGAAATGTGTTCCTGCCTCAACTAAACATACAAGAAATTATACCAAATTTGTCCACATATGTAAACATTTCAATTATGAATACTAGTACCAAAATCAAAACTACGAGCAACAAATATCAAACGGGAAACTGTGTCTATATGCTCCTTTGTTCGGACGGCTCCTACTATACCGGCTGGACAACGGATTTCTCCCACAGACTCCAGGCTCACATCTCCGGCAAGGGAGCCAAATACACCAGAAGCCGTCTTCCTGTAAAGCCTGTCTATCTGGAATATGTTGAAGATCGAAGTCACGGACTAAAACGTGAACATTCAATAAAAAAGCTGACACATATTCAAAAGTGTCAGCTTATCGACTCTCCGTCAAATCAGCTTTGAGTCTATTCTGCGAACTGAGAATTGTAAAGCTCCGCATAGAATCCACTCTTCGCAAGAAGTTCCTCGTGATTTCCCTGTTCGACAATATCACCATGACTCATCACCAGAATATGGTCAGCGTTTTGTATTGTTGATAAACGATGTGCTATTACAAAGCTGGTTCTTCCGTAAGTAAGATTATCCATGGCTTTCTGAATCAACACTTCTGTACGGGTATCTACTGAACTTGTAGCCTCGTCAAGAATCATAATCGGTGCATCCGAAAGTATGGCACGGGCAATGGTGAGAAGTTGCTTCTGACCCTGGGAAATGTTGGTCGCTTCTTCATTTACCTGCATGTCATATCCCTGAGGCTGGGTTCTTATGAAGTGATCTATATGTGCCGCAACCGCCGCAGCTTCCACTTCTTCGTCTGTAGCATCTCCTCTGCCGTATCTGATATTCTCTCTGATTGTTCCGCTGTTAAGCCATGTATCCTGCAGAACCATTCCAAACATATTTCTTAGCTGCGGTCTGCTCATGCTTGTAATGTCTTTGCCGTCTACACATATTCTGCCGCCATTCAGTTCATAAAATCTCATCATAAGTTTAACGACAGTTGTCTTGCCTGCACCTGTCGGCCCTACGATGGCAATTGTCTGTCCCGGTTCCGCAACAAAATTAAAGTCCTTTATAACAGGCTCGCCCTCATTGTATCCGAATGATACGTGCTCGAAGCTCACTCTGCCCTCAACATTTTCATTTGCATAGTCGTCCTTTGTTTCCGCTTCTGCACAGGCATCTTTTTCTTCCTCCTCATCTATGAGTTCAAAAATTCGCTCGGCTGCCGCAGCTGTGGACTGAAGCTGGTTCGCTACATTGGCTACCTGCTGTATTGGCTGGTTGAAGTTTCGCACATATTGAATGAAGGACTGGATATTACCAATGGATACGCTTCCTTTAATCGCCAGATATCCTCCCAAAAGACACACGCAAAGGTATGACAGATTCCCTATGAATCCCGTCAGAGGCATCATCATGCTGGATAGAAACTGAGATTTCCACGCGCTGTCATAAAGGCCCTTATTGTATTCATCAAAAGTTTTCTCAGATTCTTCCTCGCGGTTAAATGCCTTAATGATGTCATGTCCTGTGTATATTTCTTCGACATGTCCGTTAATATTTCCAAGATACTTCTGCTGATTTCTGAAATGACCCTGGGATTTGGACACAACCAGTTTGATTATCAGCATGGAAAGCGGTACCGCAAGTACCGCAGTGCAAGTCATTATCACACTGATTCTGAACATCATAATCAGTATGCCTACAAGGGTTGTAACTGAGGTTATTATCTGAGTCATGGAGACGGAAAGGCTCTGGTTGACAGTCTCGATATCGTTAATCATCCTGCTCTGTATTTCTCCATGAGTACTTTTGTCATAGTATTTGAGGGGCAGCTTGTCCAGCTTCTCGGACATCTGCTTTCTCAACGTGTAGATTATGCTCTGAGAAACATTGGCCATTATCCATCCTTGAATCACTCCGAATACAAGACTTGCCACATACATAGCCAGCAGGAGAAGCAGAATGTTCAATAGCTTGTCATAATTCATACCGCCACCCATAAGGCCGCTAACAACAACGTCTGTGGCATTGCCTAATATCGTAGGTGATACTACGTTGAACACTGTACTTGCCACCGCAAATATGAAGACGACTACCAGTCTGAACTTGTATTCAGCCAAATATCCTGCAAGCTTTTTCATAGTCTGTGAAAAATTCTTGGCCTTCTCTCCCGGCATCATTCGTCCTGCCGGTCCTGCCGGTCTCCCCTTGCCCGATCTCTTGCCAAATTGTTTGTCAGCCATTATTCGCACCCCCTTTCCAGCTCTTCTTCGCTTAACTGGGATAACGCTATTTCCTTATAGACTTCACAGCTTTGCATAAGTTCTCTATGGGTGCCCTTGCCAACCATACGACCTTCATCAAGTACGATAATCTGATCCGCGTCAAGAACGGTATTTATTCGCTGAGCGACAACAATCATAGCTGCGTCTCCTACCTCTGCTGCAAGGGTTTCGCGCAGTATTTTATCCGTTTTGAAATCCAGTGCCGAAAAGCTGTCATCAAACAGATATACCTTGGGTCTTTTAACGAGAGCTCTAGCAATGCTCAGTCGCTGTTTCTGTCCACCTGACACATTGGTTCCTCCCTGGGCAATGCTGCTGTATATTCCTTCTTCCTTCTCTTCGACAAAATCCGTCGCCTGGGCTATACTAATTGCCCAGTTTATTTCATCGTCAGTGGCATCGCCTTTGCCGAATCTCATATTGTCCGCAATGGTTCCCGAGAAAAGCAGCCCCTTCTGAGGCACATACCCAATATATTCACGTAATTGTTCAAGACTCAGATTCCTTATGTCATGACCATCGAGAAGTATCTGACCTTCTGTAACATCATAAAATCTCGGTATCAGCTTGAATATCGTTGATTTGCCGCTTCCTGTTCCTCCTATAATGGCTGTGAACTTGCCCGGCTCCGCAGTGAAATCTATATTTCGTATAACTTCTTCGTCCGCGTCAGGATATTTGAATCCAACATTTCTGAATGTAATTTCTCCTCTGCAGCTGTCAACAGTTTCAGGGAATTTAGGATCGGTAATTGTCGGTTCTACATCAAGAACCTCTCCGATTCTGCCTGCCGAAACCGTAGCTCTCGGAATCATCATGAAAATCATAGTGATAACCAGGAATGACATGATTACATGCATTGCATACTGGAGATATGCGAGCATATCGCCTATTGGCAATGTACCTGTTTCCACCATATGCGCTCCTGCCCACACAATGAGAACTCCCGTTGCACTCATTACAAAGGTGAGCGCCGGCATCATGAAGGACATGGCTTTGTTAACATACCTGTTTATTCCTGTAACCTCACGGTTTGCATTGTCAAACCGTTTTTCCTCTTTCTTTTCGGTGTTAAATGCTCTGATTACAAGAATTCCCTCAAGGCGTTCCTTCATTATCAGATTCACTTTGTCCAGCTTTTCCTGCAGAACCTTGAACCTGGAAAATATCGCCATAAATGAAATTGCCATTATTATCATTACTGTAATCAGCGCAATTCCAATAGTCCAGCTGAGAGGAACACTTGTCTTGAGAGCTTTTATTACCGCACCTATTCCCATAATCGGTGCAAAAAACGCCATTCTCAGCAACATTACACTTGCCTGCTGCACCATCTGTATGTCATTTGTGGACCTTGTAATTAGCGATGCCGTGGAAAACTGCTGCAGTTCCGCCTCTGAAAACGACATAACTTTCCGGAACATTGCCTCTCTTATTTTCCTTGCTGCTCCCGCAGCTGTCTTCGCGCCCATGAAATTTGCGGTTATTGCCGCAATCATTCCCAGAGCCGCTACCAGAAGCATAACCATTCCTGTTGAACGGATATAACTCATATCCCCTGCGATTACTCCATTATTTATAATATCCGACATGTATCCCGGCAGCGCAAGTTCGCACATTACCTGGCAGAAGAGAACAAGTCCGATACATATAACCACCGGAATATATTTCTTATAATATTTAAGTACTGTCTTCAAATCGACTGCTACCTCCTAATTTATAATCACTTAAGTATAATCCTGCAATTCTCAGTTATCAATGTAGCATTATTTACTTTCATTTAATCTTCACATTCGCCAATTCCATGCTCATCGTGTATAATTGTAACTATCTTACTAGAATGTCAGGAGGTTTCCAATGTCAACAAAGGAAGCAGTTTTGCAGGCTCTGGAGTCCTGTAGCGGTCAATATCTCTCAGGAGAAGAATTGAGCACACGTCTGGATGTATCCAGAACAACCATATGGAAGGTCATCAAAGCTTTGCGCGAGGAAGGTCATATTATCGAAGCTGTTACAAACAACGGTTATATGCTTATGCACAACAACAGACTTATCACAGAAAGCGGTGTGCGCAGAGGACTTTCTGCCGCCAATAAGGATATCGATATTCACGTTTTTGATGCCGTTGATTCGACTAACATTGAAGCAAGACGACTTGCACTTGATGGAGCCGGAGACGGCACCCTGGTTGTTACCGGCCATCAGACTGCCGGTCGCGGAAGACTGGGCAGAAGCTTCTACTCTCCGAGGGAGGGAATATATCTTAGCATTATAATCAAGCCTAACTTCGATGTGAGCAAATCAGTTCTGATTACATGCGCCGCTGCAGTGGCTGTTGCCGAGGCTATCAAAGAAGTCGCCGGTCTTGATGCCCGTATCAAGTGGGTAAATGATGTATATATTGATAATCGCAAGGTATGCGGCATTCTCACGGAGGGAATCTCAGACTTTGAATCGGGACAAATCGAATCACTTGTTATCGGCATTGGTGTCAATACAGACGTGAGCAATTTCCCGGAAGAACTTAAGAATATTGCAGGTGCAGTTGAAGGTGATTATTCCGCTTCAGAACTTGCCGGTGCCATTGCAAGTAAAGTCATTGATTATGCCCGAAACATGGAAGCTCGAACCTTTATCGATGCATATCGCTCAATGAATCTCGTTATCGGCAAAAGGGTGACCGTTTACAAGGGTAAATACAAGGTAAAACCGGAAGACGAGATCGACGGAATACCTGCAACAGTAGAAAATATCGACAACAATGGCAAGTTGGTCGTTGTTTACGATGATGGCAGTAAAGAAGTCTTAGGTTCAGGAGAAATAACAATACGCCTTTAATAAGGCGCATCTTCAAAAAGTCTTCACAAAACTGACCCATAATCGGCATATTTAAAGATTATTATATAATCACAGCAGGGAACAAAAGGTTTCGGCTGTTAATGAGTGATACTTGTGGGGTCGCAAATAAACACTTCTTCTTCTCAAATCCCCAAATTATGGCGACCCCAAACTCGCTTTATAATAAGAATACAACAACCTCCATAATAAAACATAATAGCCAGGAAAGCTGTATATCACAAGATATTACAGCTTTTCTTTTTTGTTCTTATACAGCATATCATCTGCCGCTTTGAGCGCCTCGCTGATATCCGACATACCATAATCATAATATCCGTATCCCAAAGATATGTCCGGCATTCTGCTGTCCCGGTTTCTCAGTTCTTCAATTTCCTTTGCGAACTGCTCATTTAATGACTCAATGCTGCACTCTATGTTTTCGATTATTACACAGAATTCATCGCCACCTATTCTGAAGCATTGACCAACACTCCTATAAGTTCTAAGAATGCACCCACCAATTTCCTGAAGACAGCAATCACCAAATTTGTGTCCATAAGTGTCGTTCACAATTTTGAATTTATCAATATCAAGCATTATGATGGCTGCACCTGCGGATACATTGCCGATACTGCCATCATAATTTCTCCTGTTGAGAAGCTGCGTTACTGCGTCAATCCTAAGCATTGTCTTGTAATAATTCATGTAGCATATTACATTTGTCGCTGCAATACACATGTATAACACCCATATGGCTGGTTCTGCAAATAGCTTACCTATTCCTTCAGCTAGAATAATCAAACTAAAAAACAGCAATAGGTCTATCTTCTTCTGATATTTTCTGTCAAAAATCGCAATGCATACAGCCGCGTAAATTATCGTCGCAACCAGCACCAGTATATACAGCCCGAAGAATCTTCCCATACGAAAAACACCATTTGTACCAATGGTAAATATAGCTCCCGACGGCAATGCCACTATCTGAACAACCGCATGTACGCAACATAGGGCAGCAGCAAGCTTCGGACGTATAGCTGTTCCATAGCTCAAAGCAATTGCCACCCCTGTTACCGGCAGAAGGCATATTTCCACCAGCTCTATACCTGCGTGAAGTCCTATAAGTTCCGTGTTGTCACTTAGACTCTCTGCAACACATTCAGCAAGAGCCGCAATTCCTATTATTATAGATGTAACAACTCCCCTGACCTTTGTTTCTCGGCTTATGAGCTTATTCTTTATTAAATCGACCGCCGTTAAAGCTAGAGTCATTTCGGTGAGAAGTATGACCGCATTATAAAGATTAATCAATGTATTTCCTCTCTTCTCCCAATTCTTGCCGTATTCCCTTGCTTATGTAAAGCATGGCATCCGCCTCTTCAATAATCCTCTGTATATGCGACTTACCCGCATCATAAACAGCGTATCCTGACGAAATTTCCGGCATTATTTTATCCTGTGCCTTTACTTCATCAATTTCATTTTTTAATGTTTCAGCGAGCTGTGTCAGTTTTTCATCTCCGCCTGGCATTATAACACAAAACTCATCTCCTCCGACTCTGTAGCAAGTGCCGTATCTCGAATACGTATTTTTCAAAATCTGCGCAGTCTTTTTAAGATACTTATCGCCAACATCATGACCGTACATGTCATTGATTTCCTTAAATCCATCAATATCAAAATACATTATTACAGCTTTGTTGCCCAGTTTTTCAAGCTTAGCCTCATAACAACGCCGATTAAGCAATCCCGTGGTAGAATCCACCATAAGTTCTGTTC
Source organism: Bacillota bacterium (assembly GCA_030525285.1). Classification (GTDB taxonomy): domain Bacteria; phylum Bacillota; class Clostridia; order Peptostreptococcales; family Anaerovoracaceae; genus Lentihominibacter. The sequence continues at coordinate 30,722 of JAUNFA010000009.1, read as the reverse complement.
TGAAGAAACCAATTGAAAGAAACAGATTGGCAATAGCAAGACTCAGATAGTCAATCTTAATCGGTGAGAATACAAATTCAATACCCACACCAATTATCAGAAATATGATATTCATAACGAGTACAAGCCTGTACCCTCCTACCTGATATTGTCTTTCTCTTTTTAAAATTGACGTGAAAGCATAAATCATCGAAAATACGGAGGCAAGTACATATACCCAATAAAACTCCTGTCTATCGTAAATATTGTTTGAATCCACAGAAAAAACCAGATTAAATTGTAATGCCACGAGCTGAAATGCTCCGTGAACGCATACTGCTACAATGGCAATCTTTGGCTTAACCGGATTGCCATAGGCCATTGCCGCACAAACGCCTAGTGCCGGAACGACACTGAATTCCAGGAGCTTAGCCATTTTGTGCGCTACAATAAAATCACTGCTGCCACCATTGGTCACAACACCGATTGCTTCACCAATTCCAGCCAGAGCAATACACAGACATGTAGTTGCTACCAGCAATCTGCGTCTTTTGTTTATCATGCGGTTTGACAATGCATCCGTAGCTGTAATCGCAAGTATTATTAATGCTATTTTGATTGTCGCCAGATAAATCCCCAATTCTCTAATACCTCTATAAATTTAACCTGTCAATAATAATGAATTTAATCTCACAAATTTTATTCCATATTCTGAAACTTCTTTGTTGCCGTAAGGTATTCGTTCAGCGTCCCCAAATGAACATAGTAATAAGTAAAGCGATCCTCTTTTTTCTTTTCCAGAAGCCCTGCATCCGCCAGTTTCTTCACATGCTGCGAAATCGTCGCTTGGGAATATTCAAAATGCTCCACCAGATCCTTGTTGCACACTTTGTGAAACTGTCTGTTTTCCGCCATTATATACCTGAATATCTTAATTCGTGCCGGATGCGCCAATGCATCCGATATCTGTGCAATAAGAAGTATTTCTTTTTCCTGTATCTCATCAATTTCTTTGCGTAATCTCATTAGTAATAAGCTCCTTGTTTTATCTGATTTCGTCAATCCCTTTGTTGGCAAGTTCATCAGCTCTGTTGTTCATTTCTGTAACATGGACGAATTCCTCGTAAGAATATCCCGAACCGTACCATTTAAGAAATGTTTCGTAAAGCTTGTCCGTATTCGTCTGTGGACTGTCAAGATTGACGTGTCCCTTGACCCGGCAGAAAGTAATCTGGTGCCTGTCAAGATACGGCAGAAGTTCCTCCCATATTTCTCTGTTTGCCACGGGTTTCTTCTTGGAATTTCGCCACCCGTTTCGCTGCCAGTTAACATACCACTTTTGTCGGAAGCAATCCATAAGGTAACTGCTGTCTGAGAACACAATAATGTTCTGGTTTTCCCTTACAATTGCCTTAAAGGCTTCCAAAAGTGCTGTCATTTCCATTCTGTTGTTGGTCGTATTGGGTTCGCTGCCATACAGTTCTTTGCGGGCAGTACCGAATTCGAGTACTGCGCCCCATCCACCAAGATTTCTGTCGTGCTGATTACCCGAACATCCTCCGTCTGTATATATTCTTAATGTTTTATCGTTCATTCCACTAAAACTCCCTGTACTTTCTTATTCCTCCGTCTTCCAGAGTCAGTATATATCCATGTCCCGGATTGGGAGTCCATTCGAAGAACCAGTCCTTCTCTCCCGGCCAGCATACATCCATTATGGCAGCAATGACGCCACCATGTACTACAGCTATTGAACCAGCCATCTTTTCCTCGTTCCTGATTCGCAGTATATGTTCATAATGGCTGACCTTCAACTCTTCAAATCCCTCTGTGACCCTTTTAACAAAATCTCTGGCACATTCACCGCCCGGAGGCGCAACAAAGCCCTCCCTGTCCTTAATGAATGCCTGGTACTCCTCCAGGCCTTTGATATCTCTATGGTGCTTCATTTCGAATTCACCGAAATTATACTCTCTGAACTGCTCGATTTTCCTATGTGGTCTCTGTCCATAAACCGTTGCCAGAGTCTGCTCTGTTCTCACCATACCTGATGTATAAAATTCCGGGCTTTCATACTGCGGATATATTCCCTGTTTTCTGAGGTTTTTAAGTTCTTCCACTCCCTCATCAAGAAGGGGAATATCAACCGCACCGTAGTACACACCCAGTTTATTTCCTTCTGTAATTCCATGTCTTATAAGACATATTTCTGATTTCATCCGCACACCTCCAGGGCGATATCACATGACTTTACTTAATACAGTAAAGCATATTATATCATATTATGCTTTACTATATATATCATACTTTTCTTGACACAAAAATATGCCAGTGATAAAGTTTGATGGTACATTAAAAACGGGGAGAAGTATTAATGAACAAAACACTTAAAGCAAACATCAGTATGCTGCTTGCAGCAATGATATGGGGTGCTGCTTTCGTTACACAACGCATGGGCATGGATTCTATGGGACCATTTTATTTCAATGGTCTCAGAGCATTACTCGGTGCAGCTGTTCTTATTCTTGTAGCCCTCATTACCGACAAAACGGGACTTATGAAATCAATTGAAGAAGAGAATGCCTCAATTCATGCTCAGTGTGGCACAACCAGCAAAGGGGAACAGAGAAAAACGCTTTTCAAGGGTGGAATTGCCTGCGGACTTGTTCTGTTTCTTTCTTCAAACTCACAGCAGATAGGCCTGGTTTATATCGATGCCAGCAAATCCGGCTTCCTTACAGCTCTTTATATTGTGCTGGTTCCTCTTATTGGAATTGCTCTGAGAAAACCTATTCATTCCAATCATTTGATAGCCGCAGCTCTTGGCGTCTTCGGTCTTTACTTTTTATGCATTAATGGCAGTTTCAATCTGCAGCTGGGCGATTTGATTTCCATTATCGGTGCATTCTTCTGGGCAGTTCACATTCTTGTAACTGACCATTTCGCACCTAAATTAAATCCTATTAAATTAACCGCCGTTCAGTTTTTCATATGCGGAACATTAAGCATCATTGCTGCACCTATCTCTGGCGAAAATTTAACATTGACAATGATTGCCGATGCAAAATTTGTCCTTCTGTATACGGGTATTGTGTCAACAGCTATAGCCTTCTCACTTCAAGCTTTCGCTCAGCGTTATGCCAATGCTACAGCTGCCTCAATTATCTTGAGCACAGAGGCGCTTTTCGCAACGATTTCAGGCTTTCTCTTCCTAGGAGAAGTCTTTACCAGAAGAGAATTCATCGGCGCAATCTTCATGCTGGCTGCAGTCATTATTGCTCAGATTACTTTCAAAGATTTTATCAATCTATTCAAAAAAGGTAAAAAACACGATGCTGACTGCTAAAATTTCATTTAAAAATGCACCGATTTCGGTGCATTTTTTGTATGTTTCTTATTCGTGGATTCCAATGTTAACAGTTCGTATTTCTCCGCAATATTCCTGAGCTGCCGGTATAAGGTGTACCGGTTTAGGTGCGTGGAAGGTTATGGTTGCAGCCACCTTGGCACTATCCGCATTAATTGTATCGCCTTCCTTCATATCACCACAGAGGCCCGATGGGATATCCAGAGCATAGGCCTTGTTTCTGAACCGGGTAATATATCCCGCTGCGGTCTTTGCACTAGGCCTTAATTCGCCATAAAATCCAGTGCCATAGATGGCATCTATCAGAAGATCCGGCTCTTTGGTTGGTTCCTTTAGCATTTCTACAGCTACTTCAAATCCGGTTGTCATATCAAGAATCTGCACGGGTACTGGCATCCCCAATAGCAATCTGAAATTTTCTTTCGCATCCTCCGTTACCGGTTCACCATCTACGAGAACCACCGTAACCACCAGACCTGTCTGACACAGTTTGCGAGCCACAACAAATCCGTCACCCCCATTGTTTCCCTTGCCGCAGAACACTACTGCACTCTGCCCGCGACAAACACCTGAACGTGACATTATTTCAGCAAATGCACCGGTTCCTGCATTTTCCATCATCTGATAATATGAAATTCCTCTTTCGTCCGTAAGCCTTTCAAGCTCTTTCATTCTCTCACATGTGACAAAATGCTTACTCATCTTTTTTCTCCTTGCCTGGTCATCCTATTCGAAACTGCTCATGTCAAGTCTATCATAGTTACTGAGAAAATCCTCCATCCACGCCTTTATTATGTCACTACCGCCAGCCTTATCTGCAGCAATGTTCATAGGCATGATTGGATCATGAAGAGACTTCCTGAGCAGACACCATCCCTCAGGGAAATTGATTCTCACACCTTCATAGTTAGGCTCTTCAAGAGATATTCTCGCTATTTCCTCTGTTTTTTTCTTTAATTCTTCAAGTACCTTGTCGCCGTATTCGCCGAAATCATCGCCTTTTATAGGTATTCTGATTTCCACTTCTTCAAGGGGTTCGCGCAAATCTTCAATAACTGACGATATATCCAGATTTTCCATCTTGAGTCTTGCTGCTTTAATTACAATTTTCGTTGCAAGATATGCTCCGTCATCAAGGAAATAATTCTCTTTCAGAGCAGCATGGCCTGATGTTTCTATAGCAAGCTGAGAATCTGTTCCTGCAGCGTTAAGATCCAGAGCCTTGTTTATTACGTTTTTGTAGCCACGCATAAATCTGAGATGTTTCAGACCCAATTTACCCTCAATAAACTCTGTAAGCTGAGTGCTTGTAATGCTGTCGGTAACTACCGTAGTTCCCGGATAATCTTCGGCAACCAGAGCAGCTGCCATTGCAACAATACCATTTCTTGCAATTTCACGGCCGTATCCGTCAACAGCCGAAGATCTGTCAACATCTGTGTCGAATATCAATCCAAAATCCGCGTCTGTTTCCAGAACCTGTCGGGATATTGATGCCATAGCCTCTTTGTTTTCAGGGTTTGGAACATGATTCGGGAATGTGCCGTCAGGCTCAAGGAACTGGCTTCCGCTTATGTCCGCGCCCAAAGGTGCCAGTACATCTGTCGCATAAAATCCGCCGCTTCCGTTTCCTGCATCAACGACTATTTTCATTCCCTTGAGAGGTTCTTCTGCTATTCCTGTACCGTCAATTATTATCTGTCGGAGGTGGGCACTGTATAATGTCATAATATCCATTTCTTTCATTACAGTACTGCCCTCACATGGCTTGCCGTCGGCCTCTTCTGCCATCTGTTGTGCAATAGTCAGTATATATTTAATATCGCTCTTATTAAGTCCCCCTTCTCTTGTGAAGAACTTAAATCCGTTTCGGTTATATGGAAGGTGACTGGCTGTAATCATAATTGCACCGTCACATTCCGTCTCAACAAAAACGGTCGACATGAACATTGCCGGAGTTGATGCCAGGCCACAGTCACATGCTACTGCACCTTCGGCAGTAATTCCGCAGGCCAATCCTTCTTTGAGCTTTGGTCCTGAAATTCTGGAATCACGACCTATTGATATTGTAAGTTCATTAGCATCTGAACAATTGCCATCCGAAAGCCATTTGACAAAAGCTCTGCCTATGTATGCCGCCTCTATAGGTGTAAGGTTTACCGTTTCACCGGCTACTCCCTCCATAGCAACACCTCTGATGTCACTGCCGTTCTGAAGCCTTTTGTATTCAATCATTTCTAATCTCCATTCTGTTAAAGCAAACTCTCCCCTTCATTATAACATAAAAGAAGAACAGTCGCCCTGTTCTTCTCTCATATAATCTTTAACCTTTGTTAGTATCTGATAAATGACTTTGAAGTGTAGATTGGCGGAACCTTACCCGCATTTGAAACTGCTATTTCTGTGCATACTGATACTGCCGGCTCTGCAGCATCGGCTTCCTGCTCAACAGCTTCATCACATTCCTCTGAAGCACATCCGCAACATTCAACTCTGCATCTCAGCATTCTTACCTCATCAAGAATCTTAGCTGCTGCAAACACTAGAATTCCATATATCAGATAACTTGCCGAATTTGACATGATATATGAGAATGCATCTTCACCAAGATCAGTAATGGATACGCCATATGCCTGAACATAACTGTTAAGATATGCTATTGATGATATAAGCATATAAATGGTTACAATTCCAAGGAGTCCGGCTATTATGTACAGCCCGATTACCAGTTTTGATTTTTTCATTTTCATGAATGATACCTCGCTTTTACTTTAATAATTACAATTAACATTATCTTATCGGATTATGTGGATACTGTGTAGAAAACATCTTTTTAATGTGAAAATTCTCCCTGTTTCCTTCTGTCTCTGCCTCTCCTTACAACAATTCCGATTACAACCATAATTGCCGTTGTCACCAAACCTCCGATTGCTACTGCACCTGCACCGGACTTCACCAGTTCGTTAAGGAAAATATCGCTTGATTCCGATACGGCACCCGTTCCTCTGAAAGCAGCATATCCATACAATAATGTTGCTACCAATGTAGTTCCTGCTACGCGCAGAATTCCTCTCCTATCACTTCTTGACAGCATTGCAATGAGCATAATTGTGAAGGCAATTACTGCTATCAGAATGATTCTCGTTGTAAGCTTCATTACCGTATTAATTGCAGACTTGTTTTCCATTGCTGCCGCAGTCTCTCCGTATTCACCTGTAGCCGTCGCTTCATACCCTGATATCACAGTATTCAATCCCTTTGTAAGGTCCGGCGCCGTCCTGCTTACCGCCCCCATAAAAATCTGTTTCTGGTCAGATGTAATATTGACGTCGCTCTCCCTGTTGACCTGGGCGATTCCCTCATCAACAGCCTGCAACAACTTATCGTATGCGATTTCCTCCACCTCATACCCATATACCGATTCCCGGATTCCGTTGGAGATATATGTTGCGAAAAATTCTGTCATCGCATCGGATTTCGCAAGTTTTTCAATTGTTTCACCATAAAAAGCTTCCCCGTTAACTGAATTCTTCTTGAGTGATTCTTCTACAATGTCTGATATGATATCCGATTTCGCAAGGGCTTTCGCCACACTTTTCTGACCTGAACCTGCATCTACTGCGAAGATTCCCATAACCACACACTCACAAAGGAGCATTACCAGCATGAGAATCCATAATGTTACCTTACGCAAAGCTTCCATAATTACAATTCCTCTACCATTTCATCAAGGTCACGATAAACACTGTGCATTTTGGCATATGGATGGGACTTCTCTGACGGATATCCCATCGACAAAAGGCATGCAGGCTTAATGTGCTCCGGAAGATTGAACATGCCCACAATGTCTCTGTTATTGTAACCTCTTATAAAACATGTGCCGATACCCTGTTCCCACGCTTCAAGCATCATGTGCGTCGCCGTAATCGCACAGTCCATTTCTCCCGAATCCAGCTTGTCCGGAGCATGCTTCCACGATTTGGTCATGTCATAACATATAAGCATTGCCATGGGAGCATCCTTGACAAATCTGCATACGAATCTCAGTTTTTCCATTGCTTCGGCGCTTTTTATCACATAAATCTTCTGAGGCTGAAAATTCAGTGCTGTCGGTGCATACTGTGCTGCCTTAAGTATTCTTTCAATTTTTTCATCCTCTACCAGATGTTGTGAGTAAGAGCGAACCGAATATCGCTCCTGTGCCATCTTCAAAAAATCCATATTCCCTCCATTAAGTCCATTTTAAAAGCGCAGGCATTAACCTACGCTCTTAATTATACAACAAATCAGAATGATACGGTGAAATTATCTATAAGTCTTGTGTTCCCGAAACAAACTGCAAGTGCCACCAGATCTCCAGCCTTGACTTCATCTGTCGGAAGAAGTGTCAGTCCGTCAACTATTCTGACATAATCAATCTGAGCCATTCCTTCTGTCGCGATTAGTGCTTTCATTTGTTCTGCAATCGTCTCAGCACTGCGTTCACCATTCTTTATAAGTTCCTGTGCCTTCAGCATGGACTGATATAATATTCCTGCAGCATTGCGTTCTTCCTCATTCATATACACATTTCTGCTGGATTTTGCCAATCCATCAGCCTCTCTGATTGTGGGACATCCTACAACCTCAACATCAAAGTTAAGGTCTTTTACCATCTTCCTGATTACCGCAAGCTGCTGTGCGTCCTTCTCTCCAAAGAATGCCTTGTCAGGAGCCACAATGTTAAACAGTTTGCCGACTACAGTGCATACACCTTTGAAGTGTCCCGGTCTTGATGCTCCGCAAAGCTGATTGACCATGTCTGTAGTTATTTGAATTTCTGCTCCGAAACCATCGGGATACATTACATCTACAGTCGGTGCGAAAACCATGTCGCATCCCCGTTCTTCAAGAATTCTGCAATCCTCATCAAAAGTTCTCGGATAACTGTCCAAATCCTCACTTTTGCCGAACTGTTTCGGGTTCACGAATATTGATGTGACCGTTCTGTCACAGCTTTTCACAGATGCATCAACAAGGGATGCGTGGCCTTCATGAAGTGCTCCCATTGTGGGCACAAGACCTACGCTTAACCCTTCTCTCTTCCATTCTTTGACCTGATTGCGAATTTCTTCCACCGTTACTGCAACTCTCATTTGTTTTCCTCTCTATTTCAGTTTCGCCATTACCTCATCGTCGATTTTGAATCCATGTTCAGGCCCCGGGAATGCTCCCTCTTTGACCTGAGAATCAAATTCTGCGAATGCATTTCTCATCAATTCTCCACCTTCTGCAAAGGATTTGACAAACTTCGGTTTCATGTCCATATTAAGCGACATCATGTCCTGCCATACAAGAACCTGTCCATCGCATTCAACTCCGGCTCCTATTCCTATGGTAGGTATCATCAGTTTCTTCGTAATCATTGCTGCAAGAGCTGACGGTATGCATTCCAAAACTACCATAAATGCTCCCGCCTCCTGAACAGCAAGTGCATCGTCAATAATCTGCTGTGCCTTAGCCACGTCCTTGCCCTGACATTTAAAACCTCCCATTGCATTCACTGACTGAGGTGTCATTCCAATATGCGCAACTACCGGGATTCCAGCATCTGTAATCGCTCTGATCTGATCGCATACTGCAGCACCGCCCTCAAGCTTTACTGCGTTAGCTCCAGTCTCCTTGATAAGTCTTCCTGCATTGGCAAGAGCGTCGTATACAGATGTCTGATATGACATGAACGGCATGTCCATTACAACGAATATATCCTTTACTCCTCTACATACCGCTTTACCGTGGTGTATCATGTCATCCACAGTAACTGACAGTGTATCGGGATATCCGAGCATTGTCATTCCTAATGAATCCCCTACAAGAATTGTATCTATTTCTGCCGCTTCCATAAGCTTTGCAGTTGTGTAGTCATAGCATGTCAGCATTGATATCTTCTTACCTGCTTCCTTCTGTCCAAGGAGGCTTCCTACTGTTTTTTTCATTTGTCTTCCCTTTCTTCAAGCAGTTTTCTCATCGGTGAATAATCTCTGTCACAATGACGTTCAGAGGCCATGTCCGTAAGTCTCAGACTTACCGTTTTGTACATTTCTCTTTCCTGAGCAGTGTCACTTCCTTTGAGACATTCAATATGTTTTCTCACTGTATCAACATCATTTCGTTCTATTGGCCCGGTCAGACCTTCGGCAGTTCCCACTTCAAGGACATGTTCAACGTTACCGCGTATCAGTGCTCCCATAGCACTTCTAGCGTCCTCTTCGCTAAAACCACACCTTTCCATGAGGTCGAAACTCATATCCAATATGCCGCACACGAGATTGCTTGCAGCAGCTGCTGCGCAATGATACATTGTTTTGTCTTCTCCGCTGATTACTCGCACAGGATTGCCAAGGCTTCCGATAAGCTCGGCCACCTCTCCAATTCTGTCCTCATCCCCCTCCAGAGTAAAAAAAACACCCGGCAGTTCTTTGTAAGTGCTGTATCTGTCACTTACTGCAAACAGCGGATGGACCGAATATCCTGATGCTCCCGTCTTCTCAATGCCAGCAAAGGCATCTGCTGAAGTCATGGCACCACTACAATGACATATTATCTTACCTTTAAGATTGTAATCTTTAATGTCTTCCCAGACACTTCCGATTAAACCATCTGGAACAGTTACGAACACGCAATCGCACTCTTTTATCAAATCTTCAGCTGATTCAAAACTGTAAGTGTTTGTAAATTGTGCCGCTTCCAGCGACGTATTCCGGGGAATGCTGTAATAACCCGAAAGGGACAGTCCTCCCTCTGCAAAATATCTGCCTAAACTGCAGCCTACCTTGCCTGCTCCTATAAAACCTATATTCATCCTACTCCTCCTTCCGCCATATGGCCGTCAGAGTTCGATCTTTTCGTCTTGTTCCTCGCGGATATAAGCGGTGCAGCTTTAACGACTGCACAGATTACAATGAATATGTCTTTGTATCAAACGGTATAGTTTCCTTCGAATACTACCCATCCGAGCATTATGATAGCACATAGCGTCTCTCTTGAAAAGTGCAAAAAACAAATTAAAACACCGCTTCATGGATAACCACAAAGCAGTGCTTAATAACATTATTCTTCTGATTTAATCTGCTGGGCAACCAGATGCTCCGCTCCGTATTTTTTGCGAAGAACCGGTTTTTCAATTTTGCCTGTTGCGTTTCTCGGAACGTCAGCAAATATTATTTTCTTAGGTCTCTTGTATCTTGGCAGTTCATGACAATATTCGTTTATTTCTTCTTCGGTACATTCCATGCCTTCCTTGACACTGATAATTGCGCCTGTGATTTCACCCAGACGTCTGTCCGGAAGTCCTATTACAGCCACATCCTTAACCTTGTCATATGCCGCCAGGAAGTTTTCAATCTGTACAGGATAGATGTTTTCTCCTCCGCTGATGATAACGTCCTTCTTACGGTCAACCAGATATATGAATCCATCCTCATCCTGCATAGCCATATCGCCTGTATACAGCCATCCGTTCTTGAGGGTTTCGGCGGTTGCCTTAGGGTCGTTGTAATAGCATGTCATCACGCCAGGACCTCTGACTATAAGTTCTCCAACCTGACCCTGCTCAACTTCCTTGTCATCAGCACCTACAATTCGGCACTTCCATCTATAGCCCGGGATTCCAATGGCTCCAACCTTATGAATGTTTTCGACACCCAGATGCACACATCCCGGACCTGTCGACTCACTTAGACCGTAGTTTGTATCATATTGATGGTTAGGGAAATAATCTTTCCAGTGCTTGATAAGTGATGGCGGTACAGGCTGTGCTCCAATGTGCATAAGTCTCCACTGATCCAGCTTGTAATCCTCCAGCTTAACATCTCCTCTATCCAGTGAATCCAGAATCTCCTGAGCCCACGGTACGAGCAGCCATACTATCGTACAGCCCTCTGCCGATACTGCATTGAGAATAATCTCCGGAGTAGTACCCTTGAGAAGAACTGCCTTGCTGCCGGCACACAGGCTTCCCATCCAGTGGAACTTGGCTCCTGTATGATAAAGAGGCGGAATGCACAGAAAAACGTCCTTTCTTCCTATATCGTGATGCTTCTGCTCCATCTGAGCTGCCTGCATGAGACTTTCGTGATTGTGCAGAATTGCTTTCGGGAATCCCGTTGTTCCTGAAGAGAAGTAAATTGCGGCGTCGTCTTCTTCCTCAAGTCTGACAAGTGGCGGCTGGCTTGAACAGTCTGCCACCATCTCCCTGTAGCTTTCTGCGAAAGTAGGACAACCGTCACCAACGAAAATGAGAAGTCTTCCCTTGCTCAGTTCTTCCTCAATCGATTCGATTCTTCCGATAAATTCCGGGCCAAAAAACAGTACCTGAACTTCTGCAAGGTCTGCACAGTACTTTATTTCTTCAGCGTCAAATCTGAAATTAAAAGGTACTGCAATTGCCCCTGTCTTAAGAATGCCAAAGTAAATCGGCAGCCACTCCAGACAGTTAAACATAAGGATTGCAACTCTGTCTCCCGGCTGAACTCCGCGATTTATGAGCATGTTGGCAACTCTGTTTGCCTTTTCATCAAACACACTCCACGTGATTTCTCTCCTATAAGGCTGCAGTTCCGTCTGCTGAACAAGATCGTAATCTTTCCAGGTTCTCTTCATTTTATCTTTAACGAGAGGGTTAAGCTCAACAAGAGCCACCTCTTCACCATATAATTTGTGGTTTCTCTCTAGTAAATCCGTTACAGGCATCTGCTTTATCCTCTTTTCTTAATAAATTAAGGGTCCTGCCCTTTAAGGTTTAGAATACCATAAAGTGCCACATAAATCAGCACCTTTTAGCTGTACCACTCGTCATCATCCTTTGTCACCCATCGTTTTATCAGGTGATAAATTCCACGAATCACCATGAAAACAATGAACATCGCCAAAAATCCGCCGATACCATACACGATGTCATCAAACTCCATAACACCTGTTCCAGTTGCTCCCTGTCCAATCTCAATGGCAAAGGCGATTACAATCATTATAGTCAGAACGTACATAAACGTTATCACCATTACATGCCCTGTATTGGCCAGCCATTTGAAAATCGGATGTGCAATGAACACCAGTATTATTCCTACGATTCCCAGCACAAGGAAGTGCAGTTCCTTGTCATTGAAACTTGCTTCATAGTTATTGTTTAGGCTTAGAATATAGCTGTGAAACTGTGCTATGACACCTACCACTCCGTACAAAAACTGCTCCATACAATCTCCTTTCACCTTACCTTATCATCTGCCATATCAATGCAACAATTAAATAAACACGTTAACAATACCTATGACAAAACCGATAAGTGCACCCAGTCTTACTATCATGTTCAGCTCTTTTTTCATTACAGAAAGCACCATGGTTTCAAGTTCTTCAACACTCATGTCGTTTATTTTGCTTTCTACCATTCCTGCAATATCTATCTTGTCAATTACCTTGCCGATATTGTCACTTACAAATCCCGTATATGCACTGCTTATGAAATCCCTGATCTTTCTGTCTTCAAGATCAAAATCGTTGAGCAGGTCCATTGCCCTTTCCTGTTCAAGCTGGGACGCCTTACTGTGCAGGAGAGGGTGAATATAATCGTATGCATTATCGTTAATGAACTTCTCTGTCTTCCAACCCATGGGACCAGCAAGTTCTATGATTTTTTCTTCAGGGAGCATCATTGCAATCATTGCAGTCATCCCGCCTTCAGCCGCCAGTTCTCTTATTTTTTCCTGCGCCGCTTCAACGAGAACACGTGTTACCTGGTCTTTAACGGGAAGCTTCCCTATTTCCTCGCAAAAGTATGCAGATATTCGATTTATGACCTTTGTCTTTTTTCCCTCGTAATCTTCTTCGCCAGTCCCTGCTATTTCTATTATGTCTTCTTTTATTTCCTTATTGAGAAAATCTACAGCCTTGTCTGTTACTGCGTTTGTTGTCTCTTCGTTGAGAAGGTATCCGCTCAAATCCTCCTTCGTAAGAAGATTCTCCGATACCGCTTTGCCTATGGCGCGCGCAAGCCTTGATTTACCCTTGGGAATGACTCCTGGTGTCATTGGCACTGTCCAGCCGCCAATTCTCACTTCATTTCGCGGTCTGAACAGCATTTTTACTGCCAGATAATTAGTGAAATAGCCTATGATTGCTCCTACTAACGGTCCTGTTAATAGTGATAAATCCATTCTGTAACCTCGTTTCCTGCTTTTCTAATCCAACCTATGCCAGATTTGTATATTTTTCCTCTCCACTTGATTTATGAATACGCTCGCTAATCTTTTTGAAAACTTCCGCATGGAAAAAGCATTCGTCCGTTACACTCAGCATATAGGCAAAGTCTTTGCCTGTAAATGAAATTGCCAGCTTATCTTCCTGCACAAATTTTCTCTGTGCAATATCTGTTCCTGTAATGACTGCTCGTGAATTTTCCTTGTCTATTTCGCTGAATGGAATCCTAAGCATTGAAGCGCATCCTGATGCCGTGGTCGCCACAACATTGTCGTAATATCCTCTGTTGTAACCGTGTAGAATTATCAATGCACTGAGCTGGTCCGGTGTGCAGAATACCGTTACAACATCCGCTTCAATACCCTCCTTATAAGGTTCAAATCTGATTGCATCATGTCCTGCCATTACATCCTTGGGAAGAGTATCAAACATAGCTTCAGCAATTTCAGGACAACACTTGAACTTTTCTCCCTTTGGCGTCCACATCTGGTCGGAGCCATGTGACAGGAACACCCCGAATCCTCCTGGAATGCTCGGTCTACTGTCAACAAGACCGCTATTATTGTTAAATCCTCCGCAGCTGCATGAACCCTTCTTGAGAACTACGATTCTGCCTTCGAGAACCTGTGGAAAAACTTTGTAAACACATCCGAAAAGATCGTCGCATTTGTAATCCTGTGAATCAACTCTTGTTGAGGCGATGACACATCCTTCAAGATTAAGTTCGCTGATAAATTCTCTGTAACTCATAATGTTTCCTCCTATTACTGTAAATCCGATACTACATTATTGGCCCATTTGCCCGTTCTTGTTCTCCACAACAGAATCGTTATTTCTACTACCTCCGCACTTAGCGAAAGAATTACTACTGCATATACTGGCAGGTGCCATACTATTGCACCGAGAAACGCCAGCGGTACTGCAATAATCCATATTGCCGACAATTCGCAGACTGCTGCAAATGTAGTGTCACCACCGCTTCTCAAAATTCCGGTAATCATAACTCCTACGACCATTTTGGCCGGTACTGCAGCCGCATATATTACGAGTATTTTTATTGCGCTGTCATAACCCGCATCTGAGAACTTAAAAAATTCAAGAAGCGGCTGTGAGAATGTGAGAAGCAGAATGCCTAAAATAATCCCGATAACAGCCGTAAGTTTAATGAACTTGCTCGCCATCATTCGGGAAAGCTGGATTTCATTTTGTCCCAGTTTTTCTCCAAGCATAATCAGAGCAGCATCACCTAAGCTGAATCCAGCCATTACGAACACATTCTCAATTGTATGACATGCCTGAGTCGCTGCATAGGCTGTAACGCTGATATGACCTATGGCCGCCATATACATAGTCTGACCAATACCCCAAAAGGTTTCATTCGCCGTAGTAGGAATATTGTTCTTCACCATTCTCAATATAAGTTCCCTACTCAGGCCGATAAATTCCGAAGGTCTTCCTCCGACAAGATTTTTCCTGATGAAAACTACTATTATGAGCATTATCAGTTCAAGACATCTTGCCATTACCGTTGCCACTGCCGCCCCTTGAGTTTCAAGCCTCGGTGCTCCGAAGCTGCCAAAAATGAGCACGTAATTCATGAAGGTATTGGTGACAAAAGCGCTTATGCTTATGAATAGTGGCAGATGAGTCTGTTGTGTCGCTCTAAGACCGATATAAAACGGTATAGTGAATCCCATGGTAAGGAACGTCGGCGCACCCGTCCTGATGTATTCTGTACCCATGGCAATAACATTATCATCTGTGGAATATATACTCATTATCTGTTCCGGTATCAGCATAGCGGCAACAAAGAATACTCCGCCTATACTAACCCCTGTTATTGCAGTGAATCCTATAGTCCTTTTGATATTCTTAATATCTCCCACCCCATAAAACTGAGCAATAAAGGTTGCCGATCCGCTACAGAATCCGAACAAAAACATGTAATGAATCATGAATATCTGAATTCCGGCACCAACGGCTGCAAGTTCAGCTTCGCCGAGAGAGCCTACCATCAGGTTATCCACAAGGCTAAGGGAGCTTGCAATCAGAGATTGTGCCGCAATGGGAATTGCAAGTCTTATTACACTTCTATAAAATTGTCTATTGTTCAATGTTACCTGTGCTGTCATTTAATATATGTCTCCTGTAATCAAGTCACTCCATTATAGCACAAAGATTCCAAAAAAATAGAAGAAGGAGCATCCTTCAACTGATACATCAGTTATTTCACAATACTCCCTTGACTTATGCCTCTCATTTTAACTTTTAACAAATGAAAAACCCGCTCAACACATTCACCTGTCAAGCGGGTTCCTACTGAATTTCCTTAAGTTTCACTGTATAACCTCCTTTCCTGCGCCTTGCGCTAATTTGTCGTTTGACTTACCTGTACATCGGTCTATCCTCCTAACCGAAACACCAGCTTCCTCACATCCCTATTGCTTCTGCTCTTTCGTTTCTTCTTGCCATTATGATAGCATAAGCCCGTTTATATGTCAACGGAATATTTCAAATTTTCAGATAGTTTCGGGTGGCTTTTTCATTTGCAAAGAGGGCTCCCAACAAACAGGTCGCCCTCATAATATTATGGCTGTACTTTCTTTTGGAATGATTCCAGGCTCTGCCCCAGGGACATGCGCACCCGCGGCAAAAGAAGCGGGTCATCCCCCGGTTTTGCCTTGCCTGGCTGGGTTGTCACTGCGCAAAGGAATCCTGTCTCCTTAATCATGCTCAGACTGCTGTCATTATAATCTCCATAAGGGTATGCGAAGACGTCTGAACTTCCACAGATCTCAACAGATTTTTTCAAATCCGCCATTCCCTTTTCATGGGATATGGCAGTGAAAATTCCACCGTGACCTATATTCCCGCCTGGACGATGCATGTTATGAGAATGGGATTCATAACTCACATACTCGCTCTGATAACGAGCAATTTTTGCCTTTCCCTTTGAAGATGTAATCATAAAGCAGGTAGCTGGAACTTTGCACTTTTCCAGCACCGGAATTCCGTTTTCCAGGAAGCTCTTTGATCCATCGTCAAAACACAGCACTATACTCTTTTCCGGCAGTTTAAGTTTGCCATCGATATATTCACGCACTTCTTTCCATGTCGGGTAGTAATAGCCTTCTTTGTTAAGCCAGTTAAGTTCCTTCTCCAGTGCCTGCGCTGAGATATAATTACCGAATCGCTTGTGCAGATCCTCCGGCGGATTATTTTCATCATATACATAGTGATACATGCAAATAGGCAGTCCCGGTGCCTTGTAGTCTGTATTCGGTTTTACCGTCACATCCCGGAACACACGAGTTGCATTCCCATTAGAATCCTCAACCGTATACGCAATCCGGCACTTTCCTGCTTTGTTCAAATCCTCATAAGACACTTTGACATCGCCTGTAATGTCATTACCTTCTTTATCAGTTGCCTTATATCCCGGATCGCGGAATTTCTCGCCCAGTTTGACGTCAAGTGAGTCATCGCCTGCAAGTTCCAGGACCGGATTCATCTCATCGGTAACCTTGACTGTACGCTTCGCCGTGTAATCTTCAAGACTGTATTTTATCGTATATTCCCCCGGTTTAGCTGTATTAAGATTGCTGTCAATCTTGATTTTGTCACTGAAGTCTTCTCCGTCAATTCTGGCAGTTGCACCGGGTTCGTCATAGATACCGTTCAGGCTTATGGTCATCTCCGACTCTCCATTAAGCTTAATTGGCGATTGCTTCACCTGATATAAAATTGCAAGACCTGCTACCGCTACAGCTACAATTGCCAAAATCAGCACCAAAAGCTTGAGCCTCCCATACCCTCTGGATTTTTTCACATTTTTCACTCTCTATCTCCTTACCTGTTAGAAATCCCACTCTTCATTAATTGCTTTCACTGTATTCATCAGACCTCCGGTCAACACATTTGCGACCTTGCCGTATTTGTTGATTTTATCAACTTTCCAGCCGTCATCAGTCTTTGTCAGGGTTATGTTCGTTTTGTGGCTGTAAGTCTTCTCAGTCATCCCTTCCCACTTATCCTGAAACACTTTCTTAAGTGCCGCGTTAATTTCCTCATCTGAGGCCTCATCATCCATAAGGCTCCATGCCTTTTCGACCATATCAGTGTAAATTTGTGTAAGCGTACTTCCCATTGGATATGTTGTTACTTTTACCGTTACCTTTGCCTTGTCCCCTTTGATTTTTTCGCCGACTATTTCATAATCAAAGTCTGAAAGCTTTTCTGCCATGATTTTCTGGAATGATTCGCCCCAAATAGAATCTTCCTCAGTCTCGTCTTTTCCGGAGTTTTCTTCAAATAAACCATTGAAGAAATCAACTTCCTTTTCTGCATAAACCGTCAGCGCGGCCTTTTCATCCTTCGCCTTGACCGCGTCCAGAAATGTTTTTACTGTGTCAGTCGGTGATACTTCGCCACATCCGGTCAATGCCATCAGACCTGCGACACACATTGTGACAGAAACGATTATCGAAAAAATTCTCTTCATCATCCCCACCTTCCTTTCTGTAATATGGGAGGCTGCCGTTGTCCTCATTATACCCTACCTCTGCTGACATGCATACAAAAATAGAGTCCCCATCTGAATTAACAGATGAAGACTCCACAATTCAAATTAAATTTACAGACCTTTTTTCTCTCTGTATGCTTCAATTCCCAGACGAATAAGCTTCGCAGACCTTCTCATCTTTTCTGAATTGAGAACATACGCGATTCTGATTTCGTTCTTACCCTTGTTCGGAGTTTTGTAGAAACCTTCTGCAGGTGCGAACATTACAGATTCTCCCTCGTCTTCGAATTCTGTTATCAGGAATCTGAGGAAATCTTCAGCATCGTCTATTGGCAATTTAGCCATGAGATAAAAAGAACCGCCCGGCTTCTCACATATTACGTTCGGGATGTTTGAAATCTCTTCGTATGCTGCATCTCTTCTTGACTCATATTCGCGTCTTGCCTCGTTCAGATAATCAGGTCCGAGTCTGAACAGAGCTGCAGCACCATACTGCTCAAGTGTAGGTACGCACAATCTTCCCTGAGCCAGCTTAAGAACACCGTCCATAAGTTCTTCATTTTTGCTTATTACAGCCCCGATTCTTGCACCACAGGCAGAATATCTCTTAGAAACAGAATCTACAAGTATGATTCTGTCAGCATATTCCTCCATCATTCCGAATGTTGTAATCTCCTCGCCATCGAATACAAACTCTCTGTAAACTTCATCAGAAATAATCCACAGATTATGTTCCTTCGCGAACTCACATACAACCTTCATGTCCTCTCTGGAAAGAACTCTTCCTGTAGGGTTGTTCGGGTTGTTGCAGCAGATTGCCTTGGTGTCTGGTGTTAAGGCCGCTTCAAGCTTCTCTTTGACAGCCCATGCGTATCCATCCTCTGCGGTGGTAGGCACAGGATTGATTACTGCAACAGTCTCGCATCCAAAGGAAATATAGTTGGTATAGTATGGTTCAGGCACCATTATCTCATCTCCCGGATTAAGTACTGTAGCGAACACCAGCTTGAGTGCTTCAGATCCGCCGTTTGTGATTATTATATTGTCTCTCGTAAGATTAACGTCATATAACTTATAATAGCCGATAATAGCATCGAGGAGCTGCGGGATTCCATTTGACTCCGAATATGACAGTACCTTATCGTCATAGGCACGTACCGTCTCTATGAACGCCTTTGGTGTTTCAATATCAGGCTGACCGATATTGAGGTGATATATTTTCTTGCCCTTAGCTTCTTCTTTAGCCGCAAGCTTATTAAATCCTCTGATTGGGGAAAACTGCATGGATGATACTCTGTCCGATAATCTCATTTTTATACTATCCTTTCCTATCAATTCATGCATGAACAGCTATTCCTAACCGTTTACACACGCGCAATATTATAACATAAGTTGTATTCTCATACAAATTTTTTACTTTACTATTTATAAAAAATCCCAACAATAAAAGTGCTCCCTACCAGCCAGTATCTAAAGCACTGGTCGATGGGGAGCATATGCACAAATTTCACGTTGAATCAAAGCCCATATTCAGGCTATATTATCTCTACAATTACCGCAAAGGCACTGAGTGTCACAATTGATAATACTGTAGACAGCATCACGCCCTTGGTGGCAAACCCTACGTCCCCTCCATACTGCTGAGCATATATTGTAGTGCATGCCGCGACAGGTGTCGCCATTTCCACTATGAGAACCTTGCACAGAAGATTCATTTCCGGGAATATAATCAGCACTGCCGCCAGGAAAACCAGAGGCATTATAAGTAATCTCACCGCCGACATAACGTAGAGTCTCTTATCACTTATCAAATCTTTGAAGCTTAATCGTCCCAGCTGATATCCCACTACTATCATCGCAAGTGGTGATGTGGCTGAACCTACAGTATCCATAGGCACAGCTATAATTTCAGGAAGAGTTATTCTCCCAACGAAAAGACCGAGACCAATTACGATTGAGGCCACTCCCGGAGTAAGAAAATGCTTGATGCTAAGCCCTATGTGATTACCTGTTGATCTTTCTATAAGCAGAATTCCCACTGTAAATATGAACACGTCCTGAACTGCGTCAATAAGTGCCGCATAGAATGTGCCCTCTCCACCATAAAGAACGGTACATACAGGAATTCCCATAAACCCTGTATTACCAAACAACAGCATGAATGTAATCAAATATGTCTTGGCCTTATCCAGCTTCATTCCTTTGCAAAGAACGCGGGCAAGAAAAAACGCTATGATTACTGCTCCGACCATACCAACCGCCAGAATGCCCATATTTATGCAAAGTTCTCTGGAAAAATCTCTCTGCAGAGAAATCACAATAAGACACGGCCATGTGACATTGACGATTATTGTCGACAGACCCTTGCTCTGTTCTTCATTCATTACATTGCTTTTGCCCAGAGCATATCCCGGGATAATCATTAAAAACAGCTTAATAAGCGACGTTATTATCTGCGTTGTTGCCACGACAACCTCCTTTGGTAATTACTTCCATAGTGTCATAATAAATACATTTTATAATATTTGTATTAAATTGCAATACTATGAATTACTTTTGCATTTAACAAATATATGTTTTAAAATATACATTATTAGCCAATTTTTATGTACAGAGTATCGTTACTCTCGAAAGGAATCATACTAAATTGAAACTCAAGCACTTACACAATATCAAAGTAACGCGAATTTTTTCCATTCTGCTTATCGTCTGCATGATTATGACAACGCCGTACCTTACCGAAAGTGCATCAGCTGCGTCATCACCTGCCGGAACCAGCATCTTGAAATATTCAATGGAAGAAAATTCTTTTGACGTGACTTGGAAAGAAGTCAAGAACGTCAGCGGTTATCAGATCCAATATGCTGACAACAGATTTTTCCTCAACGCTAAAGCCAAAACAATCGACGATGTTTCCACAACTTCATGTACTGTCAGTACTGATTCAATATCGCCCTGCTATTTCAGAATACGCACCTACCTTAAGCGCGAGGACAGTGCGGCAGCATATTCAGGCTGGGCACTTTCAGGCAATTGCAAAGTAAGCAAGGAAGCCATAATAAATCAACTCAATGTAGGCTCCAAACCCTTCGAGCTTACATCCGCGTCGAGGCAATCTATAGGTAAGTACGACACTCTTCAGGGTGGCTGCGCATATAAGGATACCGGTTGGTTCATTCTTTATAACCGCAAAGTGTCCAAATGCAAAATCGCCAAGGTCGACCTTAACACAATGAAGGTCATTAAGGTTTCAGGGGTTCTCAAAATATCTCACGGAAACTGCATGTCATATAATCCGAGCACAAATAAGCTGGTAGTTGCCCACGGGCCAAAGCAATACAAGAAGGTTTCAATTGTTGATCCTACTAAGCTTACTGTTACCAAGTGCGTAACTTTAAGGTTATCAGCCAAAACACCGGGAGCCAGCAAAAAGTATGCGCGCAAATTCAAAGGTGTAACGTCTCTGACATACAACGCAGAAAAGAAGACTTATGTAGGCAGAGTTCGAGGTTACAATCATCTTGTCATGTACAACTCGAATCTGAAACCTGTTAAATACATCCGTCTCAAATATGGCACGAAACAGCTTTATCAGAGCATTGACTCCTTTGATAATTACATCCTTGTTGCCCAGAGCCCCAACAAATACGGCAAGTACAACCAAATTCTTGTCTACGATTGGAACGGTAATTACCAGAGTACTGTCAAGTTAAGCAAACGCTATGAGCTTGAAACCGTATTCCACTCTAACGGACAACTTTATGCAGGATACTATACATCCTACTACAAGACCTACTATCTTGACCGCTTCAAAATCAAGGTATACAAAGGCAAGAAATCAAAGATCAAAACGATTTTTAAATATTCAAAGCTGATGCGCGAGAACTTCATATTCAAGGTGACTGATTTATAAGAAATAATCGAATTTGAATTATTTGATATTATAAAAGCCGATGCTGAATTTAAAAATTCAGCATCGGCTTTATTATTCGTTCAGGCTTTATTAACCGAGGTCTTAGAAGCGATGTCCTCCGCCATGACCGCCTCCACCTCCGCCGGAAGATGAGTCACCACCCGACAGGTCTGAAAGGTCAACGTGAACAACTCTCGTTCCTGTTACCCTGAGATTGCTGTTCTTGATTGAGAACTTTGACTTAACATTACCAGCCACTTCATATGAGGATGCACGCGATTTCCTTGATGTTGTTGCCATCCAGATAAAATTGATAATCATTGCAACTATTACTGCCAGAAGAGCATTGTTGATATATTTCATCGGCTGTGCAATACGCTGTCCAGCAAGAACTGTCTGTGACTGTTCGAGGGCAGTCTTGGCACAGGTGAAATAATCTCCATCCGAAGCATATTTAAACACGTTATCTGTTATGGACTTGCAGTGACCTGCAGTAAGTCCATCATATGTTGTGAACAGGTAAATCTCCCTGTTGTCCATATCAATGACGAATACCATGCCGTCATTACCATACTTTCTGAGCATTGCGTCAGCCGCAGAAGCGGTGCTTGTAGCATTTTTGTCCATTGTATATACGATGGTGTCGCCATATTCACACAGACCGGTCATCTGTTCCTGAAGACTCCTTTCCTGAGACTTGGAGAAAAGTTCGGCTTTGTCGATGATAACAAGATCGTTTGCTGATACCTTACTTGTGGTATCTGCAAAAGCTGGAACTGCAAGTACGACAAGCATGAATACTGCAGCTATAATTGAAATCATTTTACGCATTATCATCACCTCCACTCCTCTTGAACTGAGGCAACGGCCTTGTTGAAATAACATTATATACCTTTACAAGGCTTGTCATCGTAAGTGCCACGGCAACTATGCATATCAGTGATACCAGATAGTACGGTATATCTGAAACCGGCTTCAATATGAAGGTTGCTACTACAGCGATAATAGCTATTACCATAATGACCATAAATGGTTTCACCGTTTTCTTTTTCTGACCTTGTCTCTGATTTCCCAGCCCTTTGTCATTGGCTCCACTGAGAGCATCGGAAAGATTCGACTGAGTCACACCTGCAATTATCAGCGATATCAAAGCGAATACGCCAGATATTACCATCATTATTGAAGGTGACAGCGTCAAAAGAAAATTGAGTGCCAGGAACAGAGGAATCGCCATAAGCAGCGTAAACATGAAATATTTCTTCACATCTACAGGAATATCCAGGGCCATTTTGCCTGTCTGTCCATTAATGGCCGCATATGCCACTCTGTCCTTGTTTCTGTAAGAAAGGAACCACACCGGATACATTCCAATGACCCCGTCATTTACTTCAGGCACAATCTGATCGTCCACTGACGACTTGAGAGTAATGCCCTTGACTGCTCTGGCTTCTTCCACCTTTTTTACAGTATCTTCCCTTGCAATGGTTTTGATTTCTTCAGCATATATGTCCTTATCAACATCGGCAGTGTCTCCATAAAATCCTGACATGTAGCCGGTAGCAAAATCAACTGCCTGCTCATCCTCATAAGGAACGATACTCTCGCTGATATCATCTGCAAAAGATGATGATGCGTCATGAGGTATGCCCTCATAAGAGCTCTTAACATTCCCTGTGAATTCGTACTCGGTTATAATTTTCTTAACGCCGCTCTCATCCTCTTTCTCGCCCTCTATTGATATGTTGTTATTAACGTGGGCGTCATAAAGATAAAACGGCATGTATATTCCTCTGAAGGAATCTATGAATTCAGGTTTCTTAAGTTCTTTTGGTGCAAAAGGCGACGACTTCAGCTTGTCTGCATATATTCTCTTGCAGTGATCTTTTGTAATCTTAAACGGTATAATCTTGGCAGGTCGACTTTCCTTTTCATATCTTTCTGTAAGCACATTGGATGAACCGCAAAAACTGCAGAATACTACAGCTTCGTTATCATCACCCATAAGTTCACCGCCACAGCTCGGGCAGGTATATATCTTGGCAGTGTACTCCGCCTCCATGTTCTGATCTGCTTCGTCTGGAACGGGGCTCAGAGTCTCGCAGCTATCACATTTGAGCTGCTGAGATTCGATGTCGAATCTC
This sequence comes from Bacillota bacterium, assembly GCA_030525285.1. Lineage (GTDB taxonomy): Bacteria > Bacillota > Clostridia > Peptostreptococcales > Anaerovoracaceae > Lentihominibacter. The sequence continues at coordinate 6,570 of JAUNFA010000009.1, read as the reverse complement.
AAGTACCCGCCACATCCTTTACATGTGTACATGTTCTACCTCCTATTCTCGCAATTAAACCAGCTTGAATCCGCAATTAGGGCAGAAATTCGTTCCCGTTGTCTTGGCTCCGCAATTAGGGCAGAAATTCGGGATTGTTCCACCAGCAGACTGTCCCTGTGGGGTCTGTGCTCCGGAAGGCTGCGCCGGTTGTGCCGGCTGTGCAGGTGCCACCTGAGTTCCCATTTGCTGTGCTCCGCCGTTCATCTGCTGTGCCATCTGCTGTGCCATTACCGCACCCATCTGTACGCCCATCATAGCTCCCGCCATCTGACCTGTACCCGTGTCACCTGCAGACATTGCATCTGCTGCTGCCATCTGCGTATATTTAGCCATATCACCAACCATCGCCTGACCGGCTGCCTTGTTCTGCATTTCCTGAACTTCCTTAGGATATGAAACGGAATTAATCTGGAACCCTGTAACGGCAAGTCCTATCTGCTTGAACTCAGCATCCAAATCAGCCTGAATTCCCTTTGAAATTTCGGCAGCCGATGCCTGAATGTTAAACAGATCCTTTCCTTCAGTTGCAATATGAGACATGAGCAGCTGATCCAGCAGAGACATTGCTCTTGTCTTAATGTCATCGGTAGTATACTTGTCTTTGATACCTGCAATTTTGTCAATGAACACCTGGTAATCGTCGATCTTGAACTGGAATCCACCATTGGCTCTTATTGGCATGCCACCAGGGAGCATCGGTGTCTGAAGGACAACAGGCTGTTTCGTTCCCCACCTTTCATTGAATTCCTTCACGTTGATAAAGAGCACCTCCGCTCTCATTCCGCTGTCCAGACCGAATTTAAATCCTTTGAGTGTGGACAGAACAGGAATTATATCAGTATCGATGTCATAATTCCCAGCTGCCTTGAACACCCCGTCGACAGTGCCACTGTTAAGAAAAATAGCATTCTGTCCAGGTCTTATTATCAGCTTGGAACCATTCTTGATTTCATCCTGTCCAAACTTGTGGAACATCTGCTTCTCATCAGTTTCATTCCACTCAATTACACTTAAGAACTGATCTCTAAATAAGCCCATATCGTTCTCCTTGTCCGCAGTAAACTGCTAAATAACTACAACCATTTGATAAATTTTATCATATAATCATGATACACGCACTGACATTCTGTCAATTTAGCTGATATAATCTCCACAGGAGGCTCATCACCATGAAAATCATCGGACACATTCACACCGATTTTCCCGAAAAATTCGGTATTCCAAGACAGAGCGGCAGGATTCCATCTCTATTGGGCTATATTGACTTCCTGCCGGAATACAGGCAACTGCAGGCATTCAGAGGAATAGAAGATTTCTCCCATCTCTGGCTTATTTGGGAATTTCATTTATCATCCAAGGATAACTGGTCTGCAACAGTCAAACCACCAAGACTCGGTGGCAACAGACGCATGGGAGTTTTCGCAACACGCTCACCCTACAGGCCTAACAACATAGGTCTTTCTTCAGTGCACCTTGAAGATTTCCTCCCAGAAAGCGAAACGGGACCCCGCCTGCTCATATCCGGTATAGATATGGTAGACGGAACCCCGTTATATGACGTTAAACCTTATGTTCCTTATTCAGATTGTCACCCCGATGCGACCGGTGGTTTCACAGACAGCATTCAGTCGGAGCATCTTGACGTATATTTCCCTGAGGAACTGCTGCACATGTTCCCTTCCAGCAAAAGATCTGCCATAATCCAGCTTCTTGCCGAAGACCCAAGACCAGGGTTTCACCACGACCCGGAAAGAATTTATGGAATTTATTTTGCCGGTTTTAATGTACGCTTCACTATCTCAGGTAAAATTTTGAGGGTAGTGTCTGTAAGTCCCATAGATGATTGTGTATTGAGGTAGTCACTATTGTGTAGTTGCTTAGCTCTGCTGTATTTAATGCACAAGCGAAAATTCTTTCATCATGCTCCCCATCAAATGCTACTCTAATATCCAAGCACATCATTTACCATCACAACATGCAGGCGATCAGGTTCCGGAGAAAATCTGGTTACTACGGTATAGCTGCATATTGTATTTCCCACGCTCAGGCAGTTACCGCATTTACCTGTAACAGCACAAGGTGTTTTGCGCCCAAGTCTCAAGCAGTTAGCCGGACACGCCTCCGTCATAATTCTGCCTATTGCATCCTTTTCTTCGTTTACAATCTTATTAACGCCGGCAACAAGAATAACTTTTCCCGGTCCAAAAGCAATGGCTGCAACTCGATTTCCTGTACCATCGATATTGACGATTTCCCCGTCCATGGTAATTGCATTTAGACTTGCAAGGTACGCATCGCAAGTGAGCGCCTTTTTTCTGCGCATCATAGCTTCTTCACGGTCAAGGGACGGATCCATAGGATCGTTCACCTGGTAATTCCCCGCTTTGAGTACTTCCTTTATTCCTATTTCATTCAAAGTAACCGAGCCACCCCATGAAACCTGCGACCCTTCTTCAATAAGATTCTCAATTATTTTTACCGCTTCCTCTGCAGATTCGCAGTAGTGACCCGTAATATTTCTCTTTTTGAGATTCTTGATTATTGTTTCGATTCTTACCTTGTTTGCGTCCTTCACGTTATTGTTCATTGTAAGCTCCTTTCCTCATATAGCATAACCTCACTTACGCTCTTCATATATTTCACACTATGCCTTATCTACCAGTTCTGTCAATGAACTTGCAAGACCGGCCATTCCCTGTATTTCTGACGGAATTATTATCTTTGTTGCCTGTCCGTCCGCTACCTTCTCGAAGGCTTCGAGACTCTTTATTGTCAGAACCTCCTTTGTAGCTCCGGCCTGAGCTATCATCCTTATTCCTTCAGCTGTGGCTTCCTGCACCTTCTTAATTGCTTCTGCCTGACCTTCAGCTTCTTTGATAGCTGCCTGTTTTGCCGCTTCTGCCTCGAGAATCGCCGCTTCTTTTTTACCTTCCGCTATCAGAATCGATGACTTCTTTTCACCCTCTGCCTGGAGTATAATTTCTCTTCTTTCTCTCTCAGCACGCATCTGTTTTTCCATGGCCTGCTGTATATCTCTTGGTGGAAGAATATTCTTCACTTCCACTCTGTTTATCTTGATTCCCCATGCGTCAGTTGCCTCATCAAGAACCAGGGTTATCTTGGAATTGATTCGCTCTCTGCTTGTCAAAGTTTCGTCCAGCTCCATTTCTCCGATTATGTTTCTGAGAGTTGTAGCCGTCAGATTTTCTATTGCCGCTATTGGATTCTCTACACCATATGCGTATTTCTTCGGATCTGTCACCTGGAAATATACGACAGTATCTATGTTGATGCTAACGTTATCCTTTGTGATTACCGGCTGTGGTGGGAAGTCTATCACGTGCTCCTTTAGAGATACCTTATTCGATATTTTGTCAATCATCGGAATCTTAATGTGCAGACCTGTCTGCCATGTCTCCTTGTATGCTCCCAATCTTTCCAGAACAAATGCATTTGCCTGAGGTACTATTCTGATATTTGTCGCGATAAGTACTATTACGATTAATAACAGTGCCAATATTAACATTTCGCTATTCCTTTCTACTCTTCTTCTGCTTTAACTATCAGCGTTACGCCTTCTATTTTCTGTATTAGAACCTTGTCTCCCCTATTATGGCAGACATTTTCTGCTGATTTCGCTCTCCAAAGTTTCCCGTCTACATTTACTCTGCCCGGCTTCTCGTCACCAATTTCCTCGGTCACTATAGCCTCGCATCCGATAAGTGCGTCTGTATTTGTTTTTTCAATTTTTCCGTTAAAATGCTTTCGGGCTATAGGCTTTACCAGTACAAGCATCAGTAGCGAAACCGCCAAGAAAATCAGAACCTGTATATACAGATTATCCGTAATTAGAGAAGCAATCGCAGCGCACAGTGCCCCGATGCCAAACCATATCGTTATAAGGCTTACCGAGAAACACTCAATGATTACAAAAACTATCGCAGCAATAATCCACATTAATTCGTTGGTCAGTTCCATCTACAATCCCCTTCCTTTTTTCTGCATTTTCTTGAATTTTATGTATTCAATTATATCTCTATAGTCATCTTCTGTGAACAAATCACCAATATCATCATATTTATGACAGGTACATTTTATGGCGTTATAAAACTCCTCATCTGTAAGTTTCTCAACTTCAACCTCTTCATCAACTCCTAATAACCATTTAATGTCACAATTTAGAACCTTTGCGAGTGCTTCAAGCATTTCAAGTGTCACTCTATTGGTATTTCCGTGTTCGTACTTGCCAACTGTCGTCCGATTGATGCCGAGCATTTCAGCAAGTCTTTCTTGCGATAATCCTTTTTCTCTGCGTTTTTCTTTTAATCTTTTGCCAATTTCAGCGTTTGTTAGTTTGAATTAATGCTTTGAGAACCGGAACCCCTTGAAAATACTGGGATTCCTAATTCAATGTTGCAAGTGCGCTAGTCTTTGATACTACCGATTAGAGTTGTATGTCAATCACCATTCTATTTAACTATTGTATGAGCACTGCGTCTTATCATTTTGCGTCGCTCTATTATATTATTAATTTCTGTTGCTACAGACGACATTATGAATTCAAGGTATTTTCCCGGATCTGGATATGTATCTCGTTTTGATTGAAACTCATTTAATGATGATAGGAGTCTTCATATTTGGTCACTATAATCATCCAGGTGAAGGAAAACACCTTTAGGTTCTTCCAACTTATGATAGGTTTGCACATCCATGTCAGAATTATAGTTTCGATAATATGAAATAACACCTTGTTCCCATAATAGAAATATTGAATTAACTATTTTTCTCCCTTCGTCTGGAGCAGAAATAATAAATGCATTATTCTCATCACCGTAGTACAACCGTTCAATTGATACATTTAGTTGTTTCGCTATCTTTGCTATTGTAACAAGACTCGGGATTTTTCTTCCATTTTCATATGCACTTAGTGTGGTATTTGAGAAATCGCAGGCGTTTGCCAAGGCTTCCTGCGAAAGTCCTCTTTCAAGTCTAACTTCTCTAATGTTGTTTCCTATTAAATCCTCAAAGCTCACTGTGTTTGCACCACCCTTCTATATCGATAATTATATATACATTAGTCATTCAGTCAAAATATTAAACTATTGGTCAACATCTATTATATCACAGGCAAACCAGCATTGCCCATAGAATCACTTACTATTAGGCAATTGAATTGAAATAAAGAGGCAAATTTTTTATCTCCACAACATTTGTAACAATAAAGATGGCCCTATTCAGTGGTTTTTCCCAAAGGAAAACACCAACCGGTCACATCTTATAGCTTTATCATTTTATATGGAGGTACACTCTTGAAAAATAAAATCATTCAGACTAATTCTTTAGAAAAGGCTCAGCCAAGAAATGGTTGCGTGGATATGTGGAACGCTTTTATGGTTAAAGAGGCCGAATTTGAACGCGGATCCGACATCCCTACTTGCACTTGCACTGATGCTAGAGTCCCTTTACAATTAATATCGTATGAAGATGCAAAGGCAATCTACAAACAGAAACTATACGCGGGGATGCCCGATTTCTTTGTTAATGCTTATATTCACTTCTACATCGATGACCAAAAATTTGATGGCAAAAGAAGCAGCATATGGTTATATCCAGACAAAGCACTCGAGGCCATTAGGCATTTTGCCGGTATAATTACCCCTGATTTTTCGACTAACGCCGATTTCCCAGATCCAATAAAAAGGTATAACACCTATCGTATGAGAGCTTTTGGCTGTTGGATGAATCAGCTCGGAATTCCTGTCATAAACAATGTTCGTTGGGGAACACTTGAAACTTGGTCCTATTGTTTTGACGGAATCCCACAAAGTGGTATTGTTTCAATTGGAACAGTTGCCAGTAGCATTAAGTTACTTTCTGTCAGACCGAATTTTGAGATTGGCCTATTTAAAATGGTGAAAACGTTAAAGCCTCATACTATAATTATCTATGGTTCTGACAAGTATCCATTTTTCGATAAACTAAAAGAAGAGGGTATTAATATCATTGCCTTTCCTAGCAAAACAAGCGAAGCTTTTGCAAGGAGGATTGTCAATGAGTAAAGCTGTTAGCGGACATTTCACCGGAACATCTGGATATAACAATTGGAACACTTCAGCGGTATGGTCTCACGTTAGTGCAACACAAGGCAGTTATTCAGGAACAGACTTGCCAAGGTCATTTAATATCGATACTCCACAAGGACAAATGTGGACGCATGGTAATGCGACCAAACATATGCATGAAGCGATACTATCACTGAAAGATGACCCAAAGCTTAAGGACTCAAACCCAAGGTTATATACGCAGTTTATTATGTATGATTATTGGAAGTCACTTGGCAAAGCAGTTAGTGGCGAAATAAATTATAACAAAAAGGTTACTGTGGGAAGCTGGGAGTTCATTTTTTCGAAACCAAGAAGCGAGGGCCTACATCCAGTAATTAAACATGCCAGGTTTACTGGCCTAAAATAGAGGGAGACCAGCTATGAAAAGTCAAGTATAGAATAAGCGAAAATTCATTTTCCCCTA
>JAUNFA010000008.1:4032-78414 GCA_030525285.1 Bacillota bacterium | reverse complement strand
TCCCATCTTAATTACCATAGAACGGATAATTTACAGAAATTATTTCACACACTCTTCTTTAGAGTTAAAGGTCTTCGGAATTATCTCCGGAGACCTTTCATCATCTTTGCATACTTAAGGATTATCTCTTCAGCCTCTGAATTATCCAGCTTAGTCACATCTATGCAGATATCGTAATTAGAGGCTCTTTCCCAATCCATTCCCGAATAATAGTTATTGTATCTTTGTCTGCGTTCATCGGTGTCGTCAACAATACGTTCAGCCTCCCTCATGCTGATTTCGTGTTTTGAAGCAATATGCTCAATCCTCTTTACCCTGTCGCCGCAAAGGAACACATTCAGCACATCCGACCTGTCTCTGAATGCCGCAAAAGCAGCGCGACCTACGATAACGCAGTCCTTTTCACCGATAATTTCACCCAGCACCTTATTGGGAATTTCGTGTATTCTCCCAACAAATTCCTCCGAAATCGTTCCCATCATATCATCAGCCGCCATTTCTCCGAAAAACATAGGATATCTGTCATACAGCCCTATTTCACGGGCAGCTGTAAGGATTTCTCTTTTGGCCATAAAAATCATGTCGCATCTGGAGGCCAGTTGTCTTCCTATTTCATCTCCCCTGCATCCGCATTCTCTTGTTATCGTAATAATCATAACGTCTCCTCTATCAGATTATAATGCATATCAATTGCCTCGAGTACATCTGCCGATTTCCCCCTGGACAACCCTTCAAAAATATCTTGATGATATCTCACCAGCAGTTTCCGCTTATCGCTGTCAGCTCCGCTTATTACAGAGCATATTATTTCTTCATACAGCCATGAAACTGCTTCAATAATATTAATAAGCAGCTCATTGTCTGTAGCTCTTATAATTTCGTAATGGAATTCACGATCAAGGCGTGGCAGGTTTTCGTCATCTTGCATTTGGCTAAGAATCTCACCTATTTTTTTCGCAGATTCGCCGCCAATACCACGGTCCAGCAGCACCATGCAGGCGGCCTTTTCCATTATCCGTCTGAAACTGCATATGTCTTCTGGGGAAACTGTACCTAGAGCCAGCATCATGGCAAATATCTGTCTGATGGATTCTTCAGTATTTCCTGTTATATAATTCCCTGAGCCCTGCCTTCTAGTTATTATTCCCATACCCTCAAGTACACAAAGTGCTTCTCTCACCGAATTCCTGCCCACACCTGTTTTTTCTGCCACAGATCGCTCAGCCGGAAGCCTGTCTCCCATGCTCAGTTCCCCTGATTTTATCAGATTTTCTATATGTGAAATCACTTTGCTGTATTCCTGATTTTTTTCCATATATCCCCCTTACCTGTTTCACACATTTATTTACAGAAATGTTGCGAAAAGTGGTGCCAGTGCTACTGTTATGATTCCTGATACTGCAATCGCAAGACTGCTCATAGCACCTTCAATTTCTCCAAGTTCTATAGCCTTGGCCGTTCCTATGGCATGAGATGCAGCACCTATTGCAAGCCCTCTTGATATAGGCTCTTTAATTCTGAACAATCTGCATATCTGTTCGCCGAACATATTCCCCAGAATTCCTGTCATAACGATTACCGCCACTGTAATTGTCACATATCCGCCCAGTTCCTCTGATACACCCATTCCAATTGCTGTAGTTATCGATTTTGGCAACAGTGTCACATATTCCTTATGTCCGAGTTTTAGAATTAATGACAATGCCAGAATTATTCCCATACTTGTCAGTGCCCCCATCATAAGTCCTGCAATTACAGCTCTGCGGTTTTTCATTAATATTTTCAGCTGTTCATAAAGAGGAATCGCAAGACATACCGTTGCCGGAGTCAGAAACCAGCTTAGATATTCCGCCCCCTTATTATAAGCTTCGTAGTCCACATGACAGACTGTCAGAACCCCGATTGAAATGATTATGGAAATAAGCAGCGGATTGAATATCCCGCTTTTGAATTTTTTTCTCATGACTATTCCCAGAAGATAGGCCGCAAGACTCAGCGTCACCCCTGCGAACAGCGACTCTTCAAATAACTCATTCACCTACACTTTCCTCCTTCTTCCTGCTTCTGCTGATAATCAACTGTGACAATATTCCTGTATTTGCTATAACCGCAACCGTTGAAATTACCGTTATGATACATACCGGCATGAGAATCGGCTTCAGCACACCCCAGCTTGCCATCAATCCAACTCCTGCAGGGATAAACATTATAGGCATTATCTCAATCAGAAATCTTCCCGTTTCCCTTACTGAACTCAGCTTAATTATACCTGAGGCAAGGCCTGCAAACATTAAAATCATGCCGTATACACTGGCTGAAACCGGCAGTGGCAGCAGCTTGTGCAGGATTTCCCCTACAAGGGATATAGCCAAAATTATTAAAAACTGTTTAACATATTTCATCAATCACACCTTAATCACCTATGAAGCAGCATCCATCTGCTCCACAGTACACCCACAAAATAAAATTGGTAGTACCAATTCGTACCACCAATTATTATATTCCCTGATTTACTTTTGTCAAGAATGCTTTTGCCGGATTTACCCCCGAACTGTCATCAGATATTTCTTCTGACAATATCAAGAATACCGAGAAGTGTATGGTTTCTTATCCATTTTCTTGATGCACCTGCACCCAGCTTCTTTGTAACGAAGCACTTATCTCCGTACTTGAATCCAATATATACAAGTCCTACAGGCTTCTCCTCAGTGCCTCCTCCGGGACCTGCTATTCCCGTCACCGAAACGCACACGTCGCAACCCGTTACCTTAGCAAGACCCTCAACCATTTCCTTTGCTGTTTCCTCGCTGACAGCTCCGTACTTGGCAAGAGTTTCTTCGTTGACACCGAGTTCTCTGACCTTTGCCTCATTGCTGTATGTGACAAAGCCCGCCTTAAAAGTCTGAGAAATTCCCGGTATATCAGTAAGCGCCGCTGCGAAAAGTCCTCCCGTACACGACTCTGCACTTGCAATTGTCAGCTTTTTTTCAAGGAGCATACGTCCCACCACATCCACAAGTTCTTCATTGTCATAACTGAATATGTATTCACCGACACGTTCACTTATAACGTCGACCATGTCCTGCACTGCTTTGTCTGCTTCCTCTGCTGAACTTCGTTTTGATGCGATTCTAAGCTGACATTCACCTTCCTTTGCGTATGTTGCAACAGTTGGATCTGTCTGACCGTCAATGATATCAAGAAGCTTAGTTTCGAGAAGGGATTCTCCGATACCGTAAAGCCTCAGGAGTTTGTATCTCATGAAACCGTCTGACATTTTTTCGAGAAAAGGTTTCACGCTGATTTCAAACATGTGCGTCATTTCTCTCGGAGGTCCCGGCATGCAGATTATGTATTTGCCATCCTTTTCGAGAGCAAACCCTGGTGCCGTACCGGCATCATTATGAAAAACCGTTGCACGTGACGGAACCAAGGCCTGCTTTGCATTGTTCTCCGTCATGTTTCTTCCCGTTCTCACAAAATATTCACTTATTTGATCAAGAATTTTCTCATTAATTATCAGTTCATCTTCAAATACATTGCATGCCACCTCTTTGGTCAAATCATCCTGAGTAGGCCCCAGACCACCTGTTACCAGTATCATGTCCACATCTTCAATAGTGGAAGTTATCATTGATGCCAACCTGCCCGGATTATCTCCCACAGTATGGTGATACATTACATCAAAACCCATGTTGTTCAGTTCCTTTGACAGGAACACGGCATTTGTATTAACAATCTGACCGAACAGAAGCTCTGTTCCAACACTGAGAATAGCTGTTTTCATATATTTCTCCCGTTACTACTGTGCGAAAAGCTGTTTGTTTTTGATAATGTATTCCGCACCTGAAATAATTGTCATTGCCAGGGCTATATACAGCATTATCTGATCCAGCGGAAACGCCGGCGCAAAAATACTGCATGGCCAGTTATCCAGTATAAGAAGAGGTATTGCAATCATTTGAGTAATTGTTTTGATTTTGCCCGTTACACCTGCTGCAATCACAATACCCTGTGCTGCTGCCACCTGTCTCATTCCGGTTATAATCAGTTCTCGTCCAAGTATTACTATTACTATCCATGCCGTAACGTCTCCCGTCTCGATAAGACACACAAATGCTGCCATTGTAAGTAACTTGTCCGCAAGAGGATCCATAAGCTTGCCGAAATTTGACACAAGATTATACTTTCTGGCAATATGACCGTCCAGCATGTCGGTAACAGCCGCCAGAATAAAGATAATACATGCCGCAACTCTGTAGCCCATCAGAAACACTACGATGAATACAGGGATTGCAAAAATTCTTCCCATTGTAAGTTTGTTTGGTAAATTCATCTTTTATTCCTCCATTATTCCAACAAGGTCGTAATCAAAAGCATCGGTTATTATAACATTAACCATGTCTCCTGCCTCAAGCTCCGATTGCGCCTTAAAAATTACACTGTTATCTATTTCGGGAGCATCATACTGGGTTCTTCCAACATACGCTCCGTCTTCATCAACAGAATCAACCATTACACGTAATGTGCTGCCGATTTTGGACTCGTTTACTTCCTTGGATATTTCAACCTGTCTTCTCATTATGGATTCTGCACGTTCTGCCTTGATTTCCTCTTCAATCTGGTCGGCCATGTCTCCTGCCACCGTGCCTTCTTCCTGTGAATAAGCGAACACACCGAGTCTCTCGAAACCTGTTTCTACAGCAAAGTCATAGAGCTGTTCAAAATCCTCCTCACTTTCACCTGGGAATCCAGTTATAAAGGTTGTCCTGATATGAATATCCGGAATCCTTTCTCTAAGCTTTGATATGGTATTTCTAATGGACTCATTTGTCGACCTTCTGTTCATTCTGCCGAGCACATTATCTGAAACATGCTGTAACGGAATATCAATATAATGGCATATTTTCTCTTCCGTTGCCATAACATCAATAAGTTCATCTGTAATCTTATCTTCATAGCAGTACATTAGCCTTATCCACCTTATGCCGTCCACTTCGCAAAGTCTGTGCAAAAGCATGGGCAGTGATGGTTTCCCGTAAAGATCCGAGCCGTATTCTGTCACATCCTGGGCAATGAGAATAAGTTCCCTGGTGCCACGTGAAGCCAGTTCCTCCGCTTCTTTGACAACCGCTTCTACAGGTCTGCTTCTGAATCCTCCTCTAATCATAGGAATTACACAGTAAGTGCAGCAGTTGTTGCATCCTTCCGCTATTCTGATTGTTGCTGAATAAGGATTTTCTTCATACTTTCTTCCTGAAAACTCCGTAAATGTCTCCGGATTGCATCCCACGAACTTTTCTCGCTGACCGTCCTTGAAATTTTTCACAATTTCAGGCAGTTTCTCGTATTCGTTAACACCCAGAACAATGTCTATCTCAGGAATCTCTTCATAAAGCTCATCTCCGAACCTTTGTGTAAGACATCCTGATACTATAAGCATTTTTTTCGTTGCGGCATCATCCTCTTCGATTAAACGTGCCATGTCAAAAATCATGTCAATTGACTCCTGTTTGGCATCATTTATAAATCCGCATGTATTTACCATTATTGCGTCCGCATCACAGGGATTATCTGTCAGTGTCATCCCTGAATTTTCCCAAATGCCGGCAGCGCCTTCCGAATCGTTGAAGTTCTTGGGACACCCCATTGTTTCAATATAAAGTTTCATTATATATCAAGTTCCTCCGTTGATTTCTGCATTTCCATCAAATCCTCCTCGGTAATGAGAACCTGTCTTGGCCTGCTTCCGTCCTGTGGTCCTACGATCTGTCTTTCTTCCATCATGTCCACAATTCTTGCAGCGCGATTGTATCCTATTCTGAATCTTCTCTGCAGCATGCTTACCGATGCCTGCTGGGCCTGAACGACAAGTTCTATAGCGTCAGCCAGAAGTTCATCTTCCGGTGCCTTGTCTTCTATTGACGAAGCAGCACTGTTAGCCCTCTCGATTCTGTCAATTACCGTCTCAGAATATTCAGGTTCTTCTTCTATCTGATTCTTAACGAACTCTATTACATCGTTAACTTCGCGGTCACTTATGAATGTTCCCTGTACACGCAAAGGTTTGCCTGAGCCGAGAGGATTGAAGAGCATGTCGCCCTTACCTACCAGCTTTTCTGCGCCCGCCATGTCAAGAATTGTTCTTGAATCCACCTGCGACGATACCGCAAAAGCAATACGCGAAGGAATGTTTGCCTTAATCACTCCGGTAATAACGTCTACTGAAGGTCTCTGAGTAGCCACAATAAGGTGCATTCCCGCAGCTCGTGCTTTCTGCGCCAGACGACAGATCGAATCTTCAACCTGAGAAGGTGCCGCCATCATCAGATCGGCCAGTTCGTCTATTATTATTACAACCTGAGGCATAACCTCATCCTCGCGGCCTTCAACTCTCATGTGATCATTGAAACTGCTCAGTTCTCTTGCGCCCTCCTCTGCGAATTTCCTGTATCTTTCATCCATTTCTGCAACAGCCCAGTTGAGGGCTGCCGCCGCCTTTCCAGGATCGGTCACAACCGGTATCAGAAGATGTGGTATTCCGTTGTAATTGGCAAGTTCAACTACCTTAGGATCCACGAGAACCAGCTTAACCTCGTCAGGTCTTGCCTTATACAGAAAGCTGGTGATGATGCTGTTTATGCATACACTCTTTCCTGAACCGGTGGAGCCGGCTATAAGCAGGTGTGGCATTGTCTTAAGGTCTGCTACAATTTCATTGCCGCTTATGTCCTTGCCCACAGCAAAGGTAATCTTTGATTCAGATTCTTCAAAAGGTTTCGAGTCTATGATTTCCCGTACTGTAACCATATTTATCTTGTTGTTCTCAATTTCTATTCCCACAGCCGGTTTGCCGGGAATCGGTGCTTCAATTCTTATGCTTTTGGCTTCCATATTGAGAGCTATGTCATCAGCAAGGCTCTTGATTCCCTTTACTTTGACACCGCTATTCGGATGAACTTCATATCTTGTAACAGTAGGCCCCTGCGTAACATTAGTAACATCTGCGTCAATATTAAAGCTATGCAAAACGTCTTCCAGCTTCTGTGCTTTCTTTCGAAGTTCAGCCTCGCTGTCGCCGTTTCTGCCACGCATGGTATTTTGCTTGAGAATGCTAACGGGAGGAAATTCATAATTAATGACCTTTGCCTTGTTCATTTCATCCTCTTTGAGCATACTTTCCCTTGCTTCCTTCTTCGTAAGCACTGGTTCTGCAGTTCTGACATCGGCAGCCTCACTATTTACCACGGCCTCAGAAGCTGAAACAGGAGCTGCGATACCTCCAACTATTATCGGCTCTGCCTTCTTCTTATTTCTGCCGCTCTTTGATTCGTCTATGACCAGGTCTTTCTCATCTCCCGAATTCCAGAAGCTGTCATCGCCAAGTTCATAAGGATCTCGGACATTGATTTCTTTTCCAAAGGGTTCATCCTCTTCGTTATATTCATTGGTCTTTGCAAGGTTATTTACCCCTTCCGATTCCATAAGACTCATCAGTTTTTTCTGTTTATCTGAAAGGCTGCCTTCATGTTGTTTTTTCCCAAATCCTTTGCCAAAGAAACTCTGTGCTCTGCCTTCTTCACTACGTGCCGCCCGGTCTTCAGCCAGCATCATTTCAACTTCCATCTGTTGACGTCTTTCTTCGTTAATTCGCTCCTTTTCTGCTATCCTTTCAGCTCTGTGAGCCTCCATCTGTTCTTTTTTGATCTTGGCATTTTCAAACATTCTCGATACCGGTGTGTCGAGTACCAGAAGAAGACAAGCGAATATAACCACCGTACACAGAATATAAAGTCCCGCAATTCCGATAAATTTGACGATGAAGCTGCCGCATACCATGCCGAATACACCCCCATCATCAAGACCCATGCCGTTGCGATAATACACACTTATGGCATGGCTTGAAAAATCAAGCTTATTAGCGTCAATAAACCGGCCTGCATTTATTATTGCCATCATAAAATAGATGATAACAGTAAGGGTCACAGCTTTGACACCTACCTTAATCATCTTTCTTGCAAAAATAAGAATCCCGCCTATTATGAAATAATAAGGCAATATGTATGCTGTAAATCCGAAGATTCCTTTGAACACCTGGCTGAGCACACGTCCGAACTCACCTGCAGCATTTGTCTGAAAGGATATTGCCATAAAAACACCTATAGCAATTATTATTACAGCTACAATTTCATCTCTGATGGATCTCTTGCGGTTTAGCATTTCCTCATCAATCGGATGGGCTGATCTTGATCTGCCTGCTGCACCTGCCGACGATCCAGTATTTCCCTTTGCCCTGCTTCGAGATGTGGCATTTCTGCCGTCTTTACTGTTGCTGTTCCCTTTCTTCGCTTTCTTCGAATTGTTTTTTGAATTGTTTTTAATAATCCTGCTTCCTGCCATTAAGCTACCTTCCTAATCCTTTTTATACATAGTGAATTGTACCATATATAGCGGTCAAAAGATATATAATTATATATGTAACAAATATGAAGTATCTTTACAAACACCGTCCTTTGGAAGTATAATTAGCGGTATATTATTTATTTTATGTTGACAAGCTAAATATTAAAATGATTTATAGGAGGTACACAGCATGAAAAGAAAACCTAATATTGCTGTTGTTGGCGCTACAGGTGTAGTTGGCTCAACATTTTTAAAGGTTCTCGAAGAGAGAGATTTTCCTTTTGAAAACATTTACTTCATGGCATCTGCCAAGTCAGCAGGAAAAACCATTAACTTTAAGGGAATTGATGTTGTAGTTGAAGAGCTTACAGAGCATTCTTTTGACAAGCCTATCGACATTGCACTTTTCTCAGCAGGCGGCGGCACAAGTGCCAAGTTTGCTCCAATTGCTGCTGAACACGGATGTATCGTTGTAGATAACAGTTCACAGTGGAGAATGTACGATGACGTTCCTCTCGTTGTTCCTGAAGTAAATCCTGATGATATTGACTGGAACCACGGCATTATTGCTAACCCTAACTGCTCAACAATTCAGGCTATGCTGCCACTCAAGGCACTTCAGGATAAGTATGGACTGAAGAGAGTTGTATACTCAACTTATCAGGCTGTTGCAGGTTCAGGTATCAAAGGTATCCATGACCTTGAGAACGGTCTCGCCGGCAAAGATGCACCACTTGAAGCTTATGCTCATCCGATTGCAAACAATATTCTTCCTCACATCGATGTATTCATGGAAAACGGATATACTAAGGAAGAGATGAAAATGATTAATGAAACTCGCAAGATTCTTCACAATGACGAGGTTGCTGTTACTGCAACTACTGCCAGAGTACCTGTATTCTATGGTCACAGTGAATCAATCAACATCGAACTCAAGAGCCCGTTTGAAATCGAAGATATCTTCGAACTGTTCAGAAACACACCTGGCCTCGTTGTTCAGGATGATGTTGCAAACAATGTATACCCACTCGCTATTGATGCAGCAGGAACAGATCCTGTATACGTTGGAAGAATCAGAAGAGACTTCTCAGTAGAAAACGGCCTCAATCTGTGGTGCGTAGCTGACAACATCCGTAAGGGTGCTGCTACTAATGCCGTTCAGATTGCAGAAAAACTTCTTGAAAAGCTTGATGATTAATAATCAAAACATCTGTTAATATGGATAATGAAAGACCGACGCCCTTAAATTAGGCATCGGTCTTTTTAATTAAAGAAACCCCGCCTTTGACGCGGGTTTCTTTAATTGTTTTCGATTTTAAGATTTACCATGTAAAAAACGGCCTGCAAATGCAGACCGTTTCCTTCTCAACTTATGCGAGAACGTCCTTACCGTCGTAGTAGTTACAGTTAGGGCATACTCTGTGTGGAAGCTTAGGCTCGTGGCACTGTGGACAAATTGAAAGTCCTGGTGCTACCTTCTTCATGTTAGGTGATCTTCTCTGATCTCTCTTAGCCTTTGATGTTCTTCTCTTAGGTACTGCCATGTTTCTACACCTCCTTAATCATATTCTGGATTTATATCATCACGACAGTTCGTGATTACACCGTTTCCATAGCAACATTAATATTTTACAATTATGTCCATATCTTGTCAACGACTTTTTATCAGTTACAAGAAATAATTATCTAGTCTTACCTGTTGTTACGATGTCGTAGGTATCTCTTGCAATCATCAGTTCCTCGTTAGTTGGGATAAGGAGAACCTTAACTGGCGAATCATCTCTTGAAATGATTAGTTCCTTACCTCTAACCTTGTTCTTAACAACGTCAAGTTTAACTCCCAGGTTACCCATATCATTGCAGATAATGTCTCTCATAGGAATTGAGTTTTCACCTACACCTGCAGTGAATACGATAGCATCCACTCCGTTCATTTCTGCAATGTATGCGCCGATATAGAATCTTACTCTGTGAGCAAATGCTTTCATTGCCAGCATTGCTCTTTCGTTGCCTTTTTCAGCTTCTTCGATAACGTCTCTCATGTCGCTTGAAACTCCTGAAATACCCAGGATACCTGACTTCTTGTTAAGGATTGTATTAACATCCTGAACAGGAATGTCTTCTTTTTCAGCGATAAACTCAACGATGGCAGGGTCAATATCTCCTGATCTTGTACCCATAATAAGTCCTTCAAGAGGAGTGAATCCCATTGATGTTGCAATGCACTTGCCTCTCTTGATAGCTGATACTGATGCACCGTTACCCAGGTGGCATGTTATAATCTTCAAATCTTCAATGTTAACATTGAGCATTTCTGAAGTTCTCTGTGCAACGTATTTGTGTGATGTTCCGTGGAATCCATATCTTCTTACGCCATACTTTTCATAATATTCGTATGGAATTGCATAAATATATGCTTCAGGCGGCATTGTCTGATGGAAAGCAGTATCGAATACTCCTACCATTGGAGTTCCTGGCATGAGTTCCTTGCATGCAGCAATTCCCAGAAGGTTTGGTGGATTGTGCAGTGGAGCCAGATCAATACATTCTTCCAGTGCCTGAATAACACTGTCATCGATAAGAACTGAACTTGAATATTTTTCACCTGCGTGAACAACTCTGTGTCCTACTGCACCGATTTCATCCATTGACTTGACAACACCGTGTTCAGGATCCTGAATTGCCTCAAGAACCAGAGCGATTGCAGCCTTATGATCATCCATAGGTGTTTCGTTAACAACCTTGTCCATGCCAATCTTCTCGTGTGAAATTACTGAACCATCCATGCCGATTCTCTCAACGAGACCCTTGCACATCAGAGTTTCACTTGTCATGTCCAGAACCTGATATTTCAGTGATGAACTTCCGCAGTTTATTACTAATATTTTCATTTGATCCTCCTAATAATAATGTATAACAAAAGAATTATATCACATTTTGTTCAAATTATTAACCATATTACAGAATAAACGGTTTTTTGACATAATCTGAATATTTATAGCAGTCTTTTCCCACTATGAAATTATATATGTCCGATGCTTTGATATCGATTGCAAGAGTTCTGGCGATCTCGTCATCTGCCGGAATCTCTTTGTTTATATTCGTTATAATCTGAATACCGTCATCTCTGCTTTTGACCTGCCGCACGAAATCTCTTCCCACACTGTCCGCAGCAAGCACCCTGCCATAAACACCTGTTGGCAGTTCAGAACCTTTAAGGTTCATTATCATATAGCAGCTCAGTCGTCTCATTGCCGATGATGTGTATCGTTTTGAAGTCATTTTCTCTATAAGCTGCTGTAAGGAGAGTGCTCCCATAGCTTCTTTCTTTATCTTGTTCTCAAGGCCCTCACCCATGCAGTAAATCTGACGTAGCTCCTCAGCTGATTCTCTCAAAGCGTCCAGTCTTATTATGTCGAGAACCTTTGACTCCGCAGCACCGAGGAATACGGCTGATTCCAAAAGTCCCCTGACCTCTTCCGGCAGGAAATATGCAACAGCGTCCTTGTCCCCTCCTGCAATAGCATCTCTTATCTGAGATGCTCCCGCATATCCGGATTCGTCGTTTATCTCAAAATATCCGCTTCCGAATCTTTTGACTGTGATTGGGGTAATATGGACACCCTTTTCTTCCCAATACTTGATTCTTTTGATATATTCAAGAGCGAGAATATTGTTCGGACCCTTCAGAATAGCAGCCTTCTCCGCGCCTTCAACCTCTTCTACAGCCTTTGCCATTCCGGCTGCAAAAGAATATCCTTCACTCATGTATTCTTTCTGTATTTCAGTAATCTTATCGTTATTTTCTTTTATTTCTTCAGTAAAGTTTATAAGTTCGTTAATGTTACCTGATTCACTTCCAAAGGAAATATAATCGACTCCCATTCCCGCAAGAATATCAACTGCACCACGAGCGAACATTTCACCTCTGTTTACTGCATATACCACCGGCAGTTCAAGCACAAGGTTTATTCCTGCAACTACAGCGCTTTCACTTCTCTGCCATTTGTCCCACGGTGATATCTCGCCCCTCTGTGTAAAATTACCGCTCATTACAGTAACAGCACAGTCGGCTCCTGTTATTTCCATGGTTCTTTCCAGATGATACTTGTGTCCTCTGTGATAAGGATTGTATTCTGCGACTATTCCTACACTCTTCATTTTTTCACCCCGTTAAATCACAATAATGGACCGTGCAATCTCAGATTTCACGATCCTTAATAACCCTTACTATTCTTCCTCTGACTCTTCATCAGGATTGTAATCAACCATATCAGGCTTGTGGTCATCCACTCCTGTTCTTGTTCTATAAGACATCTCCTTAAGTTCAGCTCTGTTAGCTTCCAGTGCTGAATTAATATCCTCAAATGCCTTCTCAATGCTTGTAAACATTTCTCCGAAGTAAATTGTGCTCAGATTATCCATCTTGCCCTGGAAACTGTGCAGGATGCTATCCAAATAATCGTATGTTCCAACCTTGAGTTCTCTTGCAGTCTCTTCGGTCACTCTAATCAGTTCGTCAGCTCTCATCTTGGATTTCACTGTGATATCATTAGTCTCAACGAGAGTATCTGCCTGCTGCTGAGCATCGTCTATGACTTTCTCGTACTGATTCTTGGCTTCACTTATTATTCTTTCTCTCTCGTTCTTAATCCACTGAGCCTGCTGAATCTCATCAGGAAGTTCAGCTCTAATCTCTCTTACTATTTCAAGAAGCTCCTGAGAATCTACCATGATTTTTCCTGTCAATGGGAAACCTGCCGCTGTATCTATGATTTCTTCAATTTCTTCCAAAAGTTCTAAAACTCTCATTTCATCCTCCTACTTGCCCTCGGCAAGCTTCTGCTTCATTCTTTCGTAAATCACATCAGGTACAAGACCTTCTATTGAGCCCCCAAGTACATGAACCTCCTTCATTACGCTTGAACTTATGAAAGAATACCTGGGATCCGACATCATGAGAACCGTCTCAACACCCTCGTTGAACAACCTGTCATTCATCTGTGCCATCTGAAGTTCATAGTCAAAGTCAACTGAACTTCGCAATCCTCGAACAATAACGTTGTAATCGTTAGCGTTAACATAATCGGCCAAAAGTCCTGAGAAGCTGTCAACACTGATATTATTCAGATGAGCAAGTGCCTCTCTAATCATTTCTTCCCGTTCTTCAAGAGTAAACATGGATTTCTTTGATGGATTCACAATAATTCCTATTGTCAGTTCGTCAAAGAGTCCCGCAGCCCTCTCTATTATGTTGTAATGTCCCATTGTCAAAGGATCAAAAGATCCGGTGATCAATGCCTTCGTCGCCATGTTAGTCAGCCCTCCAATAATACCAATTATAGCACCTCAATATTTTCTGCACAACCATATATTGATAATACCACAATACCGTAACGACGCTCTTTGACCTTAACAAATCCAGCCATCTCATCCGGCATCTGTTCCTCTCTGCGATGCTCCGCAACAATATACCCGTCATCTGTAAGAAGGCTGTTTTCGGCTATAAGCCTGAAGCAATCCCCCAGCATAGTTTTGTCATAGGGTGGATCCAGCAGAATTATGTCAAAAGGTTTGTGTTGGCTCATAAGAACTCTGCGGTAATCACCCTGCACGACCTTTGCCCTGTCGCCGGCACCGCAATGTTCTATGTTTCCTCTTATTATCTTCAGGCTGTCTCTGCTCTGATCTGCAAAGACACACTCTGAAGCTCCTCTTGACAATGCTTCCAGTCCCAGACTTCCTGTCCCTGCGAACAGATCCAGCACTCTCCTTCCCCAAATATCGTTTGTCAGAATGCTGAACAGAGCCTCCTTCACCTTGTCGGTTGTAGGCCTTACCGAATTGTCTTTGGGTGTTTCCAGTCTTCTTCCCTTGTATTCTCCTGCAATAATTCTCATCTATAATTCCTCATACATTTCTTCTACGGTCTTACCTATAACAGGGTGTCTCTTCCACGGAGCAATCTGTTTCAGCGGTGCCAGAACAAAATCTCGTCTGTGCATATCTCTGTGCGGTATCGTCAGCCTCTCGCTGTCAATTATCTCATCATCATAAAATATTATGTCCAGATCCAGAGTTCTCGGTCCCCAGTGAACTTCTCTTGTTCGTCCTGCACCTTCCTCAATGCTGTTCAAAGCTTCCAAAAGTTGCAAAGGTGTCATTGTCGTTTCACCTTCCAGTACACCGTTGAGGAAATCGTCCTGTTCAACTCCTCCATAAGGCTCCGTAACAACAAAATCGGATACTTTGCTCACCTTGAAATTATCAAGGGCATTAAGGGCATCAACAGCCCCCCACAGGTATCCTTCCTTATCGCCCATGTTTGACCCCAATGCAACATAAACTGTGTGTCGGCTTCGGCTCACTTTAACGGACACATTGCTGACCGGAAGGCCGATAGGCGCCCACGGCTTTTTAACCTCTATGTCAACCCTCTCGGCAAGAGTGAACCTGTTAAGTATTTCAATAGTCAGGCTCTCTGCCAGAGTTTCAATCAGCTCATAAGTATTGTCCTGAGTGTAGTCGTTGATAAACTGACAAACCTGAGCGTAATTTATAGTTTTATCAAGATTACCGCTTAATGCAGCAGGGCTGAAATCCATATGAATCTCCGCACTTATGACGAATTTCTGACCAAGAATTCTCTCTTCCGGCATCACACCATGATTAGCATAAACTTCAATATCTGTAATTCTGATTATATCCATAACAGCTTCCTAACTTGTCAAAACAGCCTCTGACATTTCAATTATACGTTTGTTTTCTTTAACGTCATGAACTCTTACGAAAGAGCATCCCCTCATCATTCCGATAACAGTTGTGGCAAGAGTTCCCTCCACTCTCTGATCCACCGGCAAATCAAGAGTCAGACCTATCATTGATTTTCTCGATGTACCCAGAAGCACAGGGAATCCCAGCTTGATCAGCTCATCCACGTGATTTGTCACCTGAAGGTTCTGTTCAAGATTCTTGGCGAATCCAACACCCGGGTCCAGAATGATTTTGTCATCTGCTACTCCCGCAGCCCTTGCAATGTCCACACATTCCCTCATGTCTGCCATAAAATCAGTCATGAAATCACTGTAATCAGTATTCTTTCTGTTGTGCATGAGGCAGCAGGCAGCACCGTACTTTGCAGTAAGCTCTGCTACCCGTCTGTCATGTTTGAATCCCCATATATCGTTAACAAGATCAGCACCTGCCATCAGAGCCGCTTCACAAACATTACCTTTGTATGTATCCACCGAAACAGGAATGTCAAAGTTTGCCTTAATTTTTTCGATTACAGGAACAACTCTTGATATTTCTTCTTCATCGGAAATAACCGTATGTCCTGGTCTTGTGGATTCTCCTCCCACATCAATTATATCCGCACCGTCTCTAACCATTTCTTCAACGTGTCTGAGTGCCACGTCCACCTTATCCCATTTACCGCCATCGCTAAATGAGTCCGGAGTAACATTGAGAATCCCCATAATATAGCACTTTCCTGACTTTTCAAATTTTCTGTTTCCTATTTTCATTTTATATCTTAAATACCTACTTTCAAATTCATTTTATCCGAATGCCATTTGCACTCATCTCTCACATCACATCGGTAGCATGGGCGCGACTTCTTATCTGCGAGCCTTAAATTGTCCGCAAACCTGTTCATTACGTCCACTTCATTACTAGCTTCACTACGCCTATGATCTTTTATCCCATTTATCGCCCAAATTATTTCCTCTTTTTTGAAACCGCAATCTCTCATTACAGCTTCTGCTATTGATGCTCCCGCATCCTCATGAGGTATACCGTCGCAATTCTCACTATGTCTTCCTATGTCGTGGAGCATGGCCGTGGCATAAATAAGTTCCGGCGATAAGTTTTCATTATCTATTATCCCATCTCTCATACAATATATGCAGCATATTCGTGCCACATCCATAATGTGATTCATACCATGCCTGCAGAATCTGCGTTCCTGCTCATCTGCCTCAAGTTTCTTTAGTTCCCGGGCATAAACCGGATGCTCATAGATTCTTTGAAGTCTTTCCATGTTATCGAAATCCATGGTCTTACCCTCTCACACTTTGAAGAAAAGCATTCTGCAATGCATAGTCACCGTCAAATGCTCCCCTTGTAATTGTAGTCACCGTCTTAGTTCCTGGCTTCTGTATTCCTCTCATTGTCATGCACATGTGCTCCGCTTCAATCATCACCATCACACCCTTCGGATTAAGATTTTCCGTAATGGCGTCGGCAATCTGAGCCGTCATATTTTCCTGAATCTGCGGTCTTCTGGCGAAAGTTTCAACAGTTCTTGCCAGTTTGCTCAATCCGGCCACATTTCCGTCAGGTATATAAGCTATATGAGCACAACCATAGAAAGGGAGCAGATGATGTTCGCATACCGAATAAAAATGTATGTCCTTCTCTACCACCATATTGTTATTAATTGCAGTAAACTTCTTGGCATAATGCTCCGATGCATCTGAACCAAGTCCTGCGAAAATTTCCTCACACATGCGCGCGATTCTGTCTGGTGTCTCAACCAATCCTTCACGCTTAACATCTTCACCGATACCTTCAAGTATCAGTTCTACACCTTTTCTTATCTTATTTGAATCCATTTTTTCTCCTAAAAAAATCCCGCTTATGCGGACACAACAACTATCCCTTCACAAGCGAGATGATTTCATCTATTTAATGCAACGGGTGCGAATCTCACATCGCAGCTAAAGCTATTCGTTCCTGAGGCAACTCCCCATCCCCCGGACACTAACGCGTGAAATTCTACTTTACAGTTTAAATCCGCTACAATTATACCACTCCTATATACTCTTTTAAAGATTAAGCATACAATCTTCCCCAAAAAATTTCGTTATTCTTCGCCTGAGCACTGAATATTTCAACGTTTCAATCTCCGGGTCCTCCTTGAGAATATCAGCAGCACACTCCTTGGCATGATTAAGAATCCTGATATGTCTTGCCAGGTCCGAAATATTAAGGTCAGGCAGCCCATGCTGACGGGTACCAAAAATTTCACCAGGTCCTCTAAGTTTCAAATCCTCTTCTGCAATAAAGAATCCGTCTGTTGACTCCTCCATTATATGGCCTCTCCTGCGTGCAATTTCCGAATTGCCACACATTATCAGTCTGCAATAGGATTTCCTGCTGCCTCTGCCCACGCGACCTCTCAGCTGATGGAGCTGCGCCAGACCGAACCTTTCAGCATTCTCAATTATCATTACATTTGCATTAGGAACGTTAATCCCCACTTCGATAACGACGGTGGCAACAAGAACATCTATGTCTCCATCTGCGAATTCATTCATTATGCGGTCTTTTTCAACCTGCTTCATCCCACCGTGGAGCAGTGTCACATTATAATTATCAAATCTTTCCCTGAGTTCTTCGTAAATTTCTTCTGCAGATCTGGCATCAACAACCTCTGATTCCTCAATAAGCGGTGCAACCACATAAACCTGTCCTCCGTTTCTGATCTGTTCTTCTGCAAAATCATAAACTGCGATTCTTTCCCTTTCATCCATGCATTTCGTATCTATTTGCTGCCTTCCCGGCGGAAGTTCATCTATTACTGATACATCCAGATCTCCGTACAAAATTACCGCCAATGTCCTCGGTATAGGAGTTGCGGTCATTACGAGCACGTTAGGATTGTTCCCCTTTTCCTTGAGGGCAATTCGCTGATTGACACCGAATCTGTGCTGCTCGTCTGTAACAACAAGACCCAGATTTTCAAACACAACATCCTCCTGAATTACAGCATGAGTACCTACGAGAATCTGAATCTCTCCATCGGTAACTCCCTCAATGGTTCTTCGCCTCTCAGCGGCTCCCATGGATCCTGTAAGTAATCCCACTTTAATGCTATGTTTCCCAAAGGATTCAACGAATCCTTCATAGTGCTGTTTCGCCAGAATTTCTGTAGGTGCCATCATCACAGCCTGATACCCACACATTGCAGTTTTGTACATAGCCACTTCGGCCACGACAGTTTTACCAGAGCCCACATCACCCTGAACGAGACGATTCATGACCTGGCTGCTTTCCATATCTGAAATAATTTCATCTATGCATCTTTGCTGTGCACCGGTAAGCTGATATCCCAGGGATTCCACATATTCATCAACTCTGATATTTCTATTCAGTCCTATTCCCTTTTCTTTGTTCTTCATATTGCATCGCACTGCAAAAAGTCCCGTCTGCAGAACGAGAAGTTCGTCATAAATGAATCGGTATCGTGCTTCCTGCAGCATCTGTTTGCAGGTTGGAAAATGAATGTTCTCAAGAGCATATTTCATGGGACAAAGCCTGTTTGTTTCAAGCATATCCTCTGGCAGCATTTCTTCTATTTGAGAATAAAGCCCTGAAATCATTGTCTGGAGCTTTCTCATTTCATTCTGCGTGATTCCTTTTGTCAACGGATACACGGGCACCAAACCTCTTCTACCGTCATCTTTTTCTGTTTCAGGATGTATCATCTGGAGGCGACCTCTGTTTTCGGTAACCTTACCATAAAACAGATATTCATCACCCTCGCGAATACTTTGAGATACATAAACAGCATTAAAAAAAACAACTTCAATACCCCCGGTAGCATCTGCCACCTTGAGCACAAGTCGTTGTTTTCTTCCATATCTGTTAGCATACTTTCTGGTAACCCTGCCTTTAATCAGGCACTTCTGGTCTATGGCAAGATCTGCAATGTTAACGACAACGCTCCTGTCCTCGTAGCTTCTGGGAAAGAGCATCATCAGGTCCTCGAGAGTAAATATTTTAAGGCGCGCTAAAGCTTCAGCCTTCTTGGGACCTACACCCTTTAAACTTGTCACACTGTCAGATGGCTTCATTATCTTGACACCTCAATATCTCTTCTCACTAGATTCTTGCTGACAACACCTGTTACACTGACACTGACCTTCTTTGGTCTGATACTCATTATTTTTTCGGTGTATTCATATATATAATCAATAAGACTCTCGGTAATATAATTAATACTTGCACCGAATTTTACTATTAAATAAACCCGGATATAAAGGCCATCTTCTTCATCATATTTGATCTTGATTGCATTTGACAATGTAGCGGAAGACATGTTCAGTTTGTTAAAGTTCACCTTTAACGTGAAGCCCGGTACGAATCCCGGAAGCTTTTTACTGTAATTATAGAGAAATGCCTTATCTCCAAGAGATTCAACACCTCTTGTAACTATGGTTTTCACTATATTGTCACCATATGTTATGTTACCCTCTGCTGTTTCAATGTTAAACATAATCAAACTCTCCAAACTTCCTGTAATACAAAACAACGCCCATCGGGAATCCGATGAGCGTCACTTTACAAAATTAGATGGCACGGTTTACTTTGCCAGATCTGATGCATCTTGTGCATACCTTTGCTTTTCTAACTGATCCGTTTTCTTCAACTCTAACAACCTGAATATTCGCATTCCACTTTCTTCTTGAATGTCTGTTTGAATGGGATACGTTGTTTCCTGAAACCTGTCCCTTTCCGCAAACTTCACACTTATTAGCCATTTGCCGCACCTCCTTGTACCTATAGTATTTATAAGCTTTCGCAATGTTTCCATCTTGACGCCCCAATGCCTTCATTTGTCCACATCAAAACCCGGGCATTAGGCTCGAACACATAGCATTATAGCATGGCAACTATACTAAGGCAAGGATTATTTGCAGATTTAAT
The DNA here is from genome assembly GCA_030525285.1 of Bacillota bacterium. GTDB lineage: Bacteria > Bacillota > Clostridia > Peptostreptococcales > Anaerovoracaceae > Lentihominibacter. The sequence continues at coordinate 58,299 of JAUNFA010000008.1, read as the reverse complement.
TGGTAGATTTAATCATTTTCTCCAAAAAATTCAGACCGCAAAATTGACATCAGGTGAAGGTCATAATATTTACCGTCTTTTCTCGTTGCATGACGAGCCACACCTTCGCCGCTGAAGCCCATTCCCGCATACAAAGCTGCAGCTTTTTTATTTCCCGTATAGTAGTCAGTTGTAACTCTCTCCATATGCAGGAAAGTGAAGCAGTATTCCAGAAATTCTCTGAGCACTTCTCTTCCGGCACCTTTACCCCAATGAACCTTATCCATGTAATACTTGGTAATGTCCATGGAGTCCTTGCACCTTTCCATTTTGCTCACATAAATTCTACCTGCAGGCTTGCCGGTCTCTCTATCTACTACTGTAAAGTCCATGCGAGTGGGCATCGATGTATTAGTGAAGCATTCCTTGACTACATCTTCGTAAGTTCTGTCGCTGTCGAAGCTCAGAAAACGCGTAATCTCAGGATCTGATTCGCACTTGTAAAAAAATTCATAGTCGCTGAATCTGCTTTCACGTATTGAAAAATTCTTTGTTTCCATTATTTCCATAAATATCTGTCCCCCACATATTCAGAAAATTATATCTCTTCACTGAATCATAACATTTGAAAAATCTTATGTGATATTATATCATTATATGTACTTTATGACAAATCTAGACTTCAAGGAGAGACAAATTCATGAAAAAAGCAATAGTGCTGATCACTTCGCTGCTGTTAACCTGTACTCTGTTTCTGACAGGATGCTCAGTTAGCGAAGAAAGTATAGAAAACCAACGCAAATCCACACTTAACGAAACATACAAAACTCTTGCAGATACATTCGGCGATTCAGGAAGCAAATTTTCCATGGTTGAAGAATACATCAAATCATGGAGCAAGACTAACGACATTGAGGTTACCAAGATGTCAGATCACTACATTGTTCTGACAAACAAGGCCACCAAAAGTGGTGCCAATTCCGAATCTGTAGCACTCCAGTGTTCAGTGAATACATCAGATATGTCTTCCTCTAATCGTCCCCTGGCAGTCGGACTTGCATCTTTATTGGGACCTGAAGAACACGGTATGATTCGTCTTATCGTAACAGAAACTACCGAAAGCGGATTCCTTGGTTCCTCGTTAATCAATTCAAAATATCTGAATGTTGATCACGTTATACGCCTCACAAACAAAGACGATGAGGACATTACTGTTGCAGGAGCATTTGCATCTGACGTAAGTCTTTCAAGGAAGCTTTCATATGAATCCCCTTCATATTCCAATGCTTACGAAATAACTATGACCATAAGCGACTACAACGATTCATTTGATTTCAGCCGCAAATTTCCTAATCCAATTGATGTTGTCGGAAGTTACCTCGCCTCATGCCAGAGTAGCGGCAAACTTTTCCAGCTGGCATCATTCAAGAGCAAAGTTACTGAATCGTACACACCGTACTCTGCTACTGCAGTTGTTGTAATTGATAACAACAATATTGACAGTATGAAGAGCAAATACGAAAAATCTCTCGAAAAGGTGAAGAAAAAATGCGATAAACTCGATGTCAATTTCGTATACACAATGACCGAGGTTTCCCTTCCGTCCAAAGTAATTTCAAACAATGACAAGAGCGACATAATAAGCCTCATGTACACAATAGATCCGGGAATCTGCTATCAGGATGAAGAAAGTGGTGAAATCATATCCGCCAATGACTATGTTCGCATTAATACATCTAACAAAAAATTTAAACTTGATGTAAGTGCAAGAAGCAAGACAAAAGAGGCAATGAAAGAACTTCTGCAGTCACTTTCAACTACAGCGGGACTTTGTGATATTAAATCCAAAGCGTCCGATATCTATATGACTTGGTCCTCAAATAAGGAGATGACGGACTTTTTTGCCACAGCTCTGAGCATCGATATAAACAATGATAATAACGCACTCAGAACGCTCAAAACTTCGGATCTTAATATTCTGACAAACAAGAATAAAAAGATCAAAGCAATCCAGTACTCAATACCTGAGGACGGTGAAAGTGTTGCAATGTTAAACTGCATCCACTTCATATCTTACCTTAATGGAGATTACAATCCGCCAACAGCACAGAGTAACAGTTCAACAGACAGCAGTTCTGATAAATAGCAAAAAACCTTCAGGAATCAATACATCATAATCCTGAAGGTTTTTATATTTATTCAATAATCGAAAACAATAGCCAAAGAATCTGTTCTTAATCCAGTATAATTTACTCCTGATTGGTTACAATCTGTCCAATGTAAGCGAAGGTTGCATGTGCTGACGCAGTCAGTTTACCTGACTCACAGTTATATGCTCTGCACTCTAATCTGACAAGTTTTTTACCGCAATAAAGGACTTCTGTTCTAAAATCGAAGGCTTCGCCTATAAATGGTCTGATATAACTTATTGACATCTCTGCCGTAGTTACATCGCGATTACAGAATACGGATGCTGATACACCCATGGACACATCAAACATGGCTGAAACCGCACCACCATGAACCTGTCCTCTCTGATTAAGCTCCCAATCACTGATTTCATACCTTATTGTAGATGTTTGTTCATCATCGTTGTATTTCATCAATCTGGGGCGAAGAAGATTATTCATATTCCCCGATCCGTTCTCACTTATAAGTCTTATGCTGTCTACAAAAGTTTCTCCTATATCTCTTTTCATTTCATGCAATTCCTTTCGATTTTTAAAGCCACAAGCAATTGTATCATTACAATTATCCATATGCAATACGACCATGAGAAAACCCGATGCACCATGCATCGGGTCTCTCAGATAAGTATTGGATTGAACTATTGGTATATGCGTTCAATGAAAGCGTATTACGTCAAACGTAATCTTGCTTTCTAGGTGTATTATATCATCACCATAAGCATCAATCAACAATCATCTGCAAAAAATTAACATTAATTTATACTTGACTTAATGCAATTTAACGTTCATAATTAATTGTCATGGATTGTGCATCTGATGGGGATTTCATTCCTCGGGATGTTCTTTTTAATATTTAAGGATAACAATATGATAGAAGTAATTTTAGATACAATAATTGATATTCTGAAGCTGCTTCCCTTCCTGTTCGCAACTTATCTCATTATCGGTTGGCTGGAATGCAATGCTGGACAGAAATGGTGGCAGGCTATCACTGCTGCAGGCAAAAAAGGTCCTGTTATAGGTGGTGCTCTCGGCATAATTCCTCAATGCGGATTTTCTGCCATTTCATCGCAGCTTTATTCAGCAGAACTCATCTCAGCAGGTACTCTTATTGCTGTATACCTGTCAACATCGGATGAAATGCTTCCGATTATGATTTCATATCATGCCCCTGTATCGCTTATACTTACCATTCTCGCTGTAAAGCTTGTCATTGGAATTGTGGCAGGTATGATTGTCGATCTTATAATGCGCAAATCAATTCCCGAATCGGTTGAAGAAATTGAATTTGAAGGCTGCGGGTGCGGAGGTGGCAGTATTATACCGACTGCACTGGTCTATACCGGTCAGATAGCATTTTTCCTTCTCATTTTCACATTCGGTCTTAACACACTGGTCCACTTCATCTGTCAGGATACCATAACAAGTCTGCTGATAGACAGCAAATTCTTAGGTCCTGTTGTTGCCGGACTAATAGGTCTTATTCCTAACTGTGCAGGTTCTGTACTGATCACAGAATTATATCTGGAACATGTGATAAACATGGGAACCATGCTTTCAGGACTGCTTTGTGCGGCAGGCGTTGGTCCATTAATGCTCTTCCGAATCAATGCCAACAAGAAAGATACATTGCTCATTATAGGGCTTCTCTATTTCATCGGTGTATGCGTCGGAATGATTTGTCCATTATAATTCGTCGCTTACCCTTTACATTTACGATTAATTGTTATATACTAAATGCAGTTAAATAATTAACACATTTGACTACTAATTTGCGAAATAATCATTAAAGCTTTGTCCCATAAAATGACTGAGGAAAGCGACCTTGTTAAGGTCGTTTTTCTCTTTTTTTGATTTTTTTGCGATAAAAAAGTTACGGCGGTCATTCCGATATTTCACAGAATGACATTACCGTAACACTTTTCATCACAATTTTATTATAATGACAGGCACAGGAGGATTATTTTTCCTGTTGTAGTAATCGGTTTTCATTACCAGATATTCATGAGGATTAAGCTCTGATACAAATTTAAGTATGCCATCGTGCTCCTCAAATCCGCTGTCCCCTCCACTGTATATGCAGAGAATCATTACTCCGCCCTTCTCAAGAAGCTTCAATCCTGACCTTATGGCAGGGATACTCGTCTCTTTCCTTGTTGCCAGCTTATGATCGCCAGCGGGAAGATATCCGAAATTAAACACAATAAGACTGACTGTACCCTCCTGGGCGTAGCATTTCATATTCTCATGAGATTCAAGGTGAAGCTCTGTTCGTTCCGTCAGATTACCAAGACGTAACTGAGCAGAATCAAGAGCCGCCTGCTGTATGTCAAAGCCTATCACTTTGCCTTCTTCTCCTACAAGCTCTGCAAGGCATTTCGTATCGTGACCGTTTCCGACAGTTGCATCAATGCATATATCTCCCGCTTTCACCTGCATCTTCATGAAATGTCTGCAGTACTCCGTAACCTGAATATTTTTCATTCACGCCTCCTGTGATTTAATTTTATAACTTTCTCATATCCGCGTGTCATTATAGCACATACTTCAATTTTTATCTTCTCCTCCTTGTGATAATCAATAACGTTGCAATCCCAATGGATAAAAGACATATCATCCCTGCCGCAACAGGAATCCACATCCTTGTATTGTCACCTGTCTTAACTGCTGCAGAAATGGAAGGCTTATCAATGATTACAATCTCATTATCCTTGCCAGGAACAAACGACACATCCTCCGCAAGTTCATATCCCATTGGTGCCTTTACCTCTTTTACAACATACCTTTTACCCTTAACAAGTCCTTCGATTACGTGAGGCTCATCCGTTGTCACCCATTCATGTATCATCTCATTTGATTCCGGGTCGATAATGTTCAAAATAGCACCAGCAAGATACTTGGACGTTTTATCATCCCTTTTGCTTACCACTACCTGTGTCGGCTCATCTACCATTACAGCTTTTTCTACAGAGCCTACAGTTATTTCAATCTTTTCAGCCTTATCAAATCCCGTGACATATTTACCTTCACTATTCATATAACCCCTCTTGGCGTCGGTTACGATTACAGGAGGTAACAGTTCTTTGAGAATTACAACCTGCCCGTACCGGAGTCCTTTAATAAGATGTGGTTCATTTCCCGATATCCATTCATCAATTATCTCCCCTGTTTCCTTATCTATCAGCTGCAGTTTCGCACCGGCAAGCTCACCACCTGTTACAGCATCCTTCTTGCTTATGAGCAGGTCTGACTTCCTTATGTTTTCAAACTTAAGTTCAATAACAGAATCAGCCTTCTCATCACCTGTAATTTTGAATTTCTGAGGCTGCACAGGGTCATATTTCTCTAAATCCACATTGATTTCTTCCACTGTGTAATCTCCTGCCGGCAAATATCCGAAATCTGCTATGCCATCGGCGTCGGTCACACCTATTACATCAGTCGCCCTTTCTCCCCATGCAGTAGTTCCCGTTATCTTGAACGAGACGTCTGCAATCTGTCCGTCAAGACTCTTCTTAATGACCTTTACCCTGCCTTCCTTTGCCATGTTCTCAAATACAAAAGGCATAATGTCTGTCTGGTTGTTCTCGTCTATTTTCACCTTTTGGGATTTTGGTTCACTGTAGCGTTTTTTCTGATGTTCATTCATCTCCTCAGTTATTGTATAAGTTCCGTATGCCACATTCTTTATCGCAATTATGCCATCACTGTCAGTTTCGTACACCTTATTTAAAACTGTGGCACCACCGTTCCACGTGAAATCTCTGGATATTATTCCATTTTGATTCTTTTTTACCGGTTCCTTTTTATCATCCTTTACACCTCGCAGCTTTACCATTGCCTCAAGCTGAAGTTCTATGGAATCCGGTTTCGCTTTTGTCTCTTCTGACGGATGTTTATTACTATCTTCATCCCCATCCTTCCTGTCGCCACTGTCTCCCGTATTACCATCGCTACTATCAGTCTTACTCTCTGTAGATTCCGTACTGTCAGACACCTTCTCATTGTCCTTATTAACCAGAACTGCCTTACCTGCAATCTTTACAATATATCCTCCCCTCTTTCCTGCCGCAGCGTCTCTGTTAATGTGGTCAATTACGTCCTTGTCTTCTATGAACCACTCCTTAACCTTGTAATCTTCATCGGAATATTGAGGATTCACACTGCTTATAATCTTTTCTTCCGTTAAACTCTCAGCATCGTCAAGTATTCCCTCTACTCTGAATTTAAAACCACCGCAAGGTCCCCCATCACTGTTCTGTTTAATAATCTTCAAAGATGCACTTTTATCCCGCGTATTCTTTATCTCTACAACGCTCGTTTCTCCTTCTTTAACAATGAGCTTCACAGGTTCCGCCTGATTCCATTTATCTTTAAGCTGTTCAGATGTAAGCACTTCATTCACAATGTACTCTCCTGGAAAAAGTACCACACTTATTTCACCATTATCATCTGTGGTAAGAGTCTCATCATATCCATTTTCATCACACGTAATTCTAAAGCTGAATCCTGCCATGCGATTACCCTTTTCATCAATTTTGACGATTTTGCCGTGGCCTTCCTTCTCCGTTGTGAAGACTGCATAAAACTTCTTCATGTCGGTAGCTCCCAATGCTACAGACTGTATACCAGAGTTGGACGAATCGAATACCATTGCGGATTGTCCTGTTCCGTAATTTCTGTCATTCATTAATACTGCTTTATAATTTCCTGCTTCCCCTGTGGCGAAGGTATACTTGTATCCGCTTCTGTTCATTGAAAGTTCCCTGGATCCGCCCACTTTTTTCAGGTAATTCCCCTTCACAGAGTCCTCCTGTGAAATAGACCATCGTTTAGTCTTGTAATTGTACTTCATCACCTTCGCTGTCGTCTCATCCTCAGTTCTGCTCGCAAAGGAAGCACACTTAACATGTTTGGAAATCTCCTGTTTAATGTGATTGTAACATTTAACACCGTATGAGTGTCCTTTGATAAGCTTATACTTCTTGTCTGAAGTGCTGTTTTGGGTCCAGTCGCCCTCTTCATTCATTATTACATTACCCTGAAGCACCTGCCATACAAGCGCCTGTGTCGCCGCATAATAATCATTGCTGTTACCAAAAGGTGCACTTTTGCCCTTATTAAATCCATAAAGAAGCACATAACTTAACAATTCCTGTCTTTGCTTGGGAATTTTGCTCAAAGCTTTTGAAACTTCAAAAGACCTTGCCGTCATTTTTGTTCCGGTTCCCCATCCTTTATCTGGATTAATGCAATATCCTACATAAGATCCACCGCCAACCTTGACAGTATATCTTGGTTGTTTATTTCCTGTATTAACGGACTTGTATGCCTTACCGTCCTTGCCTGCACCCATATAAACCCACGTGCTTTTGCCTGACTTACCTGCAGTAAGAGCTGCAAAAGAACTGCCTGTCCACATAACAGCTGCAAGCATTACAAATACAAGGATAAACACTATGGTTCTCCGTCTTCGCAAATCATAATTTAATCTCATAATCACCCTGTATTAACCTTATAACGGTTAATCTTCCCCTTTCTTTTACAATTTGACTTTGTAGCCGTAACGTCCCCACTATTACAGCCACAGCCGCCTACTCATTACCATTTATTTCCATCAATTATACAGTGCTTGTCTTTATTTGTCAATTTTTTCCATAAGCAACATGCTTTCTCCCATCATAAAAGAGGTGCCGCCCGACGCAACACCTCTTATGGTAATTTTCTTATTAAAATATTCCCATGCTTTTGAAGACATACAACCACATAAACATTGTAAAGCAGCATAAGGCAGAACTGAAAACAACTGTGTTCCCTGCCAGATGATAATCAGAATGCATCTGCCTTGCCATCGTATATGATGACAGTGCACAAGGCGAAGCGAAAATTGCAATGAGGGTTACAAAATTAATATCCCTTATTCCAATTAATGCCGCTGTTGTAAGAACCGCTCCGGGCACCACAATCAGTCTGCCGATAAGGCATATCACGAGATTCACAGTCTGTGCCTTTACTGATGTTAACCTGAAAGATGCACCAAGAATCATTATTCCGACAGGAGTCGCACAAGCCGCCAGCTGGGATATGGTTGTCTCAACCACACCTGGCAGATTCACACGGAAAAGTGCGCAGACTATTCCTGCAACCGCGCCTATTATAAGCGGATTCGTAAGCACATTTTTAATTATCTTATGAACCTTTATCTTACCTTTGCGATAAATCTCAAGAGTAATGACCGCAAGAACATTGTAAACAGGAACCACTATAGCAACCATAACTGCTGTAACACCAATGGTTCCGTGTCCATATATGTTTGTAGCAAGAGGCAGACCCATTATCACGAAATTACTTCGGTAAATCGCCTGAATCATCGCTCCCCTGCTTTGAGGCATCCTCTCAACGCGCAATGCAACGAGCGTTGCCACAAAATACACAATTCCTATGGCAGCAAGCGCAAACACTATGAGGTTTCTGTTCACTGATTCTGATATATCGGTGCTGTATATGTTGTTAAACATAAGGAATGGAAACAGTATCTTAAACGCCAGACTGTTAAGCTTGTCCGCTTCAGAATCATTTACCAGTCCTACGATTCTTGTCGCATAACCAATGGCAAGAAGAATGAACATTGGAAGTACTGCTTCAATACAAATAATAAAATTTTCGCTCAACCGATTTCCTCCTCTGTACGCACCTTAATCTTGCACTCTTTATTTAATCACATTAATTGCCAATCCCTCTTCAGTCTCTTCAAAAGAAATCTTGTAATCTCCATTCAATCCATGAACTACAACCGTATCATAAATCATAATATCCTTAGGACCGCCAGGCATTCCGGACATTCCGGGCATTTCTCCGAACATATCACCCATTTGCGGCATTCCCATCATGTCATCCATTTGCGGCATGCTTTCCAAAGCATCTGAATACCCTTCCATCTCTCCCGCCAGCTGGTCCAGAGCCTTCAACTGATCCATATAATTTCTTTTGTTATCCATCTTCTTACCTCTTATTTCCTATGTATGACTTTCAAATCTGTTGCCGCACCTGGTACACGTTACAATTATCTTGCCTGCACCAACTGGAAGTCTCAAATAACATCCACATCTAGGACATCTGAGAATTACTGAATGATTCGCCGTGTTTTCTTCTCTGCTAAGACGATAAAATCCTGCATTCCAGTCTTCCCTCGAAAACTTGCTGACATATTTTATGGCCACAACATACATAATTGCTGTAAACGCCAGCAGAAGTATTGTTGAAATGTTATCTCCCAAAAATGCGAAGGTGTCATATGTACCGTGAATCATTATAGGTACTGCCAATGCTCCTATAAGGCATCTCACCTTTCCCCCGCTGTTGCCGTTAACATTGTGTTTCATCATGCCCCCGTAGAATACTCCCATGAAGACACCACAGAAGGCGTGTAGCGGCACTGCAAGAACAGCTCTCATAAGCGCCGTCTCAAAACCACCGTCAGCCACATACATTACATTTTCAAGAAGTGCGAATCCCACTGCTACAGACACACCATATACTATTCCATCAAATCTGTAATCGAAATTCCTGTTTTTCCAGGATCCGAGATAAAGCAGTGCAAACTTGCACACTTCTTCACAAAGTGCCGCAGAAATAAATGCATTTGACGCTGCCCACGCAAGTCTGGAAGAATTAACAACAAAGTGTGCGTCCATAAATGCCTCTGCAGCAGCTGCCGGAATGCACGATAATGCTCCCAGAACAATGAGCTTTATGATAAGGCCTCTCGGTTCCTTTTCCACCGTGTCCTTCCTGTAAATGTAAAAAATTATCAAGAGACCCGGTATAAGTGCCAGAGCCAATAATTGAGAAGGCATGGTTCATCCTCCTTACAAAACTATTCTATATACAACAAGTGCAACTATCCACGCCAGGGCACACTGCCAGAATATAACCCCTAGAGTCCATTTGCCTCCCAGTTCTCTTTTGATTGCGGCAATAGCAGCCACGCATGGTGTGTATATCAAGCTGAATACCAGCATTGAAGCTGCTTGTGCTGAAGTAAGGGCTGCAGTAATGCTTTCCGGATAAAGTATTCCAAGAGTCGAGACAACACTTTCTTTGGCCATTATGCCTGAAATTAGGGAAGTGCATATTCTCCAATCTCCAAGTCCCACAGGCTGCAATATAGGTGCGATAAATCCTGCGATTGCCGCCATCATACTGTCTTGTGAATCTGTGACCATATGCATTTTGAAATCAAAACTCTGCAGGAACCATATTATGATGGTTGCTATCATAATTACTGAGAATGCTCTCGAGAGAAAATCCTTGGCCTTATCCCATATAAGTCTTAAGACATTCCCGATTCCCGGCAGCCTGTAATTAGGTAGCTCCATTATGAAAGGTACAGCTTCACCCTTGAATATGAATTTTCTATACAGAAAAGCAACTAAAATTCCTATGACTATTCCGAGCACATAAAGACCGGTCATTATAAGTCCGCCCCTTGTCGGGAAAAAAGCATTTACAAAAAATGCGTAAATCGGAAGCTTTGCCGTACAGCTCATGAAAGGTGTCAGCAGTATGGTCATTTTGCGGTCTCTTTCTGATGGAAGAGTTCTCGTTGCCATAACTGCTGGAACAGTGCATCCGAAACCGATAAGCATGGGCACAATGCTTTTGCCCGAAAGTCCTATTCTTCGCAGAAGCTTATCCATTACGAAAGCTACTCTTGCCACATATCCGCTGTCTTCCAGCAATGACAAGAAGAAAAACAATGTAACAATTATAGGCAGGAAGCTCAATACACTTCCAACGCCCTTGAAAATTCCATCTATTACAAGACTGTGAATCGGTTCACTCACCTGGGCATTTACCATAATCTTATCGACTGTTCCCATAAGCAGGGAAATGCCGTTTTCGAGCAGTCCCTGAAGCCATGCCCCAATCACATTAAAAGTCAGATAAAACACCAGCATCATTATTCCGAAGAACAGTGGTATAGCCGTATATTTACCAGTCAGTACCCTATCCAGCATTCTACTTCTCTTGTGTTCCTTGCTTTCTGCCGGCTTGACTACAGTACCCTCGGAGACCTTTTCTATGAAAGAAAATCTCATGTCTGCTATTGCCGCACTTCTGTCAAGACCTGATTCATATTCCATCTGCTGGATTATATGCTCTAACATTTCTTTTTCGTTCTGGTCAAGACTGAGTTTTTCAAGTACGAGGTTATCTCCCTCAATAACCTTTGATGCCGCAAATCTTACAGGCAGCTTCGCTTCTTCTGCATGGTCTGATATAAGATGGCTTACCGCATGAATGCATCTGTGTACTGCTCCGCCTTTGTCATTTTCATCGCAGAAATCCATTCTTCCGGGAACTTCCTGATAACTTGCAATATGAATAGCATGATCTATCAGTTCCTGAATACCTTCATTTTTTGCAGCTGAAATCGGTACTACAGGAACTCCCAGCAATGATTCAAGGTGGTTGACATCTATTGATCCCCCGTTATTTTTCACCTCATCCATCATGTTGAGTGCAATTACCATAGGACATTCCATTTCCAGAAGCTGCATGGTAAGATACAGGTTTCGTTCAATATTCGTAGCATCAATGATGTTAATAATGGCCGTCGGTTTCTCGTTAAGAACAAAATTCCTGGATACAATTTCTTCGCTGCTATATGGCGACATGGAATATATTCCCGGCAAATCTGTAATTAAGGTATTATCGTGCCCTTTAATCACACCGTCTTTCCTATCAACTGTTACACCAGGGAAATTGCCCACATGCTGATTTGAGCCGGTTAATCTGTTAAAAAGTGTGGTCTTGCCGCAGTTCTGATTACCGAGAAGTGCATAAGTAAGAGTTGTTCCCTTAGGCAGAGGATTGCCGTCACCCTTTTGGTGGAATTTACCGCCCTCACCTAATCCCGGGTGTTCTTTATCAGATAATTTATCTATGTAAATATGTGCATTTTTTCTTTTTTCAATTGGTTTTATTCCTATTTTGGCAGCATCCGCAACTCTCAGGGTAAGCTCGTATCCATGTATCTGCAGTTCCATGGGGTCTCCCATGGGGGCTAGCTTAATAAGTGTTATCTCTGCACCGGGTATTACACCCATATCAAGGAAGTGCTGCCTCAGTTTGCCTTCACCGCCAACCTCGGTTATGACTGCGCTATCTCCAATCTTCAATTCATTTAAAGTTTTAATTTCTTTCATACTGTTTCATACTTTCACTTACATTAAATATCCAAATCTCATTTATTATACCATTATGTAAATGGGTTTTAAACAATCTAATATATTGTTGCATTATTGTTTTTTGCACAAATGCAAAGAAGCAACTCGTGTACTGAGCTGCTTCTCGTCCGTTATTACTTTATCATTATCGTTTTAGAGAGGAAGGATTCTCTTGTTCTTTGGAACAATTATAATATACCTTCTCACTGTGCCGATTTAGAGTTGAGAATGTGACGATTTAATGAACAAATAATGCCTTTCATCCACACATAACCACCCTCTTGTATCCGGTTATCTGCTGCTGTTTATTTCCAGCATTTTGGATTTGAGCTTGTTTTCAATATTCACAAGTTCCAGCTCTGCCTGCTGTCTCTTCGTTCTACCTTCTTCCTGAATTCTCATAAGCTCATCAATGGTATCCATAAGTTCCTGATTAGTATGCTGCAGAGTCTCTATATCAACAATTCCTCTCTCATTCTCAGTTGCAACCTCAACTGTACCCTGATGTAAAAGTTCCGCATTCTTTTTGAGGATATCATTGGTTGTGTCTGTAACCATCCTCTGTGCGCGCACCGCTTCCTTGTTATGTGCAAGACCCATTGTGATAACAAGCTGGTTCTTCCACATTGGAATTGTATTCATCAGTGTTGTTTGAATCTTGTCGCTGAGCACAATGGCGTTGCTCTGGGTCAATCTTATCTGAGGAGCATTCTGCAGACATATTGCTCTTGTTAAATCAAGATCGTGAAGTTTTTTCTCAAAACGTTCACACATGTTGGAAAAGTCCCTTACTTCCTGAGCGTCCTCTGCAAGTCCTGTCTGCTCCGCCTTTGCTTTTATGGCAGGCAGTTCCTCATTAAGAGCCTTATTAAGTGCCACCTTACCTGCTGCAATATACATGGTCAGTTCTTTAAAATAGTTCTTGTTGTTCTCATAAAGTCTGTCATGTATTGCCACGTCCTTGAGTAACGTCTGCTGATGCTTTTCGAGAGATTCGGCTACTGAATCAATACTCTTCTCCACCTTGCCGTAATATGCTTTGACGCTTTCAACCTTACCTGCACCCTTGCTGAAAAGAGCTTTAAGGCCCTTCTTCTGCTCAGGTTCATGCTTAAGGTCAACCATAAGACCACTGAGAAGAGTTCCTATCTCGTCCAGATCCTTGTTTCTTACCTGCTTGAGAGTTTCCTCACTGAAATCCGCCAGTCGTTTCTGTGCTCCCGCACCGTATGTAACCATCAGGTTGCTGTCATGAAGATCAATTTTTTCGGCAAATTCATTAATCTGAGCAACTTCTTCCGGTGAAAACTGCTGCATTCTAAAAGCTTCTGCATCTTTAACTTCCATCTGGTTCACTACGGGATCGTCAATTGAATCCAGCTCCAATGTAGGCATTATCAAATCCTTGTTCTTTTCTGCTAACATTACTTCTGCCATCTGTTTCTCCTCTCATATCAACTCGTTCACGACTTAAATATCAAAATCGGAATCCAGCAGTCCATCTCTTGCAAGAGTCTGCTTCATTACTTCTATTTCCGCTTCCATTTCTATATCATCCTGCTTCTTTAGCTTCTTATCAAGATTCGAAAATGCAGATGCAAGAGTGGCAAACATTCCCTTGATATTGGCTCGGCTTTCTTCTGTTATATCAGGCTTGACATATTTGTAAATCAGTTCCATAGTACTTGGAATATATGAATTCCTCATATTGGCAACACTCTTAAGATCAGCCTTCTCAGGCGCTTCTTCAATTTGCTGTTTTATGCTTCTTACGGACTTTTCCATACGCTTGAGGTACCTTATAACCTCAACGTCTTTCGTAAAATTGACACCATCCTCTATTGCAACGAGCAGCTTGTCCTCCGCCGAAACAGCTCCAGCTCTTCTTGCTTTGTCCGCCTCTGCCTCAGCCTTGGCTCTCTTGCTTGCGATATCTTCTGCCATAGTTTCTTCTACAGGAACTATAGGTCTGCCGTTTCTTGTCATTACAACCAGGTCGTACTCGCCGTTTATATATGCACCTATGTTATTTTCGGGTTCGTTCAGAAATCCTTTGTTAATCATCTTCTGAAGTTTGTTTCGCGCTTTGCTCTCCTTGATACCAAGACGTGATGCAATAAAGCTGATGCGCGTATTTCCTCTGTTGTCAACAAGAGCCTCATACTTGTGCCAGTCTTTGTTATCCACGGCAAATACGATAATGAGAACGAGACCTATGGCAATGAACAATCCTGATGATGCCATAATGCCGGCCACATTTTCTTCACTGTCAACTACACTCTCAAACATAATCATCAGACCTATACTCAGACATATTATACCTATAATGAGTTTGCCCACGCTTCCGGTTCTGACACGTTTTGATGCAGGATGTGGAGAAAATTTCGCATCCATTGCATCATCGCTGCTCGTTCCACCTGCTCCGTTACTGTAACTGTAACCGCTCAGCTTCACATCGTTCATTGAATTGTATGAATTGTTTCTGCTGCATCTGAGAACTATCATCGCAACTGCAACGGGCCAGAATATAAAGAAAGACAATACAATAAACCAGGTGCTCTCATACCACTCCAGCTTACGTTCCGAATTCCCATTACCTCTGTTGCTATTAAAAAAAGCATTCTCTGTCTCCACACTTACCGGAGTGCTTCCGCAATTGGGACACAGAAGCTTGTCATCACCAAAATTCATGCCGCAATTAGGACATTTCTTCATTTTCATACTCCCTTCTTTCTACAATTTTATATATTATAGCATAAATAGGACTTGCAGTTTTATCTATTTCATTCTAAAATTAATCGGTATGATTTACTAAATAAGTACAGTATGTTGAGGTATGTTTATGTTAGAACTAAAAAATATCGTATTTGAAGTTACAAATGACGATGGCAATATCAGGAGAATATTAGACGATGTCAGTCTTACTCTCAGCGATGATAAATATTTCGTAATCACCGGACCTAACGGTAGCGGTAAATCGACTCTCGCACGTATTATTATGGGAATTGAGCAGCCTACCTCCGGCCAGATTATCTTTGACGGTGTGGATATCACAAACAAGACAATTACCGAAAGAGCCAATATGGGCATCAGTTTCGCACTGCAGCAGCCTGTAAGATTCAAGGGCATCAAGGTAAGCGACATTATCAAGCTGGCTTCAGGAAGGGAGCTGTCCACAATAGAGGCCTGTGATTATCTGAGCGCAGTAGGACTTTGCGCCCGTGATTACATTGACAGAGAAGTGAATCCATCACTATCAGGCGGAGAACTTAAGCGAATTGAAATCGCCTCAGTCCTTGCACGCGGCACTAAGCTGTCACTCTTTGACGAACCGGAAGCCGGCATTGACCTTTGGTCTTTCCAGAATCTCATTAAGGTGTTTGAAAATATCAAGGAACAGCTTCACGGCACGGTTCTTATCATTTCCCATCAGGAAAGAATCCTGAACATTGCAGATGAGATTATAATTCTCGACGGCGGCAAGGTCAGCAAACAGGGTACCAAGGATGAACTCCTCGTTGACATTCTCGGTGCAAGCCTTGAGGGCGGTCTTTGCGGCAAAATGAACATGACACATGAAAAGGAGGGTTGCTAAATGGCAGATCTTACAGCTGCACAGAAAAACCTGCTTCAGGAAATTGCCGGACTTTCATGCAGTCCCGGCGGTGCTTTTAATATTAGAGCCAATGGTGGCATGGCGGCTCGTCAGGTTACTGATAACATCAATATTACATCCAAGCAGGATAACCCCGGTATAGACATTCACATTTCATCGGACTGTCAGGGAGAAACTATGTACATTCCTGTTGTTATCGACGAAAGTGGTATGACCGACGTTGTATATAATGACTTTTATATCGCTGATAATGCCGATGTGAAAATCATCGCAGGATGTGGCATACACAACTGTGGCAACGATGATTCTCAGCACGATGGCATACACAGATTTTTCGTAGGTAAAAACGCACGCGTTCAGTATATAGAAAATCACTATGGCGACGGCGACGGCAAGGGCAAAAGAATCCTCAATCCTGTAACTGAAGTGTATCAGGAAGAAGGTTCATCCGTCGAAATGGAAATGGTTCAGATTAAGGGCGTTGACTCAACAATCCGTAAAACAGTGGCGAAACTGGATAAGGACGCCAAGTTGATTGTCAGAGAACGACTGATGACTCATGGTACACAGACTGCTGTTTCGGAATATTTAACCGAACTTAATGGAGACGGTTCATCCGCTGATGTTGTTTCAAGGTCCGTAGCACGAGACAATTCATATCAGAAATATGTTTCAAGAATTATAGGAAATGCCGAATGTACAGGTCACACAGAATGTGATGCTATTCTTATGGACAGTGCGAGAGTTCTGGCAATCCCTGAACTGGATGCAGTAAATCTTGACGCATCACTTGTCCACGAAGCAGCAATAGGCAAAATTGCCGGAGACCAGCTGATTAAGCTTATGACTTTGGGACTTACTCCTGAAGAGGCAGAACAGGAAATCATCAACGGTTTCCTCGCATAGAACAAACCTGCAAAGTCAGACCCCGGAGCGAAATTTTTCGCTCCGGGGTCTTTTGGAATTGGGTTTATGAAGATTTTCTAATTTGCAAAATCAATTAACTTACCTATTAAATTTCTTATTTCTCATCATAGGAACGTATTACTTTTCGGCCCATGCCTTCAAGAAGCTTCTTGTCCGCTCTTATTGTTGATGAAGAAGTTGTCAGCATGTTTCCGGTAATCGTTGCACTGGCACCACCTGCGAAAGCAGCTTCGCCGTTGTTTGTCATAATTGCCCTGCCTGCTGCAAGTCTTATCTTGGCAGAGGGATTGATGAATCTGAAGAATGCAACTGTTCTCAGAATTTCTTCTTCTGTTATCTGAGGCATATTTTCCAAAGGTGTCCCTTCAATTGGCATGAGTGCGTTAATCGGAATTGATTCAATCTCAAGTTCAGCCAGAGACATGGCCATATCAAGTCTGTCTTCCGGAGTTTCGCCCATTCCGATTATTCCGCCGGAACACACGTGAAGTCCTGCCTTCCTGGCCCTTCTGATATTGTCAATTTTATCTTCAAATGTATGAGTCGTGCAGATCTGCGGGAAATATCCTCTGGACGTCTCTATATTGGCATGATAATTTGTTACGCCTGCTTTAACCAGCTCTTCAAACTGCTCATCTGTAAGAAACCCTAGAGAAGCACAAAAATCCATTCTGCATTCTCTTCTAAGTCTTTCAAAAGCTTTTAACACCTTATCAAAATTGTCGCCTGTCAGCGATTTTCCTGACGTTACAATACTGTATCTGTCTACAATCTCTCCTTCGTTGATTTTGGCAAGTTTGAGTATTTCATCCTCATCGAGGAATTCATACTGTTCACATCCCGTATTATGATGAACTGACTGTGCACAAAATTTGCAGTCCTCTCCGCATTTACCGCTTCTTCCATTTACTATGGTACACAGTTCAACCTTATCACCGCACATTTTTTCTCTTATTCTATCTGCCTCACGACAAAGCTCATCAAGTTCACAGTCCAGAAACACGCTTAAATCATCTTCACGTGTAATTCTGTAACCATCGTTGATTACTTTGTCCGCAAGTTCCTTAATATTCATAATTCCGACCTCTGCTCTATGATTAATACACCTTGATTATATAAACTCATTTTCGTATTGTCAACCATATTAATATCAATGTCACCCCACTGTTAAGTTGACTATGAACCACGGTAAACTTATAATTGAATAATCATTATGTTATGGAAACGGAGAGAGGAATGAAAACAGGGATTTCAAAGAAAATGATAATTGTCTTTCTGGCACTTCTCGTAGCGCTGGGAGCCGGAGCTCTTCTGTTATCACGGGCTGACAGGGCAGCCTCTGACAGTGTCAAAATCATAGGCTTTTATGAAGACAATGGTAGCATATATTACTATGATACCGATGGTAAAATGTGCACTGGATGGCAGGAAATAAACGGAGAAACTTTTTACTTCGATAAAAACTCAGGTGTAATGGTTACCGGTAATCAAACGATTGACGGTGAAAAATATACCTTTGGTCATAACGGTAAACTGAAGCAGGATACGGACCTTGCCAAAATGGACGCCAAAGCCGATGGCATTGCAAGCGATACCGATTATCTTCTGCTCGTTAACTGCAGCACTCATAAAGTCGGGGTTTATCAGGGTTCCAAAGGTAACTGGAACAGACTTCACTACTGGGATATGTCCGACGGCCGTCCGGGACATGAAACTCCGCGAGCCGTATACAGAATGGGCACCGAAAGAACCAATGCATATCATTTCAAACACTTTGATTCTGAGGGTGGAAGACTCTGGTATGCAACAAAAATATGGGATGTATATCTCTTCCATTCCGTACCTTATGAAATCGCAAGTGAACCCCTCGAAGTTCAGGATCCGACTTTGGGAAAATCCGTCTCAAAAGGTTGCATAAGGCTGAGCATTGACAATGCCAAATGGATTTATGAAAACATCCCGCAAAAGACATATTGCGAGATTTACGACCAGTAAAAACAGATACATGTCCAATGGTTATGACAGGTATTCTGATATTTATATCATCAATTAAGGGATGTCTGCACCAGTTTGCAAACATCCCTTTTTATTACCTGATTTCAAATCTTGAATTTACCTTTAGTCAAGAGCTTCTGTCTTCTTAACCGATACCTCTTCATCATAACATGCGAATGTATTGTCAACAGTCGGCATGTCCATTCTCTTTGTCAGCTTGCTCACTACAGGTACAATGATTAATCCTCCTACCATGGCAAGAACACCGGACCTGATTGATGATGCAAAGATGTATCCCATGAAGGTACCCCATCCGCTGATATCTATTCCACCGAGAGAAATGAACAGTTGAAGAATTTCAACAGCACAACCCCATATGAAGCATACTATTACTGAAGTTTTTGTGATTCCTTTCCAGTAAAGTCCATAGAGGAACGGCGCCAGGAATGCTCCTGCTAATGCTCCCCAGGATATGCCCATCATCTGTGCAATAAATGTGATTTCAGGATGAGCATCCTTAACAACTGCAATTACCGCCGATACAAGAATGAAGAACACTATAAACAGTCTCATTATTGTAACCTGATTTTTTTCTGATATCTCCCTCCTGCTTGCAGGTTCGATTACATCAAGTGTAAATGTCGAGCTTGATGTAAGCACCAGAGATGACAGTGTTGACATTGATGCTGAAAGAACCAGTACAATTACAACTGCAATTACAATTGCCGGAAGTGTTGAGAGCATTGTCGGAACAATTTTATCAAAGAATGGAGTTACACCATCTGGCTGGTATGGAATCTTGTCCGCATAAAGTCTGCCGAACCCTCCCAGGAAGTAACATCCGCCTGCTACGATAATAGCGAAAACTGTCGATATGACCGTTCCTTTGTGAATGTCCTTCTCGCTCTTAATGGCATAGAACTTACCTACCATCTGAGGCAGACCCCATGTACCCAGTGATGTTAATATCACAACGAAAAGCAGTGCCAGTGGGTCAGGTCCGAGAAATGATGAGAAAGCACCATTGTTCCATCCTTCTGCAGGAACCTCTGAAAGTTTCTGAGTTGCAGCCACAAGACCACCGTTATCGTGCAGTACTGCCCATATTACTGCACTGATTCCAAAGAGCATGATAATGCCCTGAATGAAATCATTAATTGCAGTAGCCATGTATCCACCGAAGATTACATAGAATCCTGTAAGAACTGCCATAATGGCAATTACCACCCAGTATGGCACATTAAACACGAGTCCGAACAGTGATGAAAGACCGTTATAAAGTGATGCAGTGTAAGGAATCAGAAATATAAATACAATTACTGATGCTATGACCTTAAGCTTAACTGAGTCAAATCTTTTGCCAAAAAAGTCCGGCATGGTTTTGGCATCCAGATGCTGTGTCATTATCCTTGTTCTTCTTCCCAGAATATTCCATGCCAGAAGTGAACCGATAAATGCGTTTCCAAGTCCGGCCCAGGTTGCCGCCATACCAAAGTTCCAGCCGAACTGACCTGCATAACCTACGAAGATAACTGCCGAAAAGTAAGATGTTCCGAATGCAAAAGCCGTAATCCACGGTCCTACCGAACGACCTCCAAGTACGAATCCATCTACAGATGTTGCTCTTTTTCTTGTGCGAAATCCAACACTGATCATTACTGCAAAGAACACAATCAGCATGAGTGCACTTATCATTTTAACGCCCATAATACATCCTCCTTAAGATAAAATTTTGCAATATCAGAAGGCTGGTTCGGGCTTATGTATCAGACATATAAAAACCGCCCTCTGTAAACAGAGGGCGGTGTATTACCGCGGTACCACCTCAGTTCATCATCGCCTCACGGCAACGACCTCATCAAGTACGTCATAACTCAGTTATGATTATACTCTTGTGCTTTAACGGGCACACCCGTCACATCCTAATAGCCTATTGCAATCAGCGTTCAGTGTGCAGCTCCGGGATGTATTCTCAATAAGTAACTACGCGCTTCTCACCACACAGCAACTCTCTGTTCAGTCTCCTTAAAGATACTATTTCCCATCACAGCCTTTGGCATTATTAAACTACACGCACATTGTACTTGATGAAGATTATCAAGTCAATAACTTTTTCATTTTTTATATGTCTCACAGACGGCATGTACACCCTCTCCTCACGTTAGATTTTTGTGTTTCCATTTATTAATCATATATGATATATTATAGCGGTAACGTTAATTAATATAATTTGGTAGGAGTGGTATTATTTATGGCAATTAGAAGCTTAATCATCAATCCTGGTTCAACTTCAACCAAGATTGCAGTATTTGAAGACACAAATAAAGTTTTTGACAAAACTCTCAGACACAGCACAGAAGAACTTGCTAAATATGAGAAAATCGCTGACCAGAAGGAATTCAGAAAAGACATTATCGAGGAAGCTCTCAAGGAGAACAACATTTCCCTTGACAGCCTCGATGTTTGCGTAGGTCGTGGTGGATTCCTCA
Source organism: Bacillota bacterium (assembly GCA_030525285.1). Taxonomy (GTDB): domain Bacteria; phylum Bacillota; class Clostridia; order Peptostreptococcales; family Anaerovoracaceae; genus Lentihominibacter. The sequence continues at coordinate 36,872 of JAUNFA010000008.1, read as the reverse complement.
AGCCAATTGAAGGCGGTACTTATGAAGTTACAGATATTGTATATCACGATCTTCTCATCGGCAGAACAGGCCAGCATGCCTCAAATCTGGGTGGCGTACTTGCTAGAGAAATCGCATCAGAAATAGGCGTTAAAGCATACATCTGCGACCCTGTTGTTGTTGATGAACTTATGCCTGCAGCAAGAATTTCAGGACTGCCTGAAATCCCAAGAACATGCGTTGTTCATGCACTTAACCAGAAGGCAATCGGCAAGAGATATGCTAATGACATCAACGCACACTATAATGACCTTAACCTTATCATCATTCACCTTGGCGGCGGTGTAAGTGTTGCTGCTCATCAGAAGGGAAAGATGATTGAAGTTCCACAGGCTCTCGATGGTGACGGATGCTTCTCACCTGAACGTGCAGGAAGACTTCCTGTGGGTCCTCTCGTAGAACTCTGCTACTCTGGTAAATACACACTGGAAGAAATGAAAAGGAAGCTTGTAGGACAGGGTGGCTTCGCTGCTCATTTAGGCACAAACAACATGATTGATGTTGACAATATGATTGAAGCCGGCGATGAGAAGGCTAAGCTTATCATGGATGCATTCGTGCTTCAGATTTCAAAGGATATCGGTGGTGCTGCAACAGTACTTTGCGGCGATGTTGATCAGATTCTTATCACAGGTGGAATCGCTCGTGACGAATTCGTAGTTGACGGTATCAAAGAAAGATGCAGCTGGATTGCACCTATCACTATTTACCCTGGCGAAGATGAGCTTCTCGCATTAGCAGAGGGTGCACTCAGAGTAATGACAGGTGAAGAAGAACCTATGGTTTACACTGCAGGCTAATTCTTGCAAATATCTTAACAATAAAGCAGAGCCGGTTTACATTGAGCCGACTCTGTTTTTTCATTTACTTATTCAATTTTCTTTATTCTCCGCCTCTTCTCCCCGCTATAGCTCTTTGGGGGTTCCTTTGAGGCTGAATGTAACAACACCCAGTATTATTATTATACCTCCCGCAATTGTGGCAACATCAGGTACCTCACGAAGCATCATGAATCCCATTGCCGTTGATAGCAGCGGCGTTACAAATATATAGTTTGTAATTTCACTTGTTCTTTCGGAAAGTTCTATTGCCTTAGACCAGAGTATATAAGATACGCCTGTCGGCATAAGACCCAGATATATTACGGAAAGAATTGCAGGCATATCGGCCTTCGAAAGTTCCGTTACAGTCTGTGGCAGGAAAATCACCATGAAAAGTGATCCGAAAAGAGCTCCGTATGCAACTATTTCAAGAGAATTGTATCCCTTTTCTGTAAGCCTTCTGCTGATAATACTGTAGAAGCTGAAGGATACAGATAAAGCTAACAACCACAGTGCTCCCACCTTAATTGAGAATACACCATTCCACATAAGCATCACTGCAACTCCCGCAAAAGCTCCAACAATGGAAATCCATCCCACAATATTGATTCTTTCCTTAAAAATGAAATATAAGAGAATAGAAGTAATTACCGGTGCTGTTGCCGCTATTACCGAAGCTTCTGCAGATGTTAAAGTTTCCAGACCCTTGTTGAAGCAAACAAAATAAAAGGCAAAACCTGTTGCTCCTGCAGCTATAAAGTAAAGCAAATCTCCTTTGGCTGAAAGTTTGCGGAGACGAAGTCCCGGACTTTTGGAAACGAGTCCTATGCATACCATAAGAAGTGCAGCTATGATGCATCTCAGGAAACAAAGAGGATTGGCTGAAATCTGTACGCCTATTATTTTAGTCAGCGGAAATGCTGACGCCCATAAAAAAACTGTTATGAAGGCTGCTAAATTAGCCTTTAATCTGTTGTTCATCGCTTTTTCCCTCCGTCTGTAATATTCTTACATCGTTAATTGTATCATATTATCTTGAAAATTGTCATCATCATGGCTATTATTATATTGGTGAGTGTTTCATCTAATTCAGCCTCACCATCAAACGAACATTTTGTAAGTTATTAAGGAGAATTATACGAATGAACTTTTTCAGTGTTCTTACTCTTGCAGGTGGTCTTGCTTTCTTCCTTTATGGAATGAATGTAATGAGCCACAGTCTTGAGAAGCTTGCAGGAGGCAAGTTTGAAGCTATCCTTCAGGCAATTATGTCAAACAAACTGAAAGCCCTGCTTCTTGGTGTCGGCGTAACTGCGGCAATCCAGTCATCATCAGCTACAACAGTAATGGTCATAGGCCTTGTTAACTCACAGATCATGAGCCTGCAGCAGGCCATAAACGTAATTCTTGGTGCCAAGGTTGGTACTACAGTAACAGCATGGCTTCTGTCAATGACAGGTATCAGTAGCGACAACTTTTTCCTTCAGCTACTTAAGCCATCATCATTTGCTCCTGTTCTCGCACTCATCGGCATTATATTCATAATCCGCAAGAGAAGCACCAAGAAAGTTAACATCGGTAAAATAATGATTGGTTTCGCAGTTCTTATGGCAGGCATAACAACAATGAGTGACGCCATGACTCCACTCAGTGAAAGCCAGCAGTTTACCAATGCAATGGAGGTTCTCAGCAATCCTTTCCTGGCATTCGCCGTAGGTCTTATCCTTACTGCCATTGTTCAGAGTTCATCTGCATCAGTCGGCATTCTGCAGGCTATTGCGCTTACTAGTCCTGTCGGTTATGCAGTTGTTGTTCCAATGGTTGTAGGACAGAACGTAGGTGCCAGCATTTCACCGATGATTGCAAGTATCGGTCAGGGAACTAACGGCAAAAGAGCTGCATTCTCATACCTTATTGCAAATCTTATCGGTGCCACAGTATTTCTGGCACTCTTTTACATCCTTCACGGCGCCATGGATTTTGCATTCATGGGACAGAGTGCAGGAATTGCCGGCATCGCAATAATACACACATGCTTTAATATATTCGTAGTTATTATTCTGTTCCCATTCACCAAATACATTGAATTGGTAATGATTCGTCTGTTCCCTGATAAGGATACAGAAGAAGATACCACGTTCGCCGTACTGGATGAGAGTTTCAGTGCTACTCCCACATTCGCACTTCAGCAGAGCAAAACTCTCGTCGATGAAATGGCGAGAAAGGCCCTCGGTGACATAAAGGATGCTATCGGTCTGTTCCACAATTACGATCAGGCTGTCTTTGATAAAATCCAAGCATCTGAACGCGAAATAGATCACTATGAAGACCAGATCAGCAAGTATCTCGTCCAGCTGGGTAAGAAAAACATGGCTTCTGAAGACAGTAGATGTCTCTCACTTGAATTACAGGCCATCGGCGATCTGGAGAGAATATCAGACCATTCTCTGAATATTGCTCAATCGGCTCAGGAACTCCACGATAAGCATTATACCTTCAGCAAATCCGCTCTGAATGATATCAACGTTCTCAGTGAAGCGGTACTTGATATCCTTACAAACACTGTAAGAGCTTTCGTTAATCAGGATACGACTTCAGCTTCAAATGTCGAACCTTTAGAGGAAGTAATCGACGAACTCACGGTGGTAATAAGGCAAAGGCATATTGAACGACTCAAGGCGGGCGATTGTTCCATCGAACTCGGATTTATTCTGGCTGACCTTCTCACCAATATGGAGAGAATTGCTGACCACTGTTCAAACCTTGCCATCTATGTTATTCAGATGCTTGACAAAAATACACTGGAATCACATGAATATCTGGATACCCTTGAGCGAAACAAGACGACTGAATTCATACATAATTACAAATGGTACAAGAAGGAATATAAACTTAAATAATCCTGAAAACCATATGAGATGTGAAATGCCGCCAATACTGGCGGCATTTTTTAAATGTAAAATTCGTTTTCGCATGGTTTTGCGAAATTATTTATCAGCATTTCTCTATGAGAAATCAGGTCCTCATTATCAAAGAATCGGGCTCCCTTGGGACATTTGCGAATACACCCGTGGCACTTAATGCATATTCCTGTACATTTTTCCGTATTTTCAACACTTATGCTCCCCATGGGGCACACTCCAGCACACAACCCGCAGTTATTGCACTTGGCATCGTCTTTCACAGGTTTCGCCTTGAGAAAAAGTGCAGGCTTCCCATCAGAACGTTTCGGTACATAATAGTCTTCTACTACTTCCCTACTCTTAAGGTCCACACATTTTCCCTTTCCAGTCTCTTCATAAGTCATTCGTGCGAACTTCCTTATTGCTTCCATGTCCTTCCCATCAGGTCTTCCTCCTGCAAGAGCCGATGTAAATGCATGCTCAGAAACAACAGCTCCTGCCGATATGAGATTAAATCCATTTCGGGTAAGCTCTCTTTTCATTTCTCCTAACGTGCTGTCCGGATTTCTGTTGCCAAACGAAACAATGGCAGTAGCCTCGGTTTCGTTACCTCTGAATCCTTCCTGAACCCACGGCAGAATTTTATTGGGAATCCTTCCCGCATACGCCGGGAGCACCATAAGAAGATAATCATCCTTTCCAAGTTCAAGGACACTCTTCCTGCCTTCCGGCAAGGTGAAATCACATATGTTTATATTGCATTCTCCGGTTTCTGCAAATGCATTCGCGAAACATTTTGCAATTTTTTCGCAATTACCTGTAGGGCTGAAAAATGCTGCTGTTATACCTTTGATTTTCATAACAGTTATTATCTCCTCTCCAAAGCCGTAATTTTTAAACCTTTTGACACAGCTTACGAACATTTTATCACAGCTTATTGACATTTATTATCAAAAAAAATAATATTAGTATGCATTCTTATGCATATGAACCAAATGTATTTGAAGGAGATAAATAATTGAAAAACAAGACAATCATCGAATTAAGAGATATATCAAAGAACTTCGGAGAACAGCAGGTGCTCCGAGGCATTAATCTTGACATTTATGAAAATGAATTTCTCACATTACTGGGACCTTCAGGCTGCGGTAAGACGACTATTCTCAGAATAATAGCCGGATTCGAAGAGCCAAGCAACGGTCAGGTTCTTTTTAACGGTGAGAACATCGCTAAACTTCCTCCCTATAAGAGAGAAGTCAACACCGTTTTCCAGAAGTATGCCCTCTTCCCTTTCCTCAATGTTCGCGATAACGTTGCATTCGGACTTAAGCTTAAAGGACTTGATGATGACATCATCAATCAGCGTGTTGATAAGATGCTCACCATGGTTGGTCTTAAAGGATATGAAAAACGTGACGTTACAAGGCTTTCAGGAGGACAGCAGCAGCGTGTTGCCATTGCACGAGCCCTTATAAATGAGCCTAAGGTGCTTCTTCTTGATGAACCCCTTGGTGCGCTGGATGCCAAGCTTCGAAAGGGCATGCAGATTGAGCTTAAAAAAATCCAGAAGGAAGTTGGCATAACTTTCGTATTTGTAACCCATGACCAGGAAGAAGCCCTTTCAATGTCTGATACCATCGTTGTTATAAATGACGGTGTAATCCAGCAGATTGGAAGTCCAATGGACATATACAATGAACCGGAAAAACGTTTTGTTGCAGAATTCATAGGTGAATCAAACATAGTGGAAGGTAATATGATTCGCGACTGCCTCGTTAAATTCGACGGTATTGAATGGGAATGTGTAGACAAGGGCTTCAAGCCTAATGAAGAAATTGAAGCGGTACTCAGACCTGAGGACATGGATGTTGTAGATGCCGATAAGGCCAAGCTTACAGGCAAGATAGTGTCCAAGGTATTTATGGGCGTACACTATGAATATCTTGTGGAAACGAAATACCGCAAATACAAGGTCCACACTACCGAAAGCTATGATATCGGTAAAAAAATCGGTCTTACCATTGATCCCTATGACATTCAGGTAATGCATATCAGTTAGAGGAGCAGGAATATGAAACACTTCAAAGGTCTTGCCTACCCCTATGTAGTCTGGTCATTTGTACTTATTGCACTGCCTTTGCTGCTTATTGTACTTTATTCAGTTACACGGGGTGACAATTCACTTATAACAATACATTTCACACTTGATAATTTCAGGAAAATCGGAGATCCCGTTTACCTTGATGTATTTATCAAGTCCTTTGAGATAGGACTTATCGTAACCGGTATATGCCTTGTTCTAGCATATCCCATGGCATATATCATATCCATGTTTGATGATGAGGTTCAGGGAATCCTTATACTTATCGTCACCATCCCAATGTGGATTAATACACTGCTTAGAACCTATGCATGGATCAGTCTGCTGTCCGATAATGGACTTGTCAGCCAACTACTCGGTTTCTTCGGTATTGAGGTCCCTGAGATGATGTACACTAATTTTGCGGTAATAATCGGTCTCGTATGCGATTTGCTGCCCTTTATGGTAATACCTATCCATACATCACTTACTAAAATGGACTATTCTCTTGTTGAAGCGGCCAAGGATCTTGGAGCCAACAATTTACAGACTTTCAAAAAGGTAATACTCAAGCTGTCAGTTCCGGGAATAATAAACGGAGTGACACTGGTTTTCCTGTGCTCAATTTCCAGCTTCGTTGTTCCTGTACTCCTCGGTGGACGCCAGTACATGCTCATTGGTAACCTTATTGAAAATCAGTTCATTTCAATTGGTAACTGGAATTTTGGAAGCGCTATATCCATGCTCCTTGCCATAGCAATTCTTCTGATTATGAGCCTTATGAGACGTGTCGATACTGAAGAGAAAGGAGCAGAGGAATGAGATTAAAAAAAATAAAGATCGGAGCAAAACTCTATATTCTCCTATGCTTTCTTTTTTTCTATCTGCCTATTGCCGTTACCATGTTTTTTTCCTTCAATTCGTCTAAATCTCTGACGAATTTCACAGGGTTCTCCATGCAGTGGTACGGCAAACTGATCTCCGATCAGAACATACTTGCGGCAGTATATGTATCAATAAGCATAGCCATATTTTCCACCATTATATCGACGGTTCTCGGTACAATAACAGCTATCGGGCTTTCCAAAAGCCGCAGGCTGCTCAAGGAATGGCTGCTAAATATTAATAATGTACCTATCATGAATCCGGATATAGTAACTGCTATAAGCCTGATGATTTTATTCAGCTCCGCTGGTCTGCAGCGTGGCTATATTACCATGCTCCTTGCGCACATAGTATTCTGCACGCCTTTTGTAATAACAAGTGTTTATCCTAAAGTCCGCAGTATGGATTCAAATCTTCCCAATGCTGCAATGGACCTGGGTGCAACACCTTACCAGGCTCTTACAAAGGTTGTGGTACCTCTTCTCAAACCGGGCATTTTTGCAGGCATGCTATTGGCATTCACTATGTCCCTGGATGATTTTATTGTATCTTACTTCGTAACAGGTAATGGAGTCTCCAACATATCCATTCTTGTTTACAATATGACAAAGCGAATAAATCCTACAATAAATGCTCTGTCCACACTCCTCATTCTGGTAGTTGCACTAGGGCTTATCGCTATGAATCTGTGGCCTCTAATTAAGGAAAAGAAAAAAAATCGTCCTTCCCTCTCAGGCAAAGTAATGCGAAAACGAAGCAGCCGCAAACGCGATAAAATCGTATTCTGGAGTGTTACCGCAACCATTACAGTCATTGCAGTAGTATGTGCCGCGCAGTTTTCTGCTATTTCCAACAAGCAGACATTAAGAGTGTTTAACGGCGGTGAATATATGGACATGAATCTTGTTGCCGATTTTGAAGAAAAATATGACTGCAAAGTTGTCTACGAGACCTATGACAGCAATGAGTCCATGTATACCAAGCTGGAGAGCGGTTCAACCTACGACATACTCGTTCCTTCCGACTACATGATCGAGCGACTTATTGATGAAAAATACCTCAAGAAAATCGACTGGAGCAAAATTACAAGAAAAAATGCCATCCTTTCAAATCTCAAAGATAACGAATACGACCCGGGATGCAAATATTCTGTTCCCTATTACTGGGGTAATGTGGGAATTGTCTACAACAAGAATATTGTCGATAAAAAGGATCTGCAGCAAGGCTGGAATATTCTTCGAAACACTAAATACAAAAATCAGATTTACATGTACGATTCCGAAAGAGATTCTTTCATGATAGCCCTCAAGTCTCTGGGATATTCTATGAATACCAAGGACAGAGGCAAGCTTAAAGAAGCGTATAACTGGCTTATTGAGCAAAAGGACGCCATGAATCCTGTATATGTAGGTGATGATGTTATGGATAACATGATTTCAGGCAGTAAGGCAATGGCCGTTGTTTATTCCGGCGATGCCGCTTATATCATAAATGAAAATAAAAATATGGACTACTTCGTTCCTTCAGAAGGTACTAATGAATGGGCGGATGCAATGGTACTCACAAAGTACTGCCGAAATACCGATCTGGCATATAAATTTATGGACTTCTTTTTGGACAGTGAAGTGTCAAAGGTCAACACCAGATACATTGGCTACGACAACTCCGTCAAATCAACCTTTGAGTATTTTCGTGATGTTGAGTACAAAGGGAACTCAGGTTGTGCCCCGGATTCATCAAATCCTGCAAACGAAGTTTTCCATTATCAGCCACGCAAAACAAAAGAATATATTTCCAACCTCTGGACCAAGGTTAAATCCAATTAATTGTATACACTGTTTTTCCTCCATAGATTATCATCCCTATTTATGGTATACTGGAACGATATTAATGAAGAATATATGAAAGGAGGCGGATGCGTATGCGCGATAAAATTCAGCAGAAGAAGAGCATCAGAAAATCAGTACGAGATACAGCAAGAGAAGAATACATTAACCAGCTGAATGCTGCCAAGCACAAAGACTTTCTCAAAAGCAGTGCTGAAGTAGTATGTGAACGCAACTATATAGAAACCAACTTATATATCGAAAATGATGTTAAGAGAGGTCTTCGAAACGCCAATGGTACCGGTGTACTTGTCGGACTTACAAAAATCGGAGAAGTAATCGGATACACTAAAGACAGTGAGAACCACAAGATTCCAACAGAAGGCAGACTTTATTACAGAGGATACAGCGTTGAAGATCTTATTGAAAACTGTGTAAATGAAGACAGATTCGGATTCGAAGAAATAACTTACCTGCTCATTTTCGGAGAACTGCCAAGTGCAGAAGAGCTGGCAGCCTTCAAAAAGCAAATCGGTAAGAAAAGAGAACTCCCACAGGGTTTTGCTCGTGACATGATTTTGACAACACCGTCAGTTAACATTATGAATAAGCTTGCAAGAAGTGTTCTTGCTCTGTACACATATGATGATAAAGCGGACGATATCACAATAGAGAATGTAATTCGACAGTCAATTGATTTGATAGGTTATTTCCCTGCCCTGATTTCATATGCATATCAGGCTAAGAGATCCCACTATGACAATGAAAGTCTCCACCTGCACACTCCTATTCCGGAGTTAAGTACATCAGAGAACATACTCAGAATGATCAGACCGACAGGTGAATACACAGATCTTGAAGCCAAGCTTCTCGACCTCACCATGATTCTTCATATGGAACATGGTGGCGGTAACAATTCATCCTTTACAACACACCTGATTTCATCATCGGGAACAGATACTTATTCAACAATTGCTGCCGCAATAGGTTCTCTCAAGGGGCCTCGACACGGTGGTGCCAACATTAAGGTTGTCCACATGCTAAACGATCTCAAAGAAAACGTTCGTAACTGGACAAATCCGCGTCAGGTTGATGCATATCTACGCAAGGTTCTCAGGAAAGAGGCTAATGACGGAAGCGGTCTCATCTATGGTATGGGACATGCCATCTATACTCTTTCTGACCCTAGAGCCAAGGCATTAAAGGATGTTGCCTACAAACTTGCAAAGGGCAATGACTATATGGAAACCTTTGAGCTTTGCAACTACATTGAGAAACGAACTCCTGAGCTAATGGCCGAAATCAGAGGAAGAGAAACACCTATGTGTGCTAATGTAGACCTTTATTCCGGCTTCGTTTATACAGCTCTGGGCATTCCTGAAGAAATCATAACACCACTCTTCGCTGCTGCAAGACTTAGCGGATGGTGTGCACACAGAATAGAAGAATTAAGTAACGGAAGCAAACTTATGCGACCTGCATACAAATCTGTAATGAAACCTAGACCATATCTCAAGATGGAAGATAGGATTACTACAATACCAGTACCAGAATAAACTTGTACATATACAATCAGAACCCCAGAAGTCAGACTTCTGGGGTTCGTTTTATTGTTATAATCCAAGTTCTTAGCTTTAAGGTTTGTTTCAGCCTTTATCTATTGCTTTAGGTTGAATACATAAGATTATTACAGAAACAAGTATCATAATTATTCCTACTAAATTAAAAACATTCAAATAATCACCACAGAACACGACCCCTGTAAAAGCCGCAGCAATAATTTCAACCGAGGCAAATATCGGCACCCTACTGCTTTCTTTTATCTTTTGAATTCCTGCGTAATACACGCCATAGGCAGCTGCCGTCGCAATAAGGCCAAAAGCAAACCCTGTAATCATAATTTTAAAGGATAAAATTTCCGCATGCTCCCAAGGTTTTGCTACTGCACATAACAGAACTGCCGCAAAAAAATAGCTGTACGTGCTTATCACCAAAGAATGAACATTTGCCGGAATCAGCTTTATTACAATAGCTAAGAGTCCATAGGTACATCCAGCGCCAAGTCCACAAAGCAACCCTGAAATATTAAAACTGCCGTTCAAAGTCGTGCCACCCACAACTGCCATTGTGCATCCTATTATATTAAGTGTAAGCGACAGTCCTTTAATTCGACTGATATGTTCTCTAAATATTATTACAGAAGCCGCTACAGTAAAAATAGGTGCCGTTCTTAGCATTACCGAAGCTGGTGTAACTCCCATTTTTACTACTGCTGTTAAATAAAAAAGATTATATATACCATGACACAGCACTCCAGCTACAAAGCATCCTACAAAAGTGCGAAAGGATATTTTAAGCGACTTTACTCCACATACCGCAAGGGTCATTACAAGTATTACAACAAAAGCAAATCCTATCCTTAGAAAACTTGCCAAAACAGAAGATACACCGAGATTCGATAGAGTCATAGTAAAAATACCAACCAATCCCCATAAAATCCCCGCAATTGCAACTTGTATATAACCTTTTATTTCCTTCTTATTGTCCATATACGCTTATGCTTCTTTAATAAAGCTCCGGTCTGCGATGCTTTAGCAACGGCAACTGATTTCTTATGGAGTCTTCATAATCAAAATCAATGTCAGCATATACTATGCATTCCTTCTCGTCTGCATGAGCAACGAAATCTCCCCACGGACTTACCACACATGAGTTACCGTAAGCTACGTATATACCATCCTCATCCCTTGCCGGAGAATTGGCAGCGAAGTAAATCTGATTATCAAGGGCTCTTGCTCTCATTGTAATATCCCAGTGAGCAGTTCCGGTCGTTATGTTAAAAGCTGCAGGAAGAATCACAATTCTCGCTCCGTCAAGAGTCATTCTTCGGAACAACTCAGGGAATCTCACATCGTAACATATAGCAATTCCCATTTTGCCGAATTCCGTATCTATAACAGTTGAAGAGTCACCGGCAGTAAGTGTTTCTGATTCCATGAACCTTATTCTACCCTCAACATCTATATCAAACAGGTGAGCCTTCCTGTGTTTTCCTATGATTTTACCTTCTCTGTCAAAACAGAAAGCGGTGTTGTAGACCTTATCACCATCAAGTTCTGCAATAGAACCGCCAATAAGATATATTCCAAGTCCTGCAGCAAGTTCGGACATAAATCTGACAGTTTCCCCGTTTTCTGTTTCTGCGTATTCTCTGAAGTAATCATTGGAATAAGGGCAGTCCCACATTTCCGGCAACACAATCACATCTGCTCCATTTCCTGCAGCCTCGGTAACATACTTTCTGACAGTTTCTCTGCTCTCATTCTTATCATATGATCCCTTTAACTGGCACAATGCAAGTTTAAACATACTGTTCCATCCTTTCCTTAATTATCTCAGCAAATTTTCTCGTTATCCTGGCAGTAAGCCCCCATATGACATGGCCTTCGTATGCCTCGTAGACAGGGACTATTCCCTTACCACCTCTCCACTTGTATGGTTTGCCACCTGTTACAACGTCATAAGGGAAGTCATCTGATACAACCGGCTTCACATGAGTCGTGTACACTCTTGGAGGATTTTCAATGAAATAAGATAGAGGCACCAGAAATGTAGACTCAACCTCTACATCATTAAAATGCATCCTGCCAAGCACCTCCTCGTCAATTATGCCCAGGAAGCAGTACATAGCGAAATTATTATACGTATATACCGTGTCCAGTTGTGTCACCACGTCAATGTCATCTGCCTGGATTCCCAACTCCTCGCAGGTTTCCCTGACAGCACACTCTTCGATGGTCTCCCCTTCTTCAAGAGCACCTCCCGGGAAGCATATTTCTCCCGGCTGTCTATCCAGTTTGCTTCCTCTGACCTCGTACAGAAGATTCAACTGTCCATCTTTTTCAACAAGGGGAACAAGCACCGAAAAGAAGCTATATTCCGCATCCGCCCCCGGTACTCTGCCCTCAAAAATATCGCGCACGTTTTTAAGACTTAATTCCATCTTTTTTCACCTTGCCAAATCTTACATTCATATATGATGCCACAAGAATAAGAAGTATTCCCACTACAGTATTCCACAAAATCGTCTCCCTGAGGAATATGACTGCTATTACCGGAGCAATGGCCGGCTTGAGTAGGAATGCCACAGAACCTGTTGCCGCATCTGCAAGCTTAATCGCCTTGAAATAGCTCCAATATCCTATACCTGTAACAAATATACCTGTGTACATAACAAGGAGAAAATTATCTGCAACTCCGGCAACAACCGGCTTACCTGTAATAAGAATTATAACAAGAAGAATCGCCGAACCCAATATGAAACTGAAGCTGGTCTGCGCCATAAGCCCCATCTTCCTGACACTTACTTTGCCTGCTACAGTATATGCTCCGAAGGTAATTGCAGCGATGAGCATACATATGATACCCCATACCGTATTGCCTTCCTGAACATCCCATGGTCTTATCATGAAAATAAGTCCTATGAATGCAATTGCCAGCACGTATGTCTTGTGCATATTCATCTTCTCTTCTGTAAAAAAATGAGCGAAAATCATTGTAAACAGCGGATTTATGGATATAAGCACCGATGCCGTTGACGCGTTTGATGCTCCCACTCCCAGCTGAAAGAATACCATGCTTACGGCAATTCCCAGTGTTCCAACTCCCGTCAGAATCAGGAAATCCTTAGCTCCCAGCTTGACATTATTCATTCTGATTTCTCTTATTGCCAGCGGCAGAAGTATTATTCCACCTATGGCGAAACGCAGAAAAGTCAGCTGGAAAGAGTCTAAATTATTTCCGGCTATTTTACATGCAGTCTCCATGGTTCCGAACAAAACTGCGGTCAGAATCACAAAAACGTACGCTTTTTTCATTTATTATCACTTCACTTTCAATACAATTTGCACATAATAAATGGCGGTGAAACCACCGCCATCTGTAGTCTGTCATATGTCTTAGTTAATGATTTCGCATCCGCTGAAATCAACACCAATCATTTCTTCCTTCTCAGCGCTTACGCTTACGATGAAATCAAGTCCATAGTTCTGTGAGATACCCTTGAGTCTGTTGATGAACACCGGCAAATCTCCAAGTGAAACATCTGCATGCTTCAGAATGCTGTCAATGAAAATAGTCTCGATATCGTGATCTGAACTGATGATTCCATACAGGAATCCGATATATTCATCAATATTTGTAATGTGCTCGAAATCCTCCATGCACACAACTCTTATATTTCGGCTTAACTCAGTGTTAAGTCTTGTATTCTTATTAATAAAAACTATGCTTCCGCTACATGTTCCGATTGCATCATTTGCCATCTGAACCATCTGGCTGGTCTTACCACTGCCCTTGTGTCCTACTAATAACTTCACCATAAATCTTGCCCTCCATACATGTAATTGACACCCCTTTCGGGTTAGTTTGATTATACACCATACAATCTGTGTCTTCAACCGTTTTTGGTCCTGCTTTTGAGTCTCAGCTGACCGCATGCACCATCTATAGCAGCACCCAGTTCACGCCTTACAGTACATGCAATCCCGTTATCTTCCAGTATTTTCGCGATTTCGGCGGCTCTTTTCCTGCCTGAACCGTTAAGTCCTGTCTCCTTGACAGCATTAAGAGGAATCAGATTAACATGACACAGAATGCCTCGCAATTTCTTTATGATTCGTGCCACGTCTTCATCTGAATCATTTTCTCCCTTTATCAGTGCATACTCGAAAGTAACACGCCTGCCCGTAGTCAATGCATGATTTTTTGCCACTTCAAGAAGAGAATCCAAAGGATATGCTCTGTTCACAGGCATTAGAGCACTTCTCCCCTCATCGTCAAGTCTGTGTAATGAAATTGCCAGATTCACCTGAGGGAATTCTTCTCCGAATTTTAATATTCCCGGCACAATGCCGCTTGTGGATACCGTAATGTTCCTGTAACTCATGTTACGGCCCTTTTCATGGTGAATAAGCTTCAGAAATCTGCTTAAATTAACGTAATTATCAAAGGGTTCTCCGGTTCCCATAATCACCAGATGATTGATTTTCTCACCTGTTGATTCCTCCGCCAGAAGAATCTGATCGTACATTTCACCTGCAGACAGATTTCTCACAAGTCCATCAAGGCCTGAAGCGCAGAACACACATCCCATTCTGCATCCCACCTGAGAAGAAATGCACATGGAATTGCCGTATCTGTATTTCATGAAAACACCTTCAACAGCATTACCGTCTTCAAGACCGAAAAGGAATTTTCTCGTACCGTCACCGGCATCAATTTGTTCCTCAAGTATCTCAAGAGTTCCTATGCAGGCTGTTTCAGTAAGTTTTTCCCGCAGTCCCTTGGGAAAATCCGTCATGTTTTCAAAATTCTTCTCGCCTGCTGATATCCATTTGAATAATTGCTTGCCGCGGAAGGGCTTTTCACCCATTTCCACGGCAAACTCCTTAAGTTCTTCAGTTGTCATTCCCAGAAGATCTGTTCTGTTCATTATGTCATTCTCCAGTTAGGATTCTGTCTGTTAAGATATTCTTCCAGATTGATCCAGTCATTAGCCGGATTTGTAGCTATTCCCGGATAAAAGTGTTCCACGTATTCGTCTATCATCTTTCGCGGCAGCTTGGACAACCTGCCCTTGCCTGACTGATCCATACCCTCTTCAGTGAGAATCTTTTCTCCGTATCCCTCCAGAAGATGTACCACATCCATAGGATCCATTCCCATTCTGATGCAAATGTATTCAATGTCTCTGCCGCTTACAACATATAGATCCATTATTGCCTGATGGTCGCCCACAGGATATTGACTAAGCCTTCTGAGATTATCTATTGAAGTGCTCATTTATACTCTCTCCACATCAAGACCTGTCTTATGACCGTTAATGTCAGCCTCAGGCAGTTCTTTTCCTGCAATAACATCAACAGCCAGAGTTTCTGTCATAATGTACGACTTGTATGCTTCAACTGCTGCTGTTACTGTTTCGTCTGCATCAATGTAAATATTGATATTATCCATCATTTCGTAGTCCTTCTGCTTTCTCTTCTGCTGAACCTTTGAAATGATTTCTCTCGCCAGACCTTCTGCCTCAAGCTCAGGAGTGATTGTAGTATCCAGAATTGTGAATACGTTGTTTTCCATAGCAACTGCGAATCCGTCCTTTGCGGAAATCTTCACATCTACCAGATCCTTGGAAATTTCAACGGCTTCACCATTAATGTCAATTGTGATGCTTCCCTTGCTGTCAAGAGCTGCCACAACATCAGCAGGCTTTTCGCCAGCAAGAGCCTGACCGAATGCCTTGACATTCTTGCCCAATACAGGACCTGCGGCTCTGAAATTAGGCTTGAGGGAATAGTTCATGTATTCATCAAGCTTATCTTCGAATTTAACCGTCTTAATATTAAGTTCCTCCATAATAAGCGGTGTCAGATCTGAAATCATTGATTCATACTTACCGTCTATGAGAACTTCATTAAGAGGCTGTCTAACCTTAATCTTTTCCTTTTCTCTTGTTCCTCTTCCCAGAGTAACCAGAGTTCTGACAAGCTCCATCTTTTCTTCAACACTGCTGTCTATGAGAGACTCATCAGCTTCAGGGAAGTATGCCAGATGAACCGATTCTTCTCCTGTCAGATTCTGATACATTTCATCTGAAATGAAAGGTGCAAAAGGTGCAATCAACTTGGCAATTCCCACGAGAACCTCGTAAGTTGTAGCATATACCGATTTTTTGTCCTCGGTCATTTCTTCGCCCCAGAATCTTCTTCTCGCTCTTCTGATATACCAGTTGGAAAGGTCTTCATTAACGAAATCCTGAATCTTTCTTGTAGTAATCATGTGATTATACTTATCCATTGATTCGGTAACTTCCTTTACCAGTCTGTTGTATTTGGAAATTATCCATCTGTCAAGTTCAGGTCTGTCGCTGTATGCTACCTTAATTGATGCAGGATCAATATCATCCTGGTTGCTATAAAGCACGAAGAAGTTGTATACGTTCTTAATGGTTCCGAAGAACTTGCTTACAATATCAACGAGACCCTCTTCGTCAAACTTTGTAGGCGACCATGCAGGTGAAGTATGGAGCAGATACCATCTCGTTGCATCAGCACCGTACTTATCCAGCATTTCAAACGGATTAACTGTATTACCAACATGCTTTGACATCTTCTTGCCTTCCTTGTCAAGAATCAGATCGTTAACAAGAACATTCTTGTACGGAGCCTTGCCCTTAATGAATGTTGATATTGCCATGAGAGAATAGAACCATCCTCTTGTCTGGTCAATACCTTCACAGATAAAGTCTGCAGGGAAAAGTTCCTCGTCAAAGTTTTCGGTGTTCTCGAATGGATAATGTCTCTGTGCGAAAGGCATTGCACCACTGTCAAACCAGCAGTCCATAACCTCCGGTATTCTGTGCATTGTTTTGCCGCATTCAGGGCATGTGATGTGGACATCGTCAACATAAGGTCTGTGAAGTTCGATAGAAGTATCGATATCTTCATTTACTGCAGCAACCAGTTCTTCTCTGCTTCCGATACATTCCAGATGTCCGCATTCGCAGCGCCAGATTGGAATAGGAGTTCCCCAGTATCTGCTTCTTGAAATAGCCCAGTCCTTAACCTCTGAAAGCCAGTTGCCGAATCTCTTCTCACCGACAAAGTCAGGATACCAGTTAACAGTATTATTGTTTTCAACAAGCTGATCCTTCAGCTTTGTCATTTCTATGTACCAGCTTGGTTTAGCATAGTAAACCAGTGGTGTTCCGCATCTCCAGCAGTGTGGATAGTTATGCTCGATTTTCTGCTTGGCGAATACTTTGTTTCCTTCTGCAAGATACTTGATAATATCTACATCAAGTCCCTCTTCCATAACGAAACGTCCTGCCCAAGGAGTCTCAGTATAACAGCCTCTGTCGTCTACTGGCTGAAGTACAGGCAGATTGTATTTGCGTCCGCACTGATAGTCATCTTCACCAAAAGCAGGTGCCGTATGTACAATTCCTGTACCGTCTTCAGTACTTACATAGTCCATGCATGTTACAAAGAATGCCTTCTTGTCAGCCTTTACGAATGGCATAAGCTGTTCGTATTCGATGTATTCCAGATCTTTGCCCTTCATTTCCTCTTCAACTACATATGTACCTTCACCGAGGACCTTGTCAGCCAGACCCTTTGCAACATAGAAATAGTTGCCTGCGTCGTCGCCTTTGAGCATTCTTACCTTAACATAATCGATGTCCGGACCTACTGTCAGAACTGTATTTGACGCCAGTGTCCAAGGAGTTGTAGTCCATGCCAGGAAATATTCATTTTCGGCATCAACTCTCTTGAACTTAACTGTAAGAGTATTAACCTTAACATCTTTATATCCCTGAGCTACTTCATGGGAGGCAAGACCTGTTCCGCATCTTGGACAGTAAGGCAGAATCTTGTGACCTTCATAAATCAGACCGGCCTTAAAGAATTCCTTAATAATCCACCAGCCTGTTTCAATATAATTGTCATCGAGTGTAATATATGGATCTTTCATGTCAACCATATATCCCATTCTCTTTGTCATCTCTTCCCACATACCCTTGTATGTGAATACTGATTCTCTGCACTTCTTGTTGAATTCAGCAATTCCGTATCTTTCGATATCCTGCTTACCTTCAATGCCCAGCTGCTTCTCAACTTCAATCTCTACAGGAAGTCCATGGGTATCCCATCCTGCCTTACGATTAACTTTGAAGCCTTTCATTGTTTTGTAGCGGTTAACAGAGTCCTTAAGGGTTCTTGCCATTACATGATGAATTCCCGGCTTGCCGTTGGCTGTAGGCGGACCCTCAAAAAACACGAAGGATGGCTGTCCTTCTCTTGACTTGACACACTTGTCAAGCAGCTCTTCCGCTTCCCACTTGTCAGCCTGTTCTGACTGAAGCTCAGCTATCGGTCTTTCTGATAAGTTCTTAATCATTATTTACTATCCTTTCATTTTCTGTGGACACCGACAGATATTTTGTATATTGCGTCCTAATAAAAAACGTCCCCAGAATAATCCTAGGGACGATTAATAACCGCGGTACCACCCTAATTACGGGACCATCATCCCGTCGCTCTTAAAGTGTTTGGCTCAGAAGTGATTTTCGCTTGCCGCCTCACCGTCATGCTCTCAGCAAATGCACGACTCTCTGTACGGATATTGTGCGGGGCTACTGTCTTCGTCACAGCCTGAATATTATGTTACATACGAGATTATTCTATAGTGGAGCCATTGAAAAGTCAAGATAAATCCAACTAATTCGACTATCTTTCCGGTTAATTCAATTTTCGCTCATTTAATGCGGTTGCCAGAAAGGTATCAATGGCTTCAAGAGGTTTCTCGCGTCCTATGGTAAGTCGGATAAATGGATTTTCACCACCGTTTATCATTATTCTTTCACCATAGTTTGCAACAAGAGACGCCATGACAGTCTGTGAAAATTTCACGTTATCCCAAAGTTTGAAAATAACCTTGAACCCTTGTTGGCTTATCTCTTTAATCCCAATTTTGCCGGCCATTGAACGTATCTTGGAAATCTTCACGAGATTCATTGTTTCCATTGGAATATCGCCGAATCTATCCAGAAGTTCGTCAATTACGTCCTCCTCATCCTGAACATCTTCCACCATTGCAATCTTTTTGTACATCTGAAGTCTGAGCACGTCGTTTTCTATGTACTTTGTCGATATGATTGCCGGCAGAGGAATGCTGAATACGGTTTCTTCCGCTTCAGGAATAATCTCTTCGCCCTGCATCTTTTTCATGGACTCTTCAAGGAGCTTACAGTACAGTTCGTAGCCCACATTTATCATATGTCCCGACTGCGCCGTACCCAAAATATTTCCAGCACCTCTGAATTCAAGGTCTTTCATGGCAATTTTAAATCCAGAACCGAATTCCGTGAAATCCCTGATTGCCCTCAACCTTTTTTCTGCAATCTCGCTCAGGTTCTTGTCCTTGCGGTACATGAGATATGTATATGCCAGCCTATCGGACCTGCCTACTCTTCCTCTCAGCTGATAAAGCTGTGCCAGTCCGAATCTGTCCGCATCAAGGATAATCATCGTATTAACATTGGTAATATCGATTCCCGATTCAATTATGGTTGTTGAAACGAGCACGTCAAATTCACCCTCGGCAAAGTCCATAATAATGCCTTCCAGCTCTTTTTCCTTCATCTTGCCGTGTCCCACTTCCACTGAGGCTTCCGGCACAAGACGTTCTATGAGTTTGGCTATGACATTTATGTTATCCACCCTGTTGTAAAGCACATATACCTGTCCGCCTCTTGCCAGCTCTTTTTCGATTGCCTCGCGAATCACATGATCCTCCTGTTCCATCACATATGTACGCACAGGAAGCCTGTCAACCGGTGGCTCTTCAAGGGTGCTCATGTCTTTCATTCCGCTCAATGACATGTGCAGAGTTCTCGGTATTGGAGTTGCTGATAAAGTGAGTACGTCGACATTTTCTCTAAGCTGCTTGATTCTCTCCTTGTGCTTGACTCCGAATCTCTGTTCTTCATCAACTACAAGGAGCCCCAGATCTTTGAACTTAACATCATCAGATAGAATTCTGTGAGTTCCGATAACAAGATCTATGCGACCTGCTTTAACGTCCTCAAGAATCTGTTTCTGTTGTTTGGCAGTTCTGAATCTTGACAGCATTTCAACCTTGAAAGGGAATTTTTCGAATCTGTCCTTCAAAGTATAATAATGCTGGTTGGCAAGAAGTGTTGTCGGCACTAGAACAGCTGCCTGCTTACCGTCCGATACGCATTTGAACAAGGCTCTCGCTGCCACCTCGGTTTTACCGAAACCCACATCGCCGCACAGCAGCCTGTCCATAGGAACCGGTCTTTCCATATCCGCCTTGATTTCTTCTACACTTCTCAACTGATCATCAGTTTCTTCATATGGGAAAGTATCCTCAAACTGTTTCTGCCATACGGTATCCTCTGAGAAAGCATACCCTCTAGTGTTCATTCGTACAGCCGAAATTCTCATCAGCTCCTCAGCCATATCGTCAACCGCGGCCTTAGCCTTGGCCTTTGTCTTTTTCCATTCAGATCCCGAAAGCTTGTTAAGCTTAGGCGCCACGCCTTCGCCGCCTACATACTTCTGCAGAATTCCCAGCTGATCTACAGGAATGAACAGTGAATCCTCACCTGCATACTTAACCTTTAGATAATCACGTTCCACACCTTGTACAGTTAATTGCTCAATACCCATGAATTTCCCGATTCCATGAGTTTCATGAACGACATAGTCGCCTTCCTGAACATCTGCAAAGCTTTTAATTTGCTGTCCTCTGGACTTTTTCTTTCTTCGCTTTCGTCTGAACTGCTGTCCAAATATATCCCCTTCCCAGATATAACACACCTTGTTATCGGGAAATTCCATTCCTCCTGTCAGCATGCCCTCTCTGACATTAATCATGCCGTCAAGTTTCTCCATTATCAGAAACTCTCTGATGTTTTTCATTTTTTCATTATTTCCGACGACAATTGTAACATCAAAGCCACGTTTAACATAACTTGTAAGTTCATCCTTAAGGACGTCCATTCTACCATTAAAAGACGGTGCCGGTCTGCAGTTCACTTCATGCAGTTCTGTCAAGAAGGGAGCATTTCTGATGGTAGATACGAAGGGTGTGAAAATGTACCCCTCTTTTTCATAAAGTCTGAAAAAGTCACTCTGTCCGGAAACAAGTCTGAAATCCTCTCCAATTCCTCTTCCTTCAGATATCATGACTTCAACGTCATGAGCTGTTTCCTTCTCATGAACTTCCAGAGCTTCCAATATTCTGGCCGGATCATCTATGAATATGTGCGGATTATCCATATAGTCCCATATGTACATGGTCTCATCATAAAAATAACCCATGAACTTTTCCAGATACTGAATGTTTATCATGTTATCAGCGTATTCAATAAGCTGGTTTTTTCTCTTGGTCAGTTCATAAACAAATTCGCTTTTTCCTTCTTTTTTTTCGAATTTTTTTATCTGTCTGTCATATGCTTTTTCTATTTGCTCCTTACCCCTGTCAAAGATTTCTCTGTCTCTGCTCATCTGGGAGCACTGATATATTTTAACATACTTAAGAACATCTGCAGATCTTTGAGTATCCACATCAAAGGTTCTTATTGAGTCGACTTCCGTGTCAAAAAGCTCAATTCTGTAAGCATTGTCACTGTCAGGTGTAAATACGTCAATAATTCCGCCTCTGATGCTGAATTCGCCTCTGCCCTCAATGGCCGACACTCTTTCATATCCCATTCTGAACAGTTTGTCCTTGATAAGATCAATATCAACGTCATCACCAAGATTTATCTGCAGACTGTTCTCCATAAATGTGTCCGCAGGCGGTAACTTCCTTACTGCGCCTATAGCGGGTGCGATTATAATGCATTCCTCCCCTGAAGCTGCTGCCTTGAGCACGCTAAGTCTCTCAAGCAAATCGTCATTGTTCGTCGCTTCATATTGCATGAAACTATCGTCCTCCTGAGGGAGCACGTAAATTTTGCGAGCATCAAAAAAAGAAAGGTCCATTGCCAGATGACGTGCTTTGGTAATTGTCGGCACGACTATTAGACTTTGGCCCTCTTTATCCTTGAGCAAATGAGATATTATAGGCGCCAACCGACTGTCAGCGGCGCCTGCTATGTTAATCATTCCCTTCTTCGACATTTTTCTTTTTCTCTTTTTTTACATTGAACTGATTCATTGCTCTGTCCACACCATCGGCTATGATTACCTCAACGGCGTGGGCTGCATTATCAATGGCCTCATTGACAATTTTTTCTTCAGAGCTGTTCATCCTGCCTATTACAAAATTAACCCAGTCCTTATTGTTACTGTCTCCTATACCTACACGGATTCTGGGAAAGTTCTGAAACTGCAGTTCATTTATAACGGATTTCATTCCATTATGGCTACCTGCACTGCCTTTCTTGCGTATTCTCAAAGCCCCCAGATCCGTATCAAAATCGTCATATATGACAATGATGTTCTCTGGCTCCACATCGTAATAATTCACGATTTCTCTAAGTGATTCGCCACTAAGGTTCATGAAGGTCTGTGGTTTAACCAGCAGAACTTTCTGTCCGGCAATTCTCCCGTCGCCTACTAACGCCTTATGTTTGATTTTATTAACATTAATGTTGTTGTTTGCAGCAATTGCATCCACTACTCGAAACCCCATGTTATGTCTCGTATTCTCATACTTTTTGCCTGGATTTCCAAGTCCTGCTATTACATACATGTATTAACTCCTATTTCTTTAAAATTCCTTTTTTGGCAACCCAACCTTCCTTGGTTGTACCTCTGTCTCTTGCTACAAATAGAGCTCCATTAGGAACATCTTCTGTCACAGTACTTCCTGCCGCAACATATGCTCCCTCTCCTACGATGACCGGTGCCACCAGATTAACGTTGCATCCTATGAATGCTCCATCTCCCACTACAGATCTGTCTTTCTTTTTACCATCATAGTTGACAAATACTACACCACAGCCCAGGTTAACCTTACTTCCCACGTCGGAATCACCGATATATGTAAGATGTGATGCTTTAGCTCCGTCTGCAAGCGATGAATTTTTGATTTCAACGAAATCTCCAACTCTGCATCCGTTACCTACTGTAGTATTAGGTCTCATATATGCGAAAGGACCCACTTTGTTATTATCACCTACAACACTTTCTGTAATATACGAACTTTCGATATTGTTACCGCTTCCGATTCTAGAATCCTTGATATTGCAATTCTGGCCGATAACATTATCTTCTCCGATTACCGTATCACCTTTGATGACAACCCCCGGATATATTACAGTGCCTGCACCGATTTTAACACCCTCATCAATATATGCACTGCGAATGTCAATGAATTCCACACCGCTTTCCATTAATTTAATATTGTTCTCCAATCGCCTTTTTTCGATGGCTTCATATTCCTGATATGTCACAGTTATCTCCCCTTATCTGTTATTTATTTTCATCAAGTTTAAGTATCATTTCACCGACTTTGTATATGTCCCCGGCACCCATGGTAAGGATTAAATCGCCCTCCTGAGCATTGTTATATACGAAGCTGGCAATATCGTCAAAGCTGTCAAAATAATAGACCTCCTTGCCTGGCTCCTTTTCTCTGATCTTTTCAACCAGTTGCTTGGAGCTTATCTTGTGAATGTTTTTCTCTCTTGCCGCATATATTTCTGCCAGAACAACCTTGTCAGCTTCGCCGAAAGCCTCTGAAAATTCTTCCATGAGAGCCATTGTTCTCGTATATGTGTGAGGCTGGAAAAGGCACCATAGCTTGTTGTGCTTCATGTTTCTCACTGCAGCGAGAGTTGCTTTGATTTCTGTAGGGTGATGAGCATAATCATCGATGATTTTGTTGTTCTTGGATGTGATTCCCTGCAGATCAAAACGTCTCTGTGTACCTACGAAAGTTTCAAGGGTTCTTACAATCTCATCAGGTTCAACACCAAGTATGTGACAGCATGCGAATGCAGCCAATGCGTTGAGAATATTATGTTCTCCCGGAATTGACAGCTTGATTCTGCAGATTACATTTCCTCCATGGTTAACGTTAAATTCAGGCATACCCTCACTTGAGAATTCAATATCCGAAGCGTAATAGTCACATGTATGTGCCAGACCGAAGGTTATTGCATTAGGAATATCCTCTATAACGCTCTTGACAAACGGGTTGGCATCGTAAGCAATAACTGCTCCGTCTTCAGGTACCAGGCCTGCGAACTTGCTGAATGACTGCGCTATATGGTTAACATCCTTGAAATAATCAAGATGGTCTGAATCAATGTTCAGTATGATTTCAATATTGGGTCTGAAGCTGAGGAAACTGTCCATGTATTCGCATGCTTCGGTTACAAAAAACTTATTGTCTCCCACCTTAACATTGCCGCCTATTTCTTCCAGATTGCCGCCTACCAGAATGGTTGGTTCTTTCTCTGCGTGCTTAAGGATTAGCGAAATCATTGAAGTTGTCGTAGTTTTGCCGTGAGTCCCGGATACTGCAATGCTGTTGTCGTATTCATCCATAAGCGCACCTACAGCCTGAGCTCTGGTAATTGTCGGAATTCCCAGTTCACGGGCCCTGAGAAGTTCCGGATTCTCATTGCTTATGGCTACCGAATACACCACAAGATCTGCGCCGTCCACATTTGATCCTTCGTGCCCAATGCTTATTTTCATGCCATGAGATGCCAGTTTCTCGGACATTTCGCTGCTCTTCATGTCCGAACCCGACACTTCATATCCTCTTGCATGGAATATTTCAGCCACCGCTGAGAGACCTATTCCACCGATTCCAATACAATGAATTTTTTTATATTCTCGCAAATTTATCATCTATGCGCCTCCTATGAATTAATCTCGTTAAGTATACCATATGAGACCTTCACATTCCAGTTAATTGACAAGATATACCTTGTTCAATATACTTAAACTTATCAAATTGAAGGGATGAACCAGCATGAAAAGAAGTCACCGCGTTGCAGCAATATGTCAAATATTAACCGAATCACCGGGCAAAGTTTTTGCATTAAAATACTTTTGCGACATGTTCAATGCCGCAAAATCCAGCATAAGCGAAGACATCAATGCAGCTAAAGATGCTGTCTCTGTTACCGGATACGGTTACATAGAAACCATTACGGGAGCTTCCGGCGGAGCACGTTATGTTCCCGATATTTCACTCGCCAAAGCCCAAAGTTTTCAGGATGAACTCTGTGCACTTCTTCAGGATGAAGGTCGAATTCTCGGCGGTGGATTTCTCTACACTTCAGACATAATGTACAACCCTGCAACGGTACGCGGTATGGCACAGATTTTCGCAAAAAAATTCAGAGATTCCGGTGCGGATTACGTTGCTACAATTGAAACAAAAGGAATTCCTGTGGCAATAATGACTGCACAGCTGCTCAATCTGCCTGTTATTGTAATCAGACGTGACACCAAGATTTCAGAAGGTGCCACTGTAAGCATCAATTATTCCCCCGGATCATCTGAAAGACTGCAGAGAATGTCAATATCCAAGCGTGCTGCAGCACCCGGTTCTAAGGTTCTCATCATAGATGATTTCATGCGCGGCGGCGGGAGCATCAAGGGAATTGTTGAAATTCTTAATGAAATGGACATACAGGTTGTCGGAAAAGGAATCGCAATCGTAGACGTTACTCCCCAGCGAAAAAAGGTTGAGGATTACTTCCCGATTATTCATCTGGCAGGAGTTGATGAAACCTCAAAAATTGTAAAAGCCGTTCCAAACTCGGACATTTTCTAATATAACACGCAAATTAATTTCTATTTACCACAACTTACTTATTTACAGATTTCTTCCTATTTATTATAATATTTCTGTTAAGATAAAGTTATTTACTTCGCGCGAAAGGTGGTACGTTAATGAATGTAACAGACGTAAGAATCCGAAAACTGAGCGACGAGGGCAAGATGAAAGCAGTTGTATCTATCACTTTCGACAATGAATTTGTGGTTCATGACATTAAGATTATCGATGGTCAGAATGGACTGTTCATCGCAATGCCTAGCAGGAAAATGGGTGAAGGTGATTTCAGAGATATTGCACATCCACTGACTTCAGAAACAAGGAACAAAATACGTGCAGCCATCTTCGATGAGTACGAAAAGACTCTGAACGAAATGACTGACAAGACAGAATAATAATAGCTAGTTAATAAGAAATCCCAATGCGGTATGCACTGGGATTTCTTTGTTCAAATTTGTCCTATTGCCCTTGAATTTCCGTTCCGTCAAGCATGGCTCTCGTAAGTTCTCCATCAACATATTCCAGCTTAAGCGAAAAGAATTCTCTTCTTTCGTCCATATACCTTAGAAACAGCTTGTCACCCTCCCAAAGATTAAGACCGAACACCTTTTCCTTTGGCACCCATTCCAGAATTCCTTCGGAGCAGTTGGTAATTCTGCTGTTCTTCTCACTTATATCGCCATCAAACTCATCCGAATGATAAAGACACATATATTCAATGGCTTCTCTATCTGTGCCCAAATCTGACACAAAGGTAACAATGCCACAGAATCTGTAGGATTTCAGCGTAAGGCCCGTCTCTTCCATAACTTCTCTTTGAAGACACTCCTCAGGGCTCTCTCCATGCTCTAAATGTCCTCCCACGCCTATCCATTTATCTTTATTTATGTCTTTCTCCTTGAGAACTCTATGCATCATAAGCCAGCAGCCCTCACGTTCAATATAACAAAGTGTAGTCATTCCCATAAGGCTTTTTCTCCTTTCATCCATATTATAACAGTATGTTGACAAGTTATCTCACTAAAATGTAGAATTAACTATGTGTGGTATTGTGGATAGAAAGGAGATTATTATGAAAAAAGCATTAATCATATTGGGAGTACTTATTATCGCTCTGGGAGGCTTTTGGCTTTACAATAATTCTTCCAAATCAGATAAATTAGGCGACGAAGGAGTTGATTCAGACATTAAATCAATTGAGGTTGACGGTGAGACTTATTATGAGGCCGACTACAGCGATGGTGATTCTGCAACCCGTGTTAAAGATCTTACCTTCACCCTTCCGACTATGTTCACAGGCATAGAGAGCGACGATGACTCTGTAAATCAGAATCTTTATGTCGATAAATCCTCGGGAGTTATGTTGAGCATAAGCGAGCAGCACAGCCGTTCACACAAAGCATATGAAAAGGAAATTAGGGATTATCTTGAGGATGCTACCGATGTAGAAAAATTCAAGGTCGGCAAGTACACCGCTTACAAATTCAATTACAAGGAAGGAAAATCCATTGTAGAATGCGACTTTCTCATTCTAGCTGGTAATACCTTCTATTCCGGATACATGTATCATGAGGGCAAGGTAGATGACATTCAGTCTGAAGAACCTGAGGCTCTTCCTTTAAGTGATAAAATGGTAAAGGAATTCAACAAATTATGTAATTCTCTGGCATTCAAATAACCGGAGAAAGAAAGGTTATCATGTTATATTCAATTATTATTCCCTGCTACAAATCGAGCCAATCAATACGGCAGGTTGTCGAACTTACAGCTGAAGAAATGACGAAACTGGGCAGAACACCCTTTGAATTCATTCTGGTTAATGACTGTTCTCCTGACAGTGGTGAAACAATTCGTGAACTGAAACGTCTGGCAGATGACTATTCGTACGTCAAGGCTGTTGATCTGGCCAAAAATTCAGGTCAGCACAATGCCACCATGGCAGGCCTCAATCAGGCGTCAGGTGATGTTCTCATATCTATGGACGACGATTTGCAGACTCACCCCTCTCAGCTTTTCAAGCTCCTTGAGGAATTCGACAAGGGCTATGATATAGTTTACGGATACTATCCAGAGAAAAAACACAATCTTTTTAGAAACTTTGGAAGCTGGGTAAACTATCAGTCTGTACGAATTCTTATAGGCAAACCCAAGAACATGAAAACTTCAAGTTTCTGGGTAATCAGAAAGTTCGTAAGAGATTCAGTAATTGAATACAAGAGCCAGTATACACATCTGCAGGGTCTCTTCCTGCGAACAACAAGAAATATTTCAAGTGTGCCTGTTGAACATTTTGACAGAGTTTACGGCACATCCGGATATACTCTAAAAAAGCTTGTCGCTCTATGGTCAAACATTATTGGCTTTAGCATCGAGCCCCTTAGAATTGCACGCAACTTCGGTGTCATCACTTCCCTTATTGGTCTTATAGGTGCTGTCTGCATTTTCATCAGAAAACTTCTTGTACCTGCAACAGCCATCGGATGGTCATCAGTAATGGTTGCAATATTCTTTTTTGCCGGAATCATAATGTTCTTTCTCGGCCTTATCGGAGAATATCTGGGACGCATGTTCCTCAACATAAACAATTACCCTCAATATGTTATAAGGGAAATTTACCAAACGGAATCAAATACGGATAAAACTGAAGAATCCAGGAGTTAGACATGAAAAGCATACTGATATTAGGTGCAGGAATCTATCAGGTTCCTCTTATCAAAACAGCGAAGTCCATGGGGCTTCACACAATAGTCGCAAGCATTCCCGGCAACTATCCGGGCTTTGACATTGCAGATGAAGTTGTTTATGAAAACACTGTTGATTACGAATCAATACTTGCAATCGCAAAGGAAAAGAATGTCAGTGGCATCGTTACTGCCGGCACTGATGTTGCTGTAATTACCATAGGTAAGGTGTGCGATGCTCTGGGGCTCAAAGGTCTCAGTGCTCATGCTGCTCAAATCGCTTCAAACAAACTGCTTATGAAAGAAGCATACGAAAATCACCATGTGCGAACTGCACGTTTCAGACAGATCCCTGCAGACCTTGAAAACTACGAAAGTCTTTTGGATGAGCTTGAGTTCCCACTGATTTTCAAATCCGTAGATTCTTCAGGTAGCCGCGGCATAACCAAGGTGACGGACAGAAGCCACTTTGATGAGGCAAGACAAAACGCTCTGGACAATACCCGCTCTGATTTCTTTATTGTTGAGGAATTCATTGACGGTGAGGAATTCGGCGCTCAGGCCTTCGTTCAGGATGGTAAAATCGAATTTATACTTCCACATGGAGATTATGTTTTCAATGGCGATACAGGCGTCCCTGTTGGTCATTTCGCGCCTTACAATCTGTCTGAGGAGCTTCTGGAAGACACAAAGAAACAGCTTACAGGTGCCATAGAGGCAATGGAACTTGACAACTGTGCCATTAACGCAGACTTTATTCTCAAAGATGACAAGTGCTACGTACTGGAACTTGGCGGACGCTCCGGAGCAACATGTCTCGCAGAGCTGGTCGGAATATATTATGATTTTGACTACTACGAAAAAATTATCCGTGTGGCCATGGGCGAACACGTTTCATTCACACCTGGCTATTCAGCTTTGAAGTCCGGAATTCCTAATGCGAGCATGCTTCTCACAAGTGATAAATCAGGAACTGTCATTTCTATCTCGAACAGCAACGAAGAGAATGAAAACATTGTAGATATTCAGTTTGACTGCAATGTAGGCGACGTAGTTCGTCAATTTCATGTAGGTCCTGACAGAATTGGTCACGTTATAACTAAGGGAGACACTTTGGATGAAGCCGTTGATACCCTCCACGAAGCACTGTCCAATATCACAATCAGCGTTCAATAATCTCCCACCAACACATTGACATAACATATACGAAAAATGCCGAGACATTCATCTGCCATGATGAACTTCTCGGCATTATTTATTATTCAAATCATTTATTTCACATTGCAGACAATCATTCTTAGCTTACCATTCGGATCAGGCGGAATTGAATCCATCCATTCATAATCGATTTCAAAAGGATGCTTGAATTTACTGTTAAGATCTGCCGACAGTTCCTTTTCTATCTGTTCTGTGGTCTTATCCTGCTTCTCCATATTTCTAACACACTGGACTTTAATATGTCCGTAAGAATCCTGTATGAATCTGATCTGAAGCACATCCTCACAATGAGCAATAATAGGCGCGATTTCAAAGAATGTTGTAACCTCACCCGTCTCATATCTGAAGAAGTCGTTCATTCTTCCCTGCACTCCCGTAACAAATCTGACACCATCCCTTATCTCGGAATTCACCTTATCTCCCACTACATAATTGATTAAAGGAAGATCGGTTTTGTACAAAGGTGTCACAGCTATTTTGCCTGTGTCCGAAAGTTTGTCGTTTTCATCATAAATATTTACTACGAAGGAATCATTATGGACTATATGTTCATTACTTCCCGGCAGTTTGACCATACATGCTCCCGCCTCTGCCGTACCATAAGAATCTATAATTCCAGGACCCAGAATTTCTACAAAAAGAGTTCTGGCAATATCATCTATTTTTTCCCCCGTAGGACAGAAAAATTCAGGTTTATGAATCTTACAGTCATGTTGCTTGCAATAAAGACATAATCTCATAAGCTCTGTTTTATTCATGTATAGGAAGTCAGGCTTATATTCATTCACCTGCTTTACCATCTCTTCTTCAGGTGCATACTGATTAAGGAATCCTCTTCTCAATAGTCCCATTCGCTGCAGCATGGTGTCCCTTCCACCTGTAACGCTGTGTGCGCTCCTCCTGCTCATCGTTTTACCAAAAAACGGATTATATCCTGCAGTAAGCATTACTCTGAACCAGTTTGACATCATATATGCCTTTTCCTTTGGGGAAAGAAGTACCATTAGAGGTTCACCTGTAGAACCGCTTGTAGTATCTCTGAACCAGTATTTATATTTTGCAGTATTCTTGTTCTCTTCCTTCATCCATGCACGAAGATCATCCTTGGTAAGAAGGGGCAGTTTGGCAAGGTCGAGTCCGGTTCTGATATCATCAGGTGTAATTCCCGCCTTATCAAATCTTTCCCTGTAAAAAGGAATTTTGTATGCTTTCTTTGCCAGTTTATGCACACGTCTGTCCTGAATTCTCTTAACTTGTGTGAAATTGTCAGGAATTTTGGTCTTCATCTTAAGAAGATCAAGAAATATGTATAGGTTTACCAGTTTTCTATCAAGCTTATCTGACATTGAGTTCCTCCCTTAATCAGGTTCTGTTATTACAAAATGCTCCCAAACAGGGAGCATTTCATATTGCTATTATAGTTTTGCATATAACATAAAAACGAACGTTATATTATCTTTAGTAAACTACAACTTTCGTGCCCTTCACACACTTGTTCCAAATCCACTGAGCGTCAGTGTTCCATGTTCTTACACATCCTAACGTTCCGGATGACATGCCGTTCTTGCCAAGATGCGTACTTGGTCTTGATTTGAGATTTCCGGTTTTGTTATTGTATGTCGGACCATGCATTGAATTCAAGCCACTAAAGCAATTCAAATAATAGTAGTGTCGTCCGGTTCTCACCCTATGTGCAATTCTCTTGCCGATTTTCTTATCTCCACCGGAAGTATAGTTTCTGAACTGTCCCGTTGTACATTCTGCAAGACGTACCAGCTTCCACTTTCCATCCTTTTTCTCAAATATATTAATGGTCTGAGTGTATCTGCTAATCCAGATAACATATTTGCCGCCTGTTTTGAATCTTGAATTCTTATTAACGAAATTTTCTTTTTTATGTGCAGTCCAGTCAACGTATGGTGAATAATCAATCTTATAACAAGTCAGATTCTTTCGCATTACATATCCATGTCTATCACCGGTATAGAATTCAAATTTGCTTCCTGAACCACCCTGAGTCCAGCCTGCAGTGCCTTTTGATAACCAACCCTTGCCTGCATTACCTTTACCTTTAACATAATACTTCGCACGTTTATTTGTCTTGGCATAGAATTTAATTGTTCTTACTGTAGGTGCACGATCACCGTTATAGTTTCTACCTGTTGCAGAATCGCTGATATATGTTCTGTTATCATCAGCAATCTGCTCGTCAAGGAACTTATTCATACAGAAATAATCATAAGTTGTCTTGTTCAAGCTCGTATATTTACCGAAGTCTGAATAAATATGTCCTGTAACATTAACTCCGTTTATATTGCTTGACGCATCTGTCAACACCTTAATGCCATAATAACCGTAATTCTTGCTCATAAATACAGGTTCTTCCACGTATTCTCTGTAGCTGAATGAATTATTTCCTTCAGTATTTACCTTTTCCGTCACAGATTCTACCGGTTCATAGTCCTTATTAATCTCGCCATCGCCATCTGTAACGTACTTAACTACTTTATAGCTATTCGCATTAGCTGCACCATCCCATGTTATGTTTACATCAGGATTAACCGCAACAGTAGTTGCACTATCATTAACTATCGGATACTTTCGCTTTTTGGACTGCTTCTGCTTAGTACCCGAAGTCTTCAGCATTGTATCCAGCTTAATCTTGGTATTTACAGCGACGAAATCCCCAAGATTGAACTTGAATTCCTTGTGTGCAATTTCTTCAGTTCCACCAGTTTCCTTGTTCTTAATCGCTACAACTGCAATCTTATATTCTTCAGGTTTAGGTTCTTCAATATATGCATTACATTCTGTTCCATCTATCCCTGATTCTTTGATTTTATCATTAACATAAACGGTATAACTGTCAGCACCGTTAACTGCCTTCCATGACAATTCAGCGATAACCACCCCTTCCATTTCTCCAACAAGGTTAGCTTTCACACCGGACACTTCACTCTGCAAACTAATTCCACCATTGTCCTCTGCAGGCTTCTCTGCATCAGGATTCTCCGGTTCTACTGCTCCTTCGTTATCCTGCTGAACGTCCT
>JAUNFA010000008.1:0-4022 GCA_030525285.1 Bacillota bacterium | reverse complement strand
CACTGGAATTGCTTTCTGCGGTCGCGAACGAAGTCGTACACGCACCGGTAACTGCCATGATTACACAAATCAGACAACACAAAAGCTTTCCAGTTGATTTGTTAGTCAGCTTCACTGTTAATTCCTCCCTAATTCAATTCTCCCAAATACAACTTTATAAAAAAACATACCTCTATTTAATATATACTTTTTAACTCCATAAGTCAAACCTTATCTTTTTAGTCCACGAACCATTATCACGCCCAACATCAAACTGAGCAGCGTCATTATACATCCATAAAGTATTACTGCGCCCATTACTCCACCGGTTCTGACAAAAGTTCCTGAGAATACATAGGCTGATGCCGCACACAAACCGTAACAGATGAACATCGGTCTTTGCAGTCTGATTATGGTTACTACCGTACTGAAAAATGTCGAATATGCAAGCATTCCCCCTCCTGCCATAACAAGACATAATTCACATCTATAGGAATTAAGCTCCACACCGAACACAAACGAAAGAATCGGAATGCCTACAGTATATGCAATTGCAAGCCCTGCTGCAGTAAGCCCCAGGATAACCATACATTGCTTCTTTATCAATTTCACAAGCTTTTTTATAGATTCTGTTGTTCCGCTCTGCCACAGCTTTGCATAAGATGTCAGAATCGGATTGAATATGAAATTTGCCAAAAGTCCCACCATAAACGCCGGCATGAAAATGAAATTATAAAGAGCCTGCATCTCATCTGTAAGATATGC
Source organism: Bacillota bacterium (assembly GCA_030525285.1). GTDB lineage: Bacteria > Bacillota > Clostridia > Peptostreptococcales > Anaerovoracaceae > Lentihominibacter. The sequence continues at coordinate 3,278 of JAUNFA010000008.1, read as the reverse complement.
GTCTATGGCATACTTAGGTGCATTGCTTATATACATATTAAGAAAGAGACTCGCAAACAGTGGGAATCCTTCAATAGACAGCATCTTCATGCTTGCTGTACTGAATTCCGGTCTGTATTTGCAATATTCTCTTCCTGCATTTACCGTTGTAAGCATTAGAACGATTACAGAAGTGATCAGGCACACTACCGATGAAATGAAAAGATCCTTCGTAATTACCAGCATCACGCAGTATGCAATAACCTCGAGAACATAACGTACCGATGAACATTTTGTTGCAACATCCAGTCTTCCCTGCTGTTGCATTCTGCCGTGGATAACATCCGAATATGCCTGAATCACCTTAAGAAGGCACACCACAAAAATGACCATAAACTTCATTATGGAATAATTCCTGAAGATCATTCCCCAGATGCAGTAGACCAAACTTGCAGCAATCATAACCGTGCAGGTAATGAATCTCATGCCATGATACTGTCCGAAAGTATATTTCTCAATTACATCAGATGCCTGGAATCGTCTCAGCCCATAAAGTCCCACATAGAGCATGAGGCTTGCCACTGCGAAAGCTATACTGAACACTCCCGAATCATTAACTCCGCATGTTCTGTTTATCACTATAAGAATGACCGGACATTGACATGCGCTCAAAACAGCATTGATGGCATTCCATATATAGGAACTTCTTTTTACATCTTTAGTTTTTTTCAATAAATCACTTATTGTCGTCAGCATAATATATCAGGTCACCTAGTCCTTTTTCTTCAGACCTTTCGTGGTCTTGTCATCTTTAATCTCTATCGCCTGGTTTCCTTCCGGATACATTACACTGTTAATAAGCTTGACACCCTTTTCCATGGATTTTTTATCCATTATACACACATCCAGAGGTCTTCCGTACCCCATACTGTAAGTGCCTTTCTTGTCCATTTCTCCCCTTATTGAGTTCATGTTTATTGTCCATTCGGTATCCATGTCGTTAAGCTGCATCTTAACAAGAGCCGCCATTTCTTGATTTGACAAGTCGGTCTGCATATTCTTTTTGACAGCGTCCAGAATGTCTGTGTATCTGGTGAGAATAACCTTACTGCTTGTCATCTTCTTCAGTATCGCCTTAACAACTTTCTGCTGATTTTTGATTCGTTCCTGGTCGCTGTCCTCGAATGACTTTCTCTCCCTTGCGAAATACAGTGCCGCTTTTCCGTTAAGATGATTCCATCCCTTATGGTATTCATACTTGGAAATCGCCGACTTGAAATCGTATTTGGAATAAACATCTATTCCGTCCACTGCCTTGACAAGCTTTACTATCATGCCGAAGTTGGCGCGAACATAATAATCCACATTAATGCCCAGCCAATCCTCCACAGTCTGCGTTGTCTCATCAATGCCGTATATGCCTGAATGTGTCAGCTTGTCCAGTTGTCCGAAGGAGTGAAGCTTCACATAGGCATCTCGCGGAATAGACGTAAGCAGCACCTGTCTCGTCTTAGGATTAATGGTTGCTATCATGTTAACGTCACTTCTTGACACCCGCTTATTGATATCTCCCCATACATCAATTCCACTTATATATACATTAAATGAATCCTTCGTAACATCTATTTCTCCGGAATCATTGTCTTCTGACTCGATTTTGATTTGATAAAGTACGCGGGTCTGCTTCTTGTACCCTTCTATTTCTTCACAGTAAAGCTGGTAATCTTCCCTGCTTACGAGAATTATCTCATCATGTGTTGTTCCATTTTCTTCAACAAGCTTCTCGCCAACCTCTCTGGCATCGTTCAAAGCCTTGTACTTCACAGTTGCCTTTCCCTTGAGGTTACCTTTGGCTTCTTTGTAAGTCTTCTTATCGGACTTAATCGTATATACAGTCTTGCCGTCAATGTCTTCGGCCTCCTGATACTCAGAGCTGTCCAGAACAGCCACATTGTATATGTCGTAACTCTTGCCTATATCCGAAATGGAAAGGAATGCCGCGTACGTATTAAAAAGATACGAGCTTCCTAGAAGCAGTATGCACATCATTACAAGAGAAAGGATGAATCCCCACATTCTTTTGATAGTTTTTTTGCCGCAACCCAGAAGCAGCATTGCACCGATAAATATTAAAACCAGTACTACAATTACCGGAATCAGATATTTTACCGGGATTAGGTCTATCTTGATTAAAAGGAAAACGAACAATGCCTCCACAAGAAGCAGTGCCACCTCCACCACTACTGCCATAGGTCCCGTCGGTATAAATCTGTTTTTCTTTTTATGAAAACTGGTGTTCATGTCATTTTTATTATTTGAAACCATTTTAACCTCCCATAAACATTCATTGACTTATTATTTTACCTTATTACGTGCATCAAATGCAACACACAATGTTCCACAACCATTTTCGTAGAAATTATTTGTGATTTTCCTATCGGATTGTAATGATTAGAAAAAAAATACGCCAAATTGCCTTTGAAATAACAAACCTATAAGTGTATAATAAATGTTGGAGGAGTAGTCTTTTTTAGCAATGCAAGACTAGAAAGAACAATGAGTCAGAATGAATTCATTATTGGTGAACTTGTATCCTATGGCACCAATGGACTATGTACAATTGAAAACATCGAGATGATGAGTATGGTATCTGATGAGCCTGAAATGCCGTACTATGTTCTTAAACCTGAGAGTAGCAGTTTATCTACTGTGTATGTTCCAATGCACAACGAGAAACTCGTATCGAGAATGCGAAAGCTTCTTACTCCAGAAGAAATCAAGCAGATGGTCTCAGATACTGTCACCGAACAGATTAAATGGAATAACGACAGACGCTATCGTAATGACAGTTTCCACAACATTCTTAACAATGGTGTCAGCAAAGACATGCTTCTGATGATTCAGTGCATCGAGAAGCGCAAAGAAGATTTAACCGTAGAGGGCAAGAAACTTCCTACTACTGATACAACCACACTCAAACAGGCTGAACGACTTGTCTCAGAGGAATTCTCGAAGGTTCTGGGAATCGACAAAGATCAGATAGAAGACTATGTACTCAGTATTATCGAAAGCATTGAGTAGGTGTTAAATCACCTTGGAAATCCTGTATTCATGCGGACGCAAACCCCTATTCGCTGCACTGAATAATATGGCGAAATTTTTATTTAAAAAACTGCGAAATATTGTTGACATGGAGTCATTCAGGTGATAATATAATTCTCGCAGTGACAAAGAGAAACTGTGATGTGGCGGTGTAGCTTAGTTGGCTAGAGCGTCCGGTTCATACCCGGAAGGTCGGT
>JAUNFA010000023.1 GCA_030525285.1 Bacillota bacterium | reverse complement strand
TTTATTTTGACTCAAATTTCTACACTATGAAGTTTTCAATTTGCTGTGTTCGCTGTGACTCTCGTCCGTAGCGAACTATTTAAGTATACCGCCGTGTTAACTCTTTGTCAACAACTTATTTAACTTTTTTAAAAGTTTTTTTCAGAAACAAATCTGAAATATTAAGCTGTTGCCGCTCACTTGACAGCCTGTTTATATTATCACCACGTCTATAATAAGTCAACAGCTTTTTTGAAGTTTTTTGTCCTTTTTTGAGGCTTTTTTATGAAGGTATTCTCCACTCCCCTCGAAGCGACTTCGAGCACGGTTTCACCTCTATATATGGTATTCGTTTCCCTACGTAATCCACATGGCAAGGTCCTGCCATAATCCACTTTACATTATCCTATCTGTACAATACTCACTATTCTTCATAAATAAACAGCCCTGCAACCTTTGCTTAAGATTGCAGGACTATCGTTATTGACTTTGCCTTTAGCACACCGGCTACTGCCGTCTATTTCTTTTTCCACGAGCTCTTAAGCCCAACAATCTTGTTGAACACCTTCTCGTCATCACTCGTTAACTTATCATCAGCAATATAGAAGCCTTTACGGAAAAACTGGAATCTTTCACCCGGTTTGGCATCTCCCAGAGCCGGTTCAGCATAACCGTATGATTCTATCAGTGAATCCGGGTTCATAATACTGTTACCCTCTTCATCATCCACCATCAGATAATCGTAATTTCTTATTCTAATCTTTACTGCAGTTGCAGCATCAACCCAGTGAATCGTTCCCTTAACCTTACGGTTGGCACCCTCTGTGCCGCTTTTGGTTTCGGGATCATAAGTACATAAGAGCTCTTTGATTGTTCCGTCTTCATTCTTTACAACTTCATTACATGTAATGAAGTAGGCACCCTTAAACCTTACCTCGTTGCCCGGGAACAGTCTGAAGTATTTCTTTGCAGGAACTTCCATAAAATCTTCCCCATCTACCCACAGCTCGCGACTGAAAGGAACCATTCTATTACCCATTTCAGGCACTTCACGGCTGTTTTCGATTTCCATCATTTCTGACTGTCCTTCAGGATAGTTTGTAATAATCACTTTAATAGGATTCTCAACTACATTTCTGTTTTCAACCTTTGTCTTAAGGTCTTCTCTGACACATGCATCAAGAAGGTCTGCCTCTACAAGGCTGTTAGCCTTGGCAACACCTATCCTTTCGCAAAAATCTCTTACAGCTTCCGGCGTGTATCCACGTCTTCTTATACCCGCTATGGTAGGCATTCTCGGATCATCCCATCCATCAACCTTGCCCTCATCCACCATGGCTTTGAGATATCTTTTGCTCATTACTGTATTAGTGAGGTTCAATCTGGCGAATTCTATCTGGCGTGGGGGTTTCTCCCACTTACCCAATGCCTGGAGCACCCAGTCATAAAGAGGTCTGTGATCTTCGAACTCCAGAGTGCAGATTGAGTGTGTAATTCCTTCAATTGCATCTTCAATAGGATGAGCAAAGTCATACATTGGATAAATGCACCATTTGTCACCTGTATTGTGATGTGTCGCATGGGCAATTCTGTATATAACAGGGTCTCTCATGTTAATATTCGCAGATGCCATGTCAATTTTGGCACGCAGCACCTTCTCACCGTCAGCATACCTGCCCTCTCTCATTTCTTCAAAAAGCTGCAGGTTTTCTTCTGCAGTTCTGTTTCTGTACGGACTCTCCTTGCCTGGTTCCTTGAGAGTTCCTCTGTATTCTCTTATCTGCTCTGCAGTAAGATCACACACATATGCCTTGCCTTCTTTAATCAGCTGTAATGCGCATTCGTACATTTCATCAAAATAGTCCGATGCCCACAATCTCTTGTCCCACTGGAATCCAAGCCATTTGACATCTTCTTCTATAGCTTTCACATATTCCATATCCTCTTTTGCGGGATTTGTGTCATCATACCTTAAATTGCATTTGCCGTTATATTTGGCTGCTGTAGTGAAATTAAGACATATGGATTTGGCATGACCTATATGAAGGTATCCGTTAGGTTCTGGCGGGAATCTTGTAAGAATATCCTTATAGCAATTGCCCTCTTCCAAATCCCTGTCAATTGCATTGTGAATAAAATTGTTGTTTTCGTTTATTTCGGCCATTTGAATCCTCCTTAAGTGGTAATTTCACCTATGTATTTTTTGAGCAGTTTAACTGGTTTGTAGGACAGTTTCATCTCTCTTAGATTATCCAAATCCATATCTTCTTCTCTGTTAATGAATTCGACTCTATCCTTAACTCTGCTGCAAAATTCACTCAGCACCTGCTGATACAATCCGCGGAATGCCGTATTAGCTTTTTCTATATGTTCTACAACAGTATCCTGCCCGAGTAATCCGCCAAGGGCTATAGCTTCTATACTGCCATCAATCAGCACTGCGCATCCCACACATCCTAATTCATCGATGTTTCTAAAAACATCTTCCATGGCTTCCTCTTCCATTCTGAGGAATTTCATTTCTGATTCAGGTATGTCCTTAGCAGCATTGAACCTTCTGATAAACTCCATTATATTATCCGTCATTTCCGGTCTTAAATCCACACATTCATACTCGTATGTCTTTCTGAAATAATTGAGATGGTTCTTTTTGCTGTGAAGTGCCCTGCCTCCAAAGGTCATTAATTTTTTTGTTTCATATATATAGTCAAAATTTGGTCTATCTTCAGCATACGTCATGAAAGGACTTGCAGCCTTCATCATATCGAGCATATGTTCAGGAACCAGCCTAACGGTAAAGCTTTTGCCTGCTTTCTCGAAGATTTCACGAGCCTTCTCGATTGTCTCCTTAAGCTTAACCGATTCATAATGCCCCGTCGCTGTCATCGGCGGCATCATGAAATGCACCTGTTCACCATTTTCCAGTTCAAGATGGCTCAATCCCTCAATGCACAGATAGTCTCCGATTATTTCCCATGTAAATTCATTGATGTTTCTCCACATATATAATGAAGAAAAGGACGCGCCCGAACACATATAATCGTAACTGTCAAAAAAGTCACGTAAAATTTCTTTGTCTTCTGATTTAATGTGATTCTTGAATATTCCCATGGGTTAATCGTCAATCCCCCAGTTTTTTATTTCTTCCACCTTGCCATAGTATGTCAAATCACGTTGCAAAGGAGTGATAGTCGCATACCCTTTCTGGGCAGCAACCACATCGAGAGTATCAGGTAGATCGCTGTATATGAGTGGAACACCACTATATTTATAGTCGAGTTCACTCTTTGCCGCATCCTCAGCAGGAAATAATTCATCGTATTCTCTGTCTCCAAGAACAGTGTATTTAACACCTGCGATTTCTTCTTCAGGTATGTCCGGCACATTGATATTCAACACCATATTAGCCGGAATCTTATCAGCTGCCGCATTAAATGTATCCACCGCCAGCCTCTTGGCATACTCAAAATTCTCCGCTTCATGACTTCCTACAGAAACCGCAACTGCCGGAACTCCGCAAACATTTCCTTCCATTGCCGCACCGACAGTTCCCGAATACAAAGTATCCGTTCCCAGATTGCTTCCCTGATTGATTCCTGAATACACCATATCAATGTTGATGCCTCTGGCCCTAAGAAGTCGCACTCCGATTTTTACACAATCAGCTGGAGTCCCGCTTGTTTGAAAGGCCATAGTCGCATTGTCATATGGTACTTCCTCAATATGTATACTTTCGCCTGTTGTAATCCCGTGACTGAATGCACTTCTCTGTCCATCAGGTGCACACACATATATATCTGCCACCTGAGACAGTGCATCAACCATCGCTCTTATTCCGCGGGAATTAATCCCGTCATCATTAGTAATCAAAATGTTTTTTACTGTCATTTATAGTCACCTCGAACGTGTATTATATCACAATCCGATGCTGTTTTCAGTATGCTCTTAAATTAATCTCCCAGTATCTTACCTATGGCGTCATGTATTACAAGGTCAGCATTTCTGTCCGCATCAGTCTCAGTTTTGTTTATGAGTATAAGGTTATCTCCCCTGAAGTAATGAATAAGACCTGCCGCAGGATACACAACAAGGGATGTTCCCCCTACAATAAGAGTATCCGCCGACGCAATGGCATCCACTGCTCCCCGTATAACACTATCATTCAAAGCTTCTTCATACAGAACAACATCCGGCTTAATAATTCCACCACACACAGGACATACAGGTATCCCATTCCTGCAATTCGCTTCATCCATTATGAAATCCAAATCATAAAATTTGCCGCATTCCATACAGTTGTTTCTCAAAACGGATCCATGAAGCTCATAGACCTTCTCACTACCTGCTTTCTGATGGAGACCGTCAATATTCTGTGTGACTACCCCTGCAAGCTTACCTTCTTGTTCCAGCTTTGCAAGGGCCAGATGCGCCTTGTTAGGTTTCGCATCCCTGTACACCAGATTCTTCTTATAATAATCAAAGAACATCTCAGTTTTGTTATCAAAAAATGTGCGCGACAACATTGTTTCAGGAGAAAACCCATATTCGTTCATGGCTTTGTAAAGGCCGCTCTCTGACCTAAAATCAGGGATATTGCTCTCCGTAGAAACTCCGGCACCTCCAAAAAATACAACTCTTTTGCTCTTGTCCAATATTTCTTTAACTCGCGAGTCCATAATCATCCTCCTTCAACGTCAACCACCTTTAACATATCACATTTCGCTTCCAAACTCCACCAGATGCTTGCGATACCTCATTGGTACGAAATTACGCTGACAACTCGGATTTATTCTTTCTTTAATTGCTATGCTATCGAAATAGTTTCGCCAGAGCTCCCTGTACTCTTTTTCCTCCTTGGCGAAGGAAATCATTATATCTTCATCCATATCCACCACATACCACTTACCACCGTGAGCGAAGAGTGCTTTCATGCGTGTCACATCATGGATTACAATCCTTTCATTCTTATATCTGTCCGTAAAATGCCCCGCCAGTAGTTCGAGAACATCGTGATCCGGTTCTATTCTTGAATACAAAATACCTCCTTCCAGCTCCGAAAATCGAACAAACTGAATCATACGCTCAACTTCCTTATTTATACGCTGCACAATTTCTGTCACTCCAATAACCACATCATCACCATGCATCAGATTAATCTTTGGTCCCACTTTGAATCCTTTGACCAGATATCTTAGAATTCGCATTTCCTTATCCTCCACTGATGACAGAAAAACCTTATACGCATTTCTCAATGTATAATGTCCTATTTTTTCTTCAACGGCATTATATACAACAGCTGCCTTATCTTCATCCGTATCAACTATGAAAAAATTCCCCAGCAGATTCATCTGATAAGCATCCGCATTGAAAATTCCGGTAGCTCTTTCTTTGTAATAATGAAGATGTATGCATGTGAGCATCCCCTCGAAGGTTCCGTCATACAGATAATCCATCAAATCACCCCCGATTCGGACAGCTTTTCCTGCGCTGCACCCTCTTCAAGCAGCTTCCAGTTGCTATCAAACATGCTGGTCTGAAGTCCGCTTTCCATACCCAGAATGGCTGCGCGGATTGTTTCCGGCAGGAAATCTCTGTCTCCATAATATCTACCCCTGCAGAGAACGAAATATTTGGCACGTTTCATTACTACCCCCATTTTTTTCATTTCTTCAAACCCTACAGATCCTACCTTGCGAGCTCTGAGAATTCGCCTTGCCGATACATCCCCTATTCCCGGTATACGCATAAGCTCTTCATAGGAAGCTCTGTTGATTTCTATAGGAAATCTGTCCAGGTTTCTTATTGCCCATGCCACCTTAGGATCCATATCCGGGTCAAGATTTTCAGTCTGGGATTCAAAAAGTTCGCTAACTGTGAAACCGTAGAATCTGAGAAGCCAGTCAGCCTGATAAATTCTGTGCTCCCTCTTGAGAGGAGGTGCATTGGATATGTCTGGCAAAACAGGTGAACTTATTACCGGCACATAAGCCGAGTAATATACCCGCTTCATCTTGAAAGTTCTGTACAGGTTCTCGCTCGTCGTCAGAATGCCGGCATCGCTTTCGCCCCCAGCACCGATTATCATCTGCGTCGTCTGTCCTGCAGGCGCGAAGCTCTTGCCATCCCGATGCTTCCTTATCGGCATATTCACATCTCCTGTATGAGTAATTGCTCCGGCACCAAGCATGTTCGAAGCCTTATTGATGTTTTCCCCCTTGAACATCCTGCCCGGCCCATTCAGCGATCCCCTCTCTATCAACGTGTTCGTAATCTGCCTCATGGGATTGAATATCTGCTTCGGTTTCTTCTGAGGAGCGAAAAGCCGCAGGCTTTCCGAATCCGGCATCTCAATGTTAACACTTAACCTGTCTGCTTCCATGCCAATATCGCTTAGTATTTCCGGCGATGTTCCCGGAATAATCTTAGCATGTATATAGCCGTTAAACTTGTATTCTCTCCGCAATATCTGTATCGCACGCAGTATTCTCTCCGCAGTATAATCCGGCGACCTTTCTACAGCTGAACTTATGAACAGGCCCTCAATATAGTTTCTCCTGTAAAATTCAATAGTAAGGCGCGCCAGTTCTTCAGGCTCAAAAGACGCTCGCGGCACATCGTTATCACGTCTATTGACACAGTATTCACAGTTATATTCGCATTTATTTGTAAAAAGAACCTTGAGCAAGGAAACACATCTGCCATCTGCAGACCAGGTGTGGCATATTCCTGCCACAGCAGAACTTCCGATAGCATCACTATCACCATTATTTTTTCTCTGAACGCCACTTGTTGAACATGAAACATCGTACTTAGCACTCTCTGCAAGCACTTTAAGCTTATCCATTATAGTTTCCATTGACGCACTCATAAAATCTCTCCTGGTTTCCTAAATTACTTTTCATACATTATACGCCACGAAGAACTTACGTTCAAGAACAAACGTTCTTACATCCTCAAAAAAAACACAAGACCTCAATTGCATATGCAGGTGAGGTCTTGCTGTTATTTCATTCCGGCAATTAAACATTGCCACATCGTCTTTCTTTAGTTTTGTTCATGTGCCGTTCCATAGCCTGAGCACCCATCTTCACGTCTTTATCGACAAATGCTTTAAAAATGGCGCGGTGCTCCTCAAGAACCGATTGAAGATAACCATCGTCATAAATCGATTCGGCATTCTTATATTTAACAAAGGTCTGATATGACGAGAGCAGTTTCTTAAGCTGTCTGTTGTGAGATGCTTCGTATATAACCTGATGAAATCCGGTATTTATAGTAAGCATCTTGTCTGTATCGTTTCTCAGAGTGTAAAACTCCATGAATTCGAAGGTTTCCTCCAGCTTTTCCATTTCTTCTTCACTGATACGTTCAATGGCCCACTTAACTGCCTGTATCTCGTAAATTTTGCGAAGTTCAAACATGTCCTCATAGTCTCTGTCACTCATCCCCACAACAAAGGCTCCGCGATTGAGGATATTCTCAACAAGGCCATCTGTTTCAAGCTGTTTAAGGGCTTCTCTGACAGGGGTTCTGCTCACCATATATCTGGCGCACAGCTCCTGCTCTGTAAGTTTTTTGCCCGGCTTGAACACTCCCGTAAGAATATCTCTCTGCAACTTGCTCAGCAGCGATTCACTAAGTGGAGCATTGTTGTTCTCTAGTTCAGTATATTTGTAAAGGACCATGGTCGCCTCCTACAGTCTCTCCAACAGATATTCAGTGAAATCCGCAGCTGTATTGCCCGTACCGTCTCCCGGCATGTTGAGTTCTTCCTGCGCCTTGTCCAGCGCATCATCAAGAATCTGAGCTTTCTCTACGAATCCAATGTGTCTGAGCATCATAACCGCAGCTCTTTGCAAGCTTGCCGGATTAGCATATTCAGCAATTCCTTCCTCAACCATTCTCGGAGCAGATCCGTGAATAGCCTCAAACATAGCATATCTGTTTCCTATATTGGCGCTTCCTGCTGTTCCTACGCCACCCTGCAGCTGTGCCGCTTCATCGGTAATGATATCTCCATAGAGATTAGGCAGAATAAACACATTAAAATTACTGTTAATCAGATCATTTACCAGATTAGCTGCAGTGATATCCACATACCAGTCATCCACCTTGATTTCAGGATAATCTTCAGCAACCTTATAACACTCTGACAGGAACTTGCCATCAGTCTTTTTCATAATATTAGCCTTAGTAACGATACTTACATTCTTGCCACCGTTATTTCTGGCATATTCAAAGGCTGCACGTGCCAGTCTTCTCGTTCCCTGGTCTGTGGTAACCTTGAAGTCAATTGATATTTCATCGGTGATTTCAATTCCCTTGCTTCCCAGAGCATACTCACCTTCAGTGTTTTCTCTGTAAAAAATCCAGTCTATGTTTTTCTCCGGAATAACCACAGGTCTTACATTAGCAAAGAGGTCGAGTTCTTTTCTCAGAGTAACGTTGGCACTCTCAAGATTTGGCAGATTATCGCCCTTGCCAGGTGTCATTGTAGGGCCCTTCAGAAGCAGGTCGCATTCCTTGATGGCTGCAAGCACATCAGCAGGCACTGTTTCAAGTTTCGCAACTCTGTTCTCAATAGTAAGACCGTCAATTTTTCTCAGCTCAATCTTGCCTGAAGCAATTTCATCAGCAAGAAGCTTCTCGAGAACCTTTCTTGCAGAATCCATGATAATCGGACCAATACCATCTCCGTCAATGGTTCCAATGATGATTTTGTCCATTGCCGCAAAGTCAGGTGCTGCCTCTGAATTCTTCAGCTTCTCAAGTCTTGCCAGCTGTTCTCTGACGATTGTTTCAAACTGTTCTGTATATGTCATATTATTCCTCCTAGAATGTATATTTGTATTTCTGTATACAATTATACGGTTTGCCTGTGTTACGGTCAAGATGATATAATGTGCCTATGGATAGCGTATATACTAACAAAATATTAAAACTGGCCGTTTATGCCGGAGAAATAATGATGAGAAATGGTGCCGAGATTTATCGCGTTGAAGACACCATTATTCGCATATGCAAAGTGTGCGGGATAAGACACACAGAGGTTTTCGCAACCCCTACAGGCGTCTTCATTTCCATTGCCTCCGATAACACTGAAGTCAGCGCCAAAACATTTATCAAAAGAATTCGTGCGGTTACCACAGACCTTACCAAAATAAGCCGTATCAACAGATTTTCCAGAGAATTCGTTTCAAGCGACATGTCTGTGGACGAGGCCATGGATGTTCTCAAATCCATTGATGCCAAAAAATCATACCCTGAACCAGTAAGACTTCTCGGTTCGGCTCTTATCGCCTGGGCTTTCTGTCTCATTTTTGATGGGAGCATGATTGATGCTGTTGTAGCTGTTGTTGCTGGAAGCTGCAGTTACATTATCAGTCTGGTACTTGACAAATTCGAAATTAACTACTTCATACACGGATTGCTATGCTGTTCGGTAGCCGCAGCCATCGCTCTTGCCGCAACGGACATCGTACCCGACACAAGTTATATGCCTATAATAATCGGGACTCTGATGATTTACGTTCCCGGTGTTGCAATAACTAATTCTATCAGAGATTTTCTTTCAGGCGACATGCTCTCAGGGCTTGCTCGAATGACTGAAGCCGTACTTACGGCAGCATCCCTTGCCACAGGTTCAGGTATTATAATTGCAATATGGCATTTGATGGGAGGTGCGTTATAGTGAATGAAATTTTACTTCAGGGTATCTTAGCCTTCATTGCTACTGTCGGATTTTGCATTATATTCAGAGTACCTATCAGGCTGATTCCAGTGTGTGCCCTCGTGGGAGCACTGGCATGGTCACTGTATGAATTCATCTTCAATTACGGTTCTCAGAATCAGATTATTGCAACCTTTGCAGCTGCCGGACTTGTAGGTCTTCTAAGTGATTTCTTCGCAAGAGTCATCAAGGAAGCCGCAACCCTTTTCATAATTCCCGGCATTCTGCCTCTGGTCCCTGGTTCTTACATATTTTATACCATGCAGGCGCTTCTCGATAATGATATGTCCAGGCTGTCGATTTATGGTCCGGATACACTCAAAATCGCTGCAGCTATCGCTCTCGGACTGCTGGTTGAAGGAGCTATAACCAACGTTCTTCATACGGTATATCACACGACAAAGCGCGTGACCTCCGATGTTGCTGGTGTATTTCGCAAGCGTTAGCTTTTCAAGCTGAATCAAAATTAAAAGATAAAGATATGCGAAATGGTGCAGAACATTCAATGTCTGCACCATTTTATGTGTGTATATTGTATTGACATATATTGCTATTTGTATGTTTTGCATGCTCCCTATCTTATAGACCTGAGCTTACCTGTTTGCTGCTCTGATTGATGCTCCGATCTCATCAAAGGCCGCCTCTTGACCGCTTTCTGCCAGCCGTTTCTCATCAACAGCATCATGAGTCAAACAAGCTGCTCCTCCGATGCATCCGCCGTCACATGCCATTCCCTCAAGAAGCTGATAAGGTGATGTTCCTCTTATTGCCGCTCTCAGAAGCGGTTTGCATTTATCGAGTCCGCTGGCATTACCTGTCTTTATTTGCTTTCCGGAACCCTGCTCTTCAATTGCCTGAACAACTGCCGCCGCAACTCCTCCGGATTTAGCAAATCCTCTTCCAAAGGATGACGATTCTTCAAGCATCGTTTCTTCCAGCACGGTAATGTCAATCTCTCTGGCATCGAGCATTGCCTGCAGCTCTTCAAAAGTCAGCACTCTGTCAATATACGGTGCCACAGAATCCAGCTGAGCCTCAGCTTTTTTGGCAATACACGGTCCTATGAAAACAACCTTGGAATCCAGCTCCTTATCCTTAATTAACTTACCCAGCATTGCCATTGGCGATAAAGAAGGTGAAATATTATCGATAAGTTCCGGGAATTGAGATTTAATATATTTTACGAAGGCAGGGCAGCACGACGTAGTCATGAATCCATCTTCTCTGATTGCTTCAGCTTCCTCATATGCCACCAGATCCGCTCCAAGTGCTACCTCTCTGACATCAGCGAACCCTAACGCCTTGATTCCGCTTACAAGCTGTCCCAGAGTTCCTTCATTAAACTGTGCCGCAATGGCCGGTGCCACAATAGCATGAACCGGTGCTCCCGTCCCCACAACACTCGCCATAAGCATTCTTATAACATGTGTAATGTGCGATTTATCAACTGCCGCTCCAAAGGGACATCTGGTTACACACAATCCGCAGTTAGTACACTTGCGTTCATCAATCTTGGCACCCTCACCATTTACAATATGAATCGCATCCGCTTTGCATGCAACCTCACACGGGCTCTTGAAATTAATGATGGCATTGTAAGGGCATACTTTGGCGCATCTGCCGCATTCAATACACTTGTCCTTGTTTATGTGGGCAATCAGTTTGCCGTCATTCTCTATTGCATTAACCTTACAGGCATCTTCACATTTGTGAGCTATGCATCCCCTGCAAAGATCCGTTACAACGTAGCCTGACTGCGGGCACTCGTCACAAGCGATGCCTATTACCTCAACTATATTGGGATCATTGCAATTCCCACCAAGTGCAATTCTTATCTGCTCCGCCACTATGGCTCTGTCCTTATAGATGCAGCATCTCATTGGCACATTATCCTTGTGCACAACAGTACTTGCAATTTCATTAAAGAGAGTGAACATTTCTGCTCCATCTCTTCCTTCCCAGGTGTGGCGTGCCACCTCTCTGAGAATCCTGTACTTCAACTCCTGAACGTATGTATCAAACTTTCTCATTGCAAAACCCGACTTCATTTTATTAATCACCGCAAAATAGTATTCTGTTTCCAGCAACATTATACATCATTCGTATTATAATACAACCATAAAATTCATTTTGTTTTAATAAAAAACAGAGAATACCAAATGTGATACTCTCTGTCTCTTTCATATCATTAAACCAGCACATACACAGCATGCTCCCATAGCGGGAAACGCCCTCGTGCTTTATAAATTCTTAACTTTCTCTACTGCATCGAGAAGAAGTTCGCCTTCAAAATGTTCTATTCTACCTTCATCGCAAAGCTCTGCAAGTTTAGGATCTATAGGGAGTCTTCCCAGAATATCAAGACCTTGTTCCTTGGCAACCTCTTCAAGCTTGCTTTCACCGAAAACATTAATCTTCTTGCCACAATCAGGACAAGTCAGATATGACATGTTTTCGACAAGACCGAGAACTGGAACATCCAGCATTCCTGCCATCTTAACAGCTTTTGTTACAATCATGGAAACCAAATCCTGCGGTGAAGTAACTACGATAATTCCGTCAACAGGAAGTGACTGGAATACAGTAAGCGCAACATCACCTGTTCCCGGTGGCATATCAACGAAAAGATAATCCAATTCTCCCCAAAGCACATCTGTCCAGAACTGCTTAACAGCACCGCCGATAACCGGACCTCTCCATACTACTGGATCAGTATCATCTTCAAGCAGGTTGTTAACTGACATTGTTTCAATATCAGTAGATGATCTGCACGGGAAAATTCCCAGTTCGCTTGCAGCAGCCTTTTCTGTAATGCCAAAAGCCTTAGGAATTGATGGTCCTGTAATGTCCGCATCCATGATGCCCACCTTGTAACCGAGCCTCTTCATGTTTACCGCCATCAGTGATGTAACCAGTGATTTGCCCACGCCACCTTTGCCGCTCACAACGCCAATAACTTTTTTGATATCGTTAAATGAATTGGTTTCTGCAAGCAGGTCAGCAGGATTGCCGCTGCATGAACCAGCACTACCACACGATCCACAGTCATGATTGCACGATTCAGGATTCTGATTTTTCATTTCTTCTGCCATGATATAAATACCTCTCTTTTACTAAATTGCATACGAATATTATACTAATCCAGTACAATAAAGGCAAGCCATACTTCAAGGTACATCCTTGCTGCACGGCATCGTGCCCCTCTCAAGCTGCTTATTCGCATTTAACATCATACATCTTATTTCCGTACAACATTATCTTGCATATAATGTTAACCTCTGATATATTAGTATGAGTGTTTATGAAAATAAACAGTCCAACCCTATCGTATCCGCCGGTAGTGGACGACCGGCAGATACGGCAAAACCATATTTTAATCGTATAGGCGCATGGAGGATTGACCGAGTGGCTAAGGAGCTCGCCTGGAAAGCGAGTAAGGTGTAACAGCCCCGCGGGTTCGAGTCCCGTGTCCTCCGCCAGAAGCAAAATGAGATAGGTTACATACCTATCTCATTTTGCTTTTTGATGAAGAAGTCACGTAACGAGAACCCGCAGCGGGTGAGAAAGTCCCGAGCCTGATTTGCCCAAGAGCAAAGCGATTGGCGTGCAAATCCGGACAGCGGCGAACAGGAATGCGATTGTGGCATTCCGACAGTGAGCCGGAGTGAGCGAAGCGAAAGTTGCCCTCTGCCAGATGCACCGGGGTATGCTATCTGAACCCTAAAGTTCATTAGCACCCCGGTTCTTATTAAAAAACGGCGGTTTCTGGACAGCGTGTTCTCCCTAGGGTGAAATCAAAAAACGGAAAACACGTTTCAAAACTGAAAAGTTACAGAAAATGAACCCGATGGGCTGTTAGCAGACAGAACCACCGGACTCCGTCATTATTGACTGAATATAGGAGGCTTCAACTTCATTCGGCGTCTGGTAATTCAGTTTCTCATGAGGGCGCCGTTCGTTGTAAAACATGATGAATTCTTTGATGCATTCCTTGAGCTCACGTTCGGAACGGTAATGACGCCGGTAGAGTTCTTCTTTTTTAGAGATCCGAAGAAGTTTTCAATAACAACATTATCATAGGGTGTATATGCTCTGGAAAATGATTGTGTGATCTTCAAGGAGGCAAGGTACTTCCTGACAGCTTCTGACTTGTATGCAGCACCTCAATCACTATGGAAGATCAGATCATTTTCCGGCTGGCGTTCTTCATACGCCAAACGAATCGTTCGCTTGATGAGATATGTTGTTTCACTTCTTCCAACACAGTGGCTCAGTACTTTTCTTGAGAACAGATCCATGACTATACAGATGTAGTAAGGGTTCTCCTTGTACTTGAAATAGGTCACATCGCTGACCCAGATTTTGTTTGGCGCACCGACATCAAATTCCTGATTGAGGTAGTTTTTGTATTTGCCGAATTCTTTGCTGTAGAGTTAGTTGGAATAAACCCGAACACTGATCAAGCCCATTTCAGCCATCAGTTCGCGAACGAACCTTGTGCTGACAACAACGCCCCGTTTTCTTAAAACAGCTACCATTTTCCGTGCACCGTAAATCAGAGAACTGTCATCAAACAGTTCTCTGATCTGTTTCTTGAGTTCCTCGCGTCGAAGAAAGAACCATGCGCGGTCACGATGATTGCGTTTGATGTGGTTATAGAAGGTGTCCTTTGAAATATTGATAGCATCGCAGATCAGTTGAACATTGTACGATCCTTGTAGACGTTCTGCTTCGTTCAGATGCTCCCGAAGCGGCGCCCGGGGAGGGCAGTAGGAATCATTCAGGACTGCGATGATGTCTGCCAGGCGAAGAATTCGTGCTTTGAGGCACCGGAAATTCCTTGGACTGAAATCATTTTCGCAGCGACAATTGTGCTTCGTATCATATTCCCGCAGCCATTGATTAAAAGTGCTTTTGGGAATGCCAACTTCCTGGAGCAGATCTTTCACATCTGTCGGTTCAGATGCATATCGGAAAAGTAGTTTCTCCTTTTCCTCCTTCGTGTAGTGTTGACGTTTCATTGTTTTCCTCCTTTGTAGTTAATGTTAAAAAAATAAAAGAACCGCTGAAAAGCGGTCAGAAGGAATTTTACAACAAAACGTACAATAATAGTATGACGGTTTTCGCGATGGTATTAGCTATCCGACGTCAAGGTCAAAGAATCATTGAAAACATCTTCCATATTGCGGGAACGGATAGAGTATTCAATGGATTCTATATCGTGATTGAGTAGCAACACAGTTGGAAATGCAACTATGGTATTATGCATGATTTCATCAAATTCGGTTTTAATTATTATTGAGTCGGAACTTGTGAAAAACTGGTAGTCATTAAATACTGTTTGAAGTTCATCCTCTATTTCATGTCTGTCCAGAGTGGTTTTTCTATATAGCGTGCTCGGAAGTTTGCAGGCAGCTGCACCCACTAAAGAAGGCTTTTTCATCGACGACTCATAATCCAAGTATGAAACGGTTGACGGAATAGCAAATAAATCCAAGGCATGATAATCAGATAATAAGTTGTTAAGTATTTCATTGTCAAGATTAGCAATGTCAGTAGGCGTCATTATGGAATTTGCTGGGACCTTTAATGTTACTGCAATATTCTGATCGGGTTTGTTACCAGAGTTGAATATTGCCAATTGAATGCAATGGATTCCACTGAAAGTCTTTTCAATAGGACCCCATTCACAATAATCAGAGATGGCAGTTTCCAATTCATCGTATAGCTGGTATTTCTCAAAGGCTTCAGAAGAACCCTCCAAATCCGTTCCGCCAACAAGGACTTGTGTGGATCTAAGTGGATTTCTTGACAGATCGCCCAAATCAAAGAAGTCATTCGGCAATTCGATTTCCAGCTTACTTGCAACTTGCGTCAGTACAGACCGACGATCATCAGAAATAACAATAGGTTCCTTATTAATAAACTGAAAAAGGTTAGAAGTGTCTTTCGCTTTTAATGGCAGATGTATTTTTGCAATCTGAGAAAACAGAGAGGCTATTTCCTTAAACAATTCACTTGAGTCCGCAATTCCTTTGGGCGAAAAGCTATCAATATAGAAAGAGCCCGGCGTAGTTTCATCTAAATGAATACCTGCAAGATATAGCGGGGATTGAAGAGCTGACAACCTGTTCACGTCAAGTTCGGATATGGTGCTCTTATAATCATTGTATTGAATTGCAAGACAAAAGGCTTGTGCCAAAAAAGCTGCGATAGTCGTTTGGGAAGACAATAACAGCAGACTATTCCTTTCAGAAACGGAAACGAATTCATTTGATTCAAATAAAGACAGCATTCCCTGAATGAGATTTGTTTTGTCAGGAACGAGTTCAGGCGAAATATTTATCTCAAAATACTCTGCCAACCTTTTTGTTACCTCCTTGTTATATATGTTGCTTTTTATTTGCGAGGGAATATTCCTTCTGCCTGTAACGATATCACTGACCTTGTTCTTATCATAATCTAATAAATCACCGGTCCGACTTGTTAAATTCAGAGGAGTTATGATGCTGTCGAAAAGAAGACGGCACAAATATTCATCTGTGATTGAATCAGAAAAACTGTTTTTTACTAATTTTAAGTAATCTCCGAATAACATGTTCTTCAAAACACCTTTCCAATAACATTTAATATGCGTCAATTCTTGAACTCTTTGTTTAAAGGGTACTTTTAGGGTGCCGCAAGGGTGCTAAAAAATATGCTTCTTATGCAATCATTATATCATAGCTGATCGGCTTAGAAAATTAAATCACATCATTCAAAATCACTGTGGAAATCAACAGGAGGTGTAAATTTGAAAAAAGACAATTCAAAAGATATAATGAAAAAAACACACAAGGGATGCAAAGACGTATGGAATGCTCATATGGCAAAAGGTGCTACCTTTACTGAACATGACATTCCGTTCTGCCCAACAACTGCAGAAAAACTTCCAGAAGAGATTATCACCTGGGAAGAAGCTAAGGCGATTTACAAGAAGTATTTAGCAAAAAAGGATAAAACCTTTTTCTATAACGCCTTTGTCTGCTTTTACATTGATGACTACAAATTTGATGGACCAAGAGGCATCTGGCATGATTACCAACAGGCATTGAAGATTCTCCGTCATTTTTCAGGTGTAATAACTCCGGACTTTTCCACCTATCAAGACTTTCCAGAGCCAATAAAAGTCTATGCCACATATCGCATGAGGCTTTATGGGTATTGGTTGGGTGTTAACGGACTTCAGGTAGTTAATAACGTTAGGTGGGGGACAGAAGAAACATGGTCCTATTGTTTCAATGGTATTCCAACGAATAGTGTTGTTGCAGTTGGAACAGTAGGAGGCAGTCCAAAAAAGTTAGTTGATCGGAAACGTTTCGAGGCTGGATTATATAAAATGGTGGAGGTGCTTCGGCCACACACCATTATTGCATATGGGTCAGCTGAATATGAATGTTTTCGTAAATTAAAAGAAGAAGGCATCAACATTGTTTCCTTCCAAAGCAAGACGGCAAAGGTCTTCGAAGGGAGGAAAAACAATGAGTAAGGGCGATAGCGGATATTTTTCCGGCACGAGCGATGAAGGAAAGGCATTAATCGATGAAGTCCAGGTCAATGGAGATAAAATCAATCCAGATGAAGTAATTGGTATTACAAAAAATGACGATGGAAAAATAATATGGCTTGAAGAAGGGCACGTAGCGGGCTCATCAGGTGCAAAACCAAGCGGATTAGCACATATACTTGATGCACATGAAAGTGACTTTAATAGAAAAGGAATTGACTCATCAGATATTGCGGACTTTGTATTAACCGCAGTTGGAAAAGGGAAGATAGTGGGATATCAGGGGAAAGGCAAGGGTCGCCCGATATACGAAGTTGATTATGATGGAAAAACATACAAAGTCGCAGTTACAGTTGGTTCCAACGGATATATTGTTGGTGCGAATCCAAAATAATAAGGAGATTAGATATGGTCAAAAAAATCAGAGTAATGTTAGAGTACAAATGTTATCCAATATGGCTCTATGACGAAGATGAGAATATTGTTGATACATTGCTTCCGGATGAGTTAAGAAATGATGTTGAACTGGACTCAAAGTTCGATGATCTACAGGCACGTTATGATGCTTTGTTTATCGATGATAGCAGCAGATTCGAATATGTCGGGTTTGAGAGCGATGCAGAGAAAGAGTCATTTTTACACGATTGGCAGCAAGCGGTCTCCGAACTCATGCAGAAGTCAGAAGGCAGGTATGAAATCATTGACGAGATCGATAAGGCTTTTTAACAAGCGAAAAGGAACCAAGCAAAGCATCAGCCTTTTCGCAACCCTTTTCAGTGTTATAAATTGAAAGATTGTGATAAAATTATACGAACAGTCAAACAATGGAGGTGAAACATGGCCGGATGGGATGAGATCATTAAAGAATTAGGAGAAACCCCCTCTCAAATAGATTATGTGAGGAGAAAATATCTAAAAGAGTTGTCCGATTATACTGGACGTGTTTCGATTGCATATTATTCCGCCTTTACAAACAAAGACGCATCGAATCTTGATATTAACGATGATGATATGGAAGGGTTTATGAACGCCCTAAAGGACGTGGATTATGATAAGGGGTTAGACCTATTATTGCATACGCCGGGTGGAAATCCTACGGCAGCAGAGGCGATAGTTAATTACCTGAAAGAGAAGTTTAATAAAGACATTCGTGCTATAGTACCACAGATTGCCATGTCTGCCGGGACAATGGTGGCATGTAGTGCAAGACAGATAATAATGGGTAGACAGTCCAGTTTAGGGCCAATTGACCCTCAATTTACCGGTATTCCAGCACATAACATCAGACAAGAATTTGAAGAAGCAAAGGATGACTTGTCAAAGCATCCAGAAAATGTTCACTATTGGGCTATAAAGTTACAACAATATCCGGCGGCATTTATGAAAACTGCTATTGATGCTATAGAATTATCTGATGAATTAATTAGAACATGGCTATCAGATGTAATGTTTAAAGACACTCCCGAAAGAATTGACGAAGCAGTTGACTTCCTAACAGATCATAAATCGTCGAAAGTTCATGCTAGACATTATCGGTATAAAGAGTGCCGCGACCATGGTCTTGATATAGTGTTGATGGAAGACGATCCAGTATTACAGGATAAAATTCTTAGCGTCCATCATAGCTTTCTTGTCACATTTCAGAGTTCCGATGCAATAAAAATTATTTCTAATAGCAGTGGGAAAGATTTTATCATTAAGGGAGGTGCAATGATTGTATGAAAACGATAACAAAACAAGAAATAGATAGTTTGTATAAAAAGATTGGCGTTGAAGGTATAAATAATTCGCCTAGCCCCAAAATGAATAAAGGCACATTGAATAATAAACTTGCTACTAAATTTGTTGGCGCAAGAAGGGAAACGTCGATGAAGGGCAGAAGCAAATAGTATAGGATTGATGTAATACCCAATTGCACGAGGCACTCGTTTTACGGGTGTCTTTTTGCGTTGAGCGAAGACTTCCTTTATTGATATAATAATTATAAAAGTGCAATTGAATTACAATTTAAGCATAAACAAAAGCCATTAGAGAATAATACTTTTTGTGAAAGGACTCAACAATGATTGGAATAATAGAATCAATAATAAGTGGTTTTGTCAGTGGAATAGTTGGAAGAATGCCAAATAACATCATATTAAGTAGACGAAAAAGGAACCATTTGATTACCCAAAAGTTAACAAACATAGAAAAAGATTATATTTTGAAGTACTACGATAGTAGCCTTGATGCATTTAACAGTGGGGGTATTAGTATTGCAGAATCAAAAGAGAATAGGAATATTCTTAATAGACTGGTTGATAGAAATATTTTGTGCTACTACCATCAGGAGTTCCCAAAGTATGAAAGTTATGATGGAAATGGTGTGGTATATAAACTGACCCCTGAAGCAATTAAACGATTTAATAAAAAGCATTGGAAAAATAAACTTCTCAAAAGGTGATAGAGATAGAGAAAAAACACCAGATTCATATTAAAATATAAGGAGACGATAGTGGGGCAGAGGAAAAAGTGAAGGCTCAGACGCAGTGACACCAAGGGCTTTCAAAAGTCGCGTTTCCTGTCCTCCGCCAGAATTCAGAGACCTGTTTCAGGTCTCTTTTTTATTGAAATTTCAACGTTTTACACGTTTTTACATAGACAAATCCATCCCATAAAAAAATGGCCAAAAGGTGCTCTCCGGGCTCCATAATAGGCTCTCCGGTGCATAAAGATATGGGATGAAATTCGGCAAAAAAAGGCTCAAAAAACTTGCATAGTTGACAACATCAAGACAGCTTCGGCTGTCTTTTTTCATATAATCGCATAATTGCACTATCTTAAAAGTTCTCTTACAATGGAAAAAAATCCGAAGGAGATTTTGATAATGAGAAACACAATGAAGCTTAAGCTAACATATGTTGAAGTCAGAGTTTTGGTATATGCACTGAATGAACTTAGAAATACTCTTATTGTAGAAAACAGATACACTGTTGCAGTTGATGAAATTCTCGTAAAGCTTATGGACTAATAATAACTTCTGCTGATACATGCCGCACTCAATAAGGAGTGCGGTTTTTCTATTTAAGCCAAGTACGGCAGAAAGGATTGTATTATGGAAAAAAGAGAAAAAATTGAAGTAAACGTTATTGTGCAGTTATCATACTTAGATAGATTAAAGTCGATATGGATAATATTAGCATTGGGAATATTTTTTGCACATAAGCCTTAAACGCTTCGAGCAACTTTGATTTGCCGGAACGTCTTACACCCGTCAGAACTTTAATATCGGAAATTCCGATACCGCCTATTATTTTATCTAAATATTGTTTTCTTTCAATCAACTTCATAGAAAATCACCTTGCAAAGTTATTACTCCACACTCGTTTCCCGAAATCAATAGTTTTTCATTTTGGGGAAACAGTTTTTTGCTAAGGAATTGTCACAAACCGCAAAACTCTCGTTAACGGTAAACCAGTCTTCGGATTGCCTTTACATAGTCTCCACTTTCGAAAAATAAAATATTTTGTGTTTTTGAAAACGACATCTTGCATATACTATTAACCGGACGCTATATTGAAATTCATGTGTTTCCTTTCAGCTTCCAGGAATATTGCC
>JAUNFA010000007.1 GCA_030525285.1 Bacillota bacterium | reverse complement strand
AACTTACGCTGTTCCCAAGAAAGAGCAAAATTTTAAGCATATAAAAAGACCGTCAGATCTCAAATGAGACTTGATTTGCGCTGATAGTGCTCTTTTTGTCCTATAACTCAGAATATAGTTTCAAGTTTTAATATGAGATTTCATCCCTGCGAAAGGCTTCGAACATTCTTGCTGTAAGGCTCATGTTATTAGTCTGCTCGGGCAGTTCGTCTCTTGTGAACCAGGTGGCTTCAGACAGCTCATCCTCATCGAGGGTAATTGTGTCATGAGAGTCGATTTCCACGAAATATCCGGCCATTACTATGCCGGTATGTCCCCAGGGCTGACTTGCATAATAGTGAAGTCGGGTAACTGTAAGCCCGACCTCTTCTTCTACTTCCCGTCGAACGGCTTCTTCCAGAGATTCACCGATTTCCACGAAACCGGCATTTAGAGCCAGTCCCTTGTAAGGCCGGTCTTTGTATCGTGTAGCAACTATCCGGTCATCCTTTACTATGGCTGCCAGAATAACTGGAGCAATTCTCGGAAACTGCAGATTGCCGCAGGTGCATTCAAGGGCACGGAGAGTTTTATGATGAGTAAAAGGGCGACCGCATCTGCCGCAAAACCGATTGTCGCGGTACCAGTTTGTCAGGTGCAGTCCTGTTGCTGCCACCAGTGGAATCCATGGGATGTCAGCATTATATACTTTGCGTATATCCGTGTATTCGAAACCATCAGCCTTTTCGGGGGCATCCATAAGCAGGAAGATATTAATATCATCGACGGAGAAGGCATATACTGCTTCTGACATAGCATCGTCAGGGTTAGGGAGATCTTCAAATGAAGGTAACCGTACGTCATTTTCCTTTATATTTGCCAGTATGTTCATATTACAATAGCTGAGAAAAATGTCCCCGGGTTCGGGTTTGATATTACGATATTGATTGTTCAGTTTGTATGGTTCTATGTCCTGTATCATTTTATCTCCGTTCGCACATTTAGATGTTTGATTTGAATTCGTCCCAATGTTCTATGAGGGCAGGTACAACCTCATAAAGGTTGCCTACGATGCAGTAGTCGGCAATTTCAAATATTGGAACATCGGGATCTGTATTAATGGCAATAATTGTATCTGATTTCTCCATTCCGGCAATATGTTGGATTGAACCTGAGATTCCGCAGGCGATATACAGCCTTGGTTTAACTATGGTGCCTGTCTGACCTATCATAAATTCCTCTTCAATCCATCCGGCATCAACTGCGGAGCCTGAAGCGGCAACGACTCCTCCAACTTTATCTGCCAGCTGACGAAGAAGGTCGAAGCCCTCTTTGCTACCGAGTCCTCTGCCACCGGCTACGATAATATCAGCGTCGGCAAGTGACAAATCGCTCTTGATTTCTGCCTGATGGGATTTGATTCTAACTCGAATATCTTCCTCATTTATGGTTACATCTACAGGAATTATTTCGCCTGTTCGATCATAATCAGCCTCCGGTGTGTCCCAAAGGCCGGCTCTTACTGTTGCCATCTGTGGTCTGGAATTAGGACAAATCATTGTGGCCATAAGCTTGCCCCCAAAGGAAGGTTTGGTCTGTTTGAGATGAACATCGTCAAGGTTGATTGATGATGTGTCCATTGTGGTCTCAGTTCGGGCAAATTCCAGATAGTCGGAAGCCTTGATGTCAAGTCTTGTGCAGTCAGCAGTAAGACCAAGTCCCATTCGCGCAGCAACTCGCGGAGCAAGATCTCTTCCCATAGGCGTAACACCATAAAGAAGAATATCAGGTTTGTGTTCTCTGATGGCTGCAGTGACAGCTATAGTGTATCCGTCAGTAGTATAATTCTTAAGATTAGGGTCTGTTACGGTGTAGACCTTTGACGCTCCATAGGCGATGGTATCTTTTGAAGCTAATGCTACATCATTTTCGTTGCCTGCGATTATTCCACACAACTGTGCTTCCTCAGACATGTCTTTTACGAGACGTGCTCCCTCAGCCAGAAGCTGGGCGGATACAGGGGCAATATTACCATCAGTCTGTTCAATAAAAACCCATAAATCTCTGTGTGTTTCACTGTTCATTTCATGCCTCCTATATTACGCGTGTGCGGTGAAGTTCACTGAGCAGATTAATAGCCTGTTCAGTACCGTTCTGACCTTCAATAAAGGTACCGACACTTTCATTCTTAATGGCAAATGTGCTTATTACAACGGATTCGGAGCCTTCAAGTCCTATGGAATCACTGGCAAGTCCAAGACTTGCAGCATTCCATTCAACAATATTTTTGTCGCCGAAAATATTGCACATTTTAGGGTATCGTGGAGTGTTCAGATACTTGGTTACAGTTATGAGACATGGTAAATCGGCTTCTATATTTTCGGTGCTCCCATCGAGTCTGCGAACAGCGGATATGATAGACATATCCTCAGACACATCCAGGTCCGAGACATATGTTATTTGAGGGATTCCCAGTTTTTCGGCAAGCTGAGGTCCCACCTGTGCGGTATTGCCGTCTGAAGACTCTCTTCCTGCAATGATTAGGTTATACCCACCCTTGAGCGAAGCCCATTTGGTGATTGCTTTTTCGAGTACTGTCGAGGTGACGAAAGTGTCTGAATTTGCCAGTGCGATATCGTTGATCAGAATTCCTTCATCCGCACCCTTTGCAATTGCCTCAAAAAGAACTTCTCTGCTTGCAGGAGGTCCCATGGTTACTGCTGTAATGTGTACATTTTCAAAGTTGTCCCTAATTGCAAGAGCTGCTTCAAGAGCATTTCTGTCATCGGAATTGAGAATTCCGGGAACACCTTTGCGAATCAAAGAGCCGGTTTTGGAATCAATTTTAACCTTATCGCTGTCAGGAACCTGCTTGACGCATACTATAATATTAAATGACATTTCACGCCTCCATCTATATAAACTTGCCTGAAATAACCAGCTTCTGCACCTCTGATGTGCCCTCATATATCTCTGTTACCTTGGCATCGCGCATCATTCGCTCAACGGGATAATCCTTGGAATATCCGTATCCGGCCATAAATTGAACTGCTTTAGTAGTAACGTGCATAGCGGTTTCAGATGCCTTGAGCTTGCACATTGATGCGTATTTACTATATGGCAGACCGCGCTGTTTAAGGTCGATTGCCATATAAATAAGTGCACGTGTCGCTTCGATTTCGGTTTTCAGTTCGGCCATTCCGAACTGAAGTGCCTGCTGTCTGGACAGTGGTCCACCAAACTGTTTACGAGTTTTGAGATAGTTGAGGGCCTCATCGAAGGCTGCTTCTGCAATACCAAGTGACTGGGCTGCAATCCCGATTCGACCTCCGTCAAGGGTCATCATTGCGATTTTGAAGCCCTTGCCCTCCTGACCAAGGAGACGGTCTTTGGGAATTCTGCAGTTTTTAAAGGTGAGGCTGACAGTTGAAGAAGCACAAATGCCCATCTTGCGTTCATTTCGCCCTGCGAAAAATCCCGGATCATCCTTTTCTACAATAAATGCTGAAATTCCTTTGTTTTTCTTGGTTCTGTCGGTCATGGCGAATACAATAAAAACGTCTGCAACGCCGCCGTTTGTGATAAAGGTTTTGATACCATTAAGAATGTATTCGTCTCCGTCGAGTACAGCTCTTGTTTCCTGTTTCGCCGAGTCTGTTCCGGCATTAGGTTCTGTGAGACAGAAAGCACCAAGCCTTTGACCAGATGTCATGTCTGGCAAGTACTTTCGCTTCTGTTCCTCGCTGCCAAAACGGTAAATAGGCCATGTGGCAAGTGAGGTGTGAGCGGAGCATATTACTGCCGTTGATGCGCAGGCTTTGGCAAGCTCTTCAACTGTAAGATAGTATGAGAGATAGTTGCCGCCGGCGCCACCATATTCTTTAGGAAAAGGAATGCCCATAATGCCGATTTCCGACATTTTTTTCACGGTTTCCTCGGGAAATCTGTGGTTTTCGTCGATTTCTGCGGCAATGGGTTTAACCTGATTGTCAGCAAAATCACGTATGGTTTTTATTACAAATTGTTCTTCTTCATTAAGCTGGAAATTCATAACGTCCCCTCCTGCATTTTTCAATGACTTAAACTTTAATTATTCTACATCAAAGGAGGATGCTTTGGAATAGGATAAGCTGGCAAAGAGATTGTATACAAGAATACAAGCATGTTGATTTATCTTAAGGGCATGGCTATAATTATTATGTAAAAATGAGAAATAAATATGTAATAGGAGGTTCGATTACATGAAATTATATGATAATGGTGTGTACCTTATTGACGGGGTACAGCTTGTTGAAGATGACAGAGATGCCGCCGCTAAACTGGCCCAGCAGGGAATTGCTGCAGATAAGGCGGAAGCTGCCAAGGGTACGATGGCATACGGCATTCTGGAGGCACACAATACTTCAGACAATATGTCAAAACTTCAGATTAAATTTGACAAAATGACTTCTCATGACATTACTTTCGTGGGGATTATTCAGACTGCCAGAGCATCAGGACTTGAGAAATTCCCGATTCCGTATGTTCTGACTAACTGTCACAACAGTCTTTGTGCTGTTGGCGGCACAATTAATGAAGACGACCACATGTTTGGACTTAGCTGTGCAAAGAAGTACGGCGGTGTATATGTTCCGCCTCATCAGGCTGTAATTCATCAGTATGCCAGAGAAATGCTGGCAGGCGGAGGTCAGATGATTCTCGGATCAGATTCGCATACACGCTATGGTGCTCTGGGTACTATGGCAATGGGAGAAGGCGGACCGGAACTTGTTAAGCAGCTGCTTAATCAGACATATGACATTAACATGCCGGGAGTTGTGGCAATTCACCTTACCGGTGCTCCTGTTCCCGGTGTCGGCCCTCAGGACGTGGCACTGGCAATAATAGAAAAGGTGTTCAAAAACGGATACGTCAACAACAAGGTTATGGAATTCGTAGGGCCGGGTGTCGCATCAATGAGTGCAGATTTCAGAATCGGTGTAGATGTGATGACAACTGAAACCACGTGTCTTTCATCTATATGGGTAACTGATGAGCAGATTGAAGAGTGGTACAGCATTCACGGCAGAGCAGAAGATTACAAGGAAATGAAGCCTGCCAGAGTGGCATACTATGACGGCTGTGTTGAGATTAATCTTAGCGAAATTAGACCAATGATCGCCATGCCTTTCCATCCAAGCAATGCATACACCATTGAAGAGGTACAGCATAATCTGGGGGATATTCTGGCAGATGTTGAGCAGAGAGCTCTTGTAAGCCTCGATGGACAGGTTGACTTCTCATTGAGAGACAAGGTGAGAAACGGCAAGCTCTATGTAGAGCAGGGAATTATCGCAGGATGTGCAGGCGGTGGTTTCGAAAATATATGCGCGGCTGCTGATATTCTTGACGGTAAGTATATCGGTGCCGATGAGTTTACTCTCAGTGTATACCCTGCAAGTACACCGATTTACATGGAACTGATGAAGAATGGTGCAGCCATGAAGATCATTCAGTCAGGTGGAATCATGAAGACAGCATTCTGCGGACCTTGCTTCGGTGCTGGAGATACTCCTGCCAATAATGCGTTCAGTATCAGACATTCAACAAGGAATTTTCCAAACAGAGAGGGATCAAAGCTACAGAACGGACAAATTTCGTCAGTAGCACTTATGGATGCCAGATCCATTGCAGCAACTGCAGCAAACAAGGGATATCTGACTTCAGCAACAGAAATTGACTGCGAAATCAAGGCACCTAAATATTTCTTCGACAGTGAAATATATGAGAACAGGGTATTTGATTCAAAGGGTAAAGCGGATCCGTCAGTTGATATCAAGTTCGGTCCGAATATCAAGGATTGGCCTGAAATGAGTGCTCTTCCTGAGAACCTCTTCCTCAAGGTTGTAGCAGAGATACACGATCCTGTGACAACAACGGACGAGCTGATTCCGTCAGGAGAGACGTCTTCATATAGATCAAATCCTCTCGGTCTTGCGGAGTTCACACTTTCAAGAAAGGATCCGGCTTATGTAGGCAGAGCCAAGGAAGTTCAGGCAGCGCAGAAGGCTGTTGAAAACAAATTAGATCCGGCAGAAGCTCTTCCGGAATTCAAGGCTGTAATAGAGAAAGTTCACGAAACTTATCCAAAGGTTGAAGGGTCAAATATGGGCGTTGGAAGTACTATATTCGCAATCAAGCCTGGTGACGGTTCAGCAAGAGAACAGGCAGCATCATGTCAGAAGGTTCTTGGCGGATGGGCGAATATTGCCAATGAATATGCAACCAAGAGATATCGTTCCAACCTTATTAACTGGGGAATGATTCCATTTATCATTCCATCAGGTGATTTGCCTTTCGCTAACGGAGATTACATTTTCGTTCCTGAAATACGCAAGGCGATTACAGATAAGCTTACAGTAATTCCAGCATACGTTGTAGGTCAGGATGAAATGAAACCGTTCAACTTGGAGCTTGGAGAACTTACTGACGATGAAAGAGAAATAATTCTCAAGGGTTGCCTTATCAATTATAATAGAATATAACAGTTATATACGCTGAAGCTTATCACTTCGGATTTGTGACAGGAGGCATGCATTATGAAGATAAGAGTTAATACAGATGCAGAGCTGGTACAGAGAATCAGAGAAGGACTCAAGATGAAGGACGGTCATTGCCCGTGCAAGTTGGAAATGACACCGGATACCGTCTGTATGTGCACTGAGTTCAAGGAGCAGATAGCAGATCCTGAATTCGAAGGATACTGTCATTGCATGTTATATTACAAAGAAAAGTAGAAAGGGGCACAGTATGAATATTGTCAAGATAACAAAGGATAATTTCGAGCAGGAAGTGCTTAAGTCCAATTGCAAGGTAGTCATTGATTTCTGGGCAACATGGTGTGGTCCGTGTCAGATGATAGGTCCTGTACTTGAAGAAATCGCGGCTGAGCATGAGGATATCAAAGTGTGCAAGGTAAATGTGGATGAAGAGAGAGCGCTGGCAATGAAATTCCAGGTTGCAAGCATCCCGCTCCTTGTAGTTATGTCAAATGGAGAAATTGTCAATTCTGTAGTGGGATTCAGACCAAAAGAGGAAATTGTTAAGGCTTTGGGGCTGTAATCATATCGTAACGAAGGGAAGAGAGCTTAGGGTTTGTTTGAACTCCAAGCTCTCTTATTTAGGAGGAAAAGATGCCGGAATTAAGCAAAAGAGTAGGCGAATTCACAGACTCGGTAATTAGAAGAATGACACGAATAAGTGATGAACATGGGGCTATAAATTTATCTCAGGGATTTCCTGATTTCGACCCGCCAAAGGAACTGATGGAAAGACTTGCGGAGGTGTCATACGAAGGACCGCATCAGTATTCGGTAACCTATGGGAATCCGAATATTCTTGAAGCAATTGCCCATAAGCAGGGTCAAACAATGGGAATGAACATAAATCCTGAGACGCAGATTTGTGTTACATGTGGCGGCACAGAAGCCATGATGGCAACTATGATGACAATTGTAAATCCAGGTGATAAGGTCATGGTTTTTTCGCCTTTTTATGAGAACTACAGTGCCGATGCTATTCTGTCAGGAGCTGAACCTATATATATTCCACTGATCCCTCCTGAATATGATTTTGATATCAGCCTTATAGAGGAAGGTTTTAAGGCAGGTGCTAAAGCGATTGTTATCTGCAACCCGTCAAATCCCTGCGGCAAGGTGTTTACACGTGAAGAACTGATGGCAATAGGAGAACTCTGCATTAAGTATGATGCCTTCGCGGTAACAGATGAGGTATACGAGCATCTGGTATACGAACCGGCAGAACACGTATATATGGCCGCGCTTCCGGATATGTGGGAACACGTTATTACATGTAATTCCCTGAGCAAAACATATTCAATTACAGGATGGCGTCTGGGGTACACAGTGGGGCCTGAAAATGTAATCGAGGGGATAAGAAAGGTGCATGATTTTCTCACGGTGGGTGCGCCTGCACCACTGCAGGAAGCAGCATGTGCAGGTCTTAATCTGCCTGAATCCTACTATAATGAACTCAACCGGCTTTACAGAGAGAAACGTGACTTTTTCTGCGAAGGTCTTGATAATATCGGCCTTAAGCACAATGTCCCAGATGGAACGTATTTCATAATGGTGGACATCAGTGACTTTATGACATTGCCTCAATTCAAAGATATGAGCGATCTTGAATTCTGTGAGTGGCTTATAGTGAATATAGGTGTAGCTGCGGTTCCCGGATCCAGCTTCTTCAGAGAGGAAGTGAACAACTTTATCAGACTTCATTTTGCACGTCGCAAGGAGACTCTTGAAGAAGTCATAAGGAGACTGGGTAAGCTGGGTGAACTGCTGTAAAGTTATCTGATGGCCGTGAATGATGCAGCATCCGTAAGACCGGTTAGTGTCTGCTTGTAATTCGCATAAATAGAGTGTATAATTCTACGTAGATTGTAGGAATAGAGGTGCATGAAACATGAATAGGTTCAAACCTGAAGCAGAGGTGGGAAAAATTGTAGAGACTCTGCTCAAAGATTATAAAAATGAAAAATTCATAGATCACATTGATATGTACAACAAGCCTGATAAAGCAGAAATTCAGGATTTGGTACATAGATTGCTGCAAATCGTGTTTCCGGGATATTTCAGAGACAAAACCTTCAGAATCTACAATGCTAATCTGAACTTTGCGGCAGTAACAGAGGACATATTTTACAGACTGCACAAGCAGGTTTCCCTGGCACTTAACTTTAATCGTGAAGGAAACAGACTGAGCCGTGAAGATGCCGACGAACGGGCATATGTCATTTGCAAGAAGTTTTTTGAGAAACTTCCGGTAATAAGAGAATATGTTGATACGGATCTTCAGGCAGCATTTGACGGTGACCCGGCTGCAGGAAGTAAAGAAGAGGTAATTCTGGCATATCCGGGCATGTTTGTAATTACAGTGGCAAGACTTGCGCACGAGCTTTATTTAATGAAGGTACCTGTACTGCCACGTCTCATGACAGAGTATGCTCATTCAGAGACAGGTACGGACATTCATCCGGGGGCTACAATGGGCAAATATTTCTTTATTGACCATTGCACAGGAGTTGTAATAGGTGAAACTACGGTAATAGGCGAGCATGTCAAACTGTATCAGGGGGTTACGCTGGGAGCTCTTTCGACTAAGGCCGGTCAGAAACTTCACGGTATACAGAGACACCCTACAATCGAGGACAATGTAACGATTTATTCAGGTGCGTCGGTACTGGGCGGGAATACGGTAATCGGCGAGAATTGCATTATCGGAGGTAACGTGTTCATTACAAGTTCAATTCCGAAAGATACGGTAGTGACTGCCAAGAACCAGGAACTTGAATACAGGAACGGAGATAAGAAAACACGATATGTGAATGATCTGCTGCAGAGCGACACCTGGTATTACAATATTTAAAGGTGGATATGAACTGGCTGGTTGCGGCAGGACTAAAGTTAGCAAGATAAATAGCAAATCAATAGCCATAAACAGCAACTAAAGATTGATAGATTAAAGATAACAATGTAGAATTGTAAAGCATTACAAATTACATTGTTATTTTTTGAGAGGAGAAATATAGTTATGATTGGAACTTTTTGGGCGCTTGTACCACCTCTTGTAGCCATTATTCTGGCACTCATAACAAAAGAAGTGTACAGCTCATTATTCATAGGTATTGCAATCGGAGGATTCTTCTTCGCAGGAGGACATCCAGTCGATGCGATGAATCATATTCTTAATGATGGTTTCATTACAATGCTTTCCGATAGCGGAAACGTGGGTATCATCATATTCCTGGTACTTCTTGGCGGAATGGTTTGCCTGCTTAACAAGGCAGGCGGTTCTGCAGCCTTCGGAAAATGGGCAATGACTCATATCAAGGGTCGTGTTGGAGCACAGCTCGTTACAATTCTGCTGGGATGCATAATTTTTATTGATGACTATTTCAACTGTCTTACTGTAGGAAGTGTAATGACACCGGTTGCCCGTGCACACAATGTTTCAAGAGCTAAACTGGCATACCTGATTGACTCAACTGCAGCACCAATATGCATTATCGCACCTATTTCATCATGGGCAGCAGCAGTAACAGGTTTTGTAGATGGAGAAGATGGACTGTCACTCTTCGTAAATGCAATTCCGTACAACTTCTACGCACTGCTCACACTGGTATTTATGATTGGAATCGTAATTACAAAAGTTGATTACGGTCCAATGGCCAGAGATGAAAGAGAAGCGATAGCTGAGATTCTTACAGAGAAGGAAGAAACAAAGGACGAGAATCTGGCAAAGGGAAAGGTAATCGACCTTGTATTACCTATTATCATACTTATAATCGCATGTGTATGCGGAATGGTTTACACAGGCGGATTCTTCTCTGGAGAAGATTTCGTAACCGCATTTGCCAACAGTAATTCTTCAGTTGGTCTTGTTATCGGATCAAGTGTTTCAATGGTAATTACAATCATTTACCTGCTGTTAAGAAGAGTAATCAGCTTCAAGGACAGCATGTCATGTTTTGTTGAGGGCTTCAATGCAATGGTTCCTGCCATCCTGATTCTTACATTCGCATGGACACTGAAGGCAATGACAGACAGTCTGGGTGCAAGAGAGTTCGTAAGTGAGATCGTAGCGAGCAATGCACAGAGTTTCGCATTCCTGTTGCCTGCAATCATCTTCGTGATCGCATGTTTCCTGGGATTCTCAACAGGAACATCATGGGGAACTTTCGGAATACTTATTCCTATTGTAGTAAGCATATTCCAGGGTACAGACCCTCAGATGATGATTATTTCAATTTCAGCATGTATGGCAGGTGCTGTTTGCGGTGACCACTGCTCACCAATTTCAGATACAACAATTATGTCCTCTGCCGGAGCACAGTGTGATCACGTTGAACACGTATCAACTCAGTTGCCATATGCACTTACAGTAGCATCGATTTCATTCGTGACATATATTCTTGCAGGAATAGTAAAGAGTGCGGCAATATGTCTGCCGTTCGGTATCGTTGTTGTCATTGCATTACTTCTCGTAATAAAGAAACTCAACAACAAGAAGGCAACTGCAGCATAGGATTTTAACTGATTAAGTTGTTGCGAACTGACTCAAAACTTAAAATTGATTAGTGAAGACCGGATACGTATCACATATTGTATCCGGTCTTTTATTTGACCGTAGACCGGTATCACCTTATAATATTTGATAAGTGAAAGAATTGGAGGCAACATGAAGAATTTTGGATTTATAGGAATGGGCAATATGGCCCAGGCAATTGCAATAGGAATGATTGCAGGAAATAAAGTTGCAAAAGAAAATATATACGCATATGCTCCGAATCAGGTGAAGCTAACAGCAAATGCAGAAAAAATAGGGTTTGTTCCCTGCGAAAGTCCTGAAGAACTGGTTTCAAAGGTCGATGTAGTTGTTGCTGCCTGCAAGCCTGCCCAGATTGAGGAGGTAATAACCGGTATCGGGGACAGACTTGAGGGTAAATCACTGGTATCAATTGCAGCGGGATGGAATCTTGACAGATATCAGGAAATCTTGGGAGACAAAGCAAAGATTCAGTGTATCATGCCTAATACACCGGCAATGGTGGGAGAGGGTGTGCTTATGTTTGAGACTGAGAACACACTGGAAAATCAGGACAGGAAGCAGCTTATGGATATAATGTCATGTCTCGGAACAGTTGTTGAGATTCCAGCGGCTCTTCAACCTGTGGGAATGGCAATTGCAGGCTGTGGACCGGCATATATAGATCTTGTTATTGAATCTCTCGGTGACGCAGGTGTCAAGTACGGGCTTCCGAGAGAATTGGCATATAAACTTGCATCCCAGATGATTTTGGGTTCGGCCAAGCTTCAACTGGAAACAGGAACGCATCCGGGAATACTCAAAGACAATGTATGCTCGCCGGGTGGAACTACAATTTGTGGGGTAGATGCCCTGGAACACGGCGGTCTGAGGAAAACTTTCATTGATGCTGTTGATGCAGTTATGGATAAAGCTAAGTAGCAAGGCGGTAATTGAGAAATGAAAACAAGAAGAATAGCAGCAAGAATAACAGGGGCATTACTTATAATGCTTTTGGCATTTTCTCTGACAGCATGCGGAGATGGTAAGAAAAAAAGTGACAAGCCGGTAAGTCATGAAATAACGGGAAACGTTATTGATGCTGACGGAACTACAATGGTAATAAAGAAGGACGATGAAAATCTGACATTCAACTATGAGGGAATAGACGTCCGTAATTTTGATAATCGTGACATTGAAATCGGTGAGAATCAGGGGGATGTGGCAATTATCGGATATACAGGTGAGATAAATGGTGACAGTACAGACAGCTGCAAGGTAACTGATATCGCTATTCAGCCGGGAGAAGCGAAGATGCTGAAGGGAAAACTTGTAGATATTGTAAGTACGAGAAGCAGAATAACCGTAAACGATGGCAATAGTGATTTGGATTTTGATGTGTCTGCTGCCGAAAGACATTACAGTGCAGGACTTAAGGTAGGAGATGAACTTATCATTACATATATGGGTGAAATAACTGACGGTGATACGAGCAATGCATATGTATGCTCAGTTCACGATAAAAAATTCAGTAAAATAAAGGAATGGGCGAATGTGGATGTGGAGCAGGTCGATGAGAATGTGTGGATCAAGGCTCCTGTATGCCTCAGAGAAGGCAGCAGTTATGCTACTGAGGCAGCCGGTTCAGTGGACAAAGGTACTGAGGTGAAACAGGTTGGAATTGGTAATGATGGCTGGAGTAGAATTGAGTATAATGGTAAACCATACTGCATTCCAAGCACCTGCATTGCTAAGGAACAGCCTTCGGACAATGCCAATGTAATGACCGGGAAGATAAACTACATTACTGTGGGCAAGGACAGCACAGAGGTGCAGTTTAATTCTGAGGGAAAATATTACAACTTTGACATTTCTGAAGCGAAGCTTCATTTTCTCGGTCAGAATACAACGAGAACAAAAATGAATCTAGTATACGAAGGTGATATGGAAGGAGGTACAGGCTCCGATCTTAAGGTTAAAACTGTGCAGAGCATTGCGGGAGAATAGGTAAGGTTCACAAAATGTTCATATTAATGAGGTATCATTAAGCTTATGATGAAAAATAAAAGAGTAAAATCAATAGTTTCAGCTTTAATAGTGACTGTATTTATGACAGCTTCCTTCGCTGTGCCAAGTTATGGTGCGACGACGAAGCTAAAAGGTGTTGAAATCCCGGATAAATACAAAAAAGGATATCAGATCATAAACTGTCTGGATATTTCAAAATGGCAGAGTGAGATTTCACCTTCCGATTGGAAAAAGATTCACGACAGCGGAGTTGACGCGGTTATAATCAGGGCCGGATATTCAAGCTATAGAAGTCTGGAACACAAAGAAGACAAACATTTTGAAGACAACATAAAGAATGCCACGAAAGCCGGCATTGAAGTAGGTGTTTATTACTTTTCGGCAGCGGTAACAAAGGAAGAGGCTGTAGATGAAGCGAAATATTTCGTTGATCTCATCAAGCCATATCGGGAAATGATTACTCTTCCGGTAGTTCTTGACTTTGAAGCAAACGGACACGGCAGACTTACATACAGCAAAATGAGACAAATGGGCGTTGATGGATGTACTGACATGTGTATGGCATTCCTTGATGTGATTGCAGATGAAGGCTACGATCCGATGATTTATGCTAACCGTGCCACTCTGGATAACTATGTGGATCATGAGAAACTTCAGAATAAGTACAAGATATGGCTGGCTCAGTATCCTAAAGACGGCAGTGCACCTACATATTCCGGAGATTATCAGATGTGGCAGTACAGTTCCGATGTGAGACTTCCGGGACTTAAGGTCAGATTCGATGCGAACTACATGTTTAAGGAGGACGCAAGTTCCACAGCCAAGATTGTTGAAATCGGATTATACAATGACGGTGAGGAAGATGTGGACGAAGGCTTCACAGATCCATCTGACGGCAGCAGTGTAGACTATAATCTTGGGGACGGTGTCAAAAGCCAGGTGCCAATTTCCAGTGATGCGAACTCAAGTACGGTAACCGTAACTGATAAGTCGGGTTACGTGCATAAATACAAACTTTACAAGGCGGGAAAAGACAATCAGACAGAAACAGTGCTTGCAACTCTTTGCAGCGGCTATTTCAAGTCCAGTCATCCGATAGATCCGGAGTTCATCTCTAAGAAGGTACTGCCTGCAGTCTTTGGTGATGAATACAGTAAGGCCAAGAGCAAGAACAAGACACTTACTATTGGAGGCATTGACAAAGCACTCAGCGCACTTAATCTGCATACGAAGTATAAGAGAGTCATAGATGACGATGTTTATGTGAATATCAAATCACATCTTGCCAAGGGTAAACCGGTAATGCTTTGGGCTCATACAAACAACGACAAGTGGGGTACCAACAAAAATCAGATAATGCTTCTTATCGGAATGGATGAGAGCGGCAATGCAATAATGGTGGATCCTGTTGACAGAGAATGGTCAGATAATGACCAGAGAGTCAAACTCGTAAGTGTTACAGAACTTGTGGACTACATGAAAAATGTTTCGGAATCAGAGTCAGATTTCGCGGCATACAACAGTGGCGGATACGTTCTTATCGACAAGTAGGACGGCATATAAGTGAACTGAGGCGTTATCGCCGGAGGTGAAGAGTATGGATTATATGGAGAAGTATCAGGACTGGATGAGCCATCTAGAAGATGATGATCCCCTTAAGAATGAATTGAGTCACATGAGTGACGATGATATTAAAGAGAGTTTCTACAAAGATCTTTCCTTCGGAACAGCAGGTCTTAGAGGTAAGGTAGGTGCCGGCTCTGACAGAATGAACGTATATACTGTAGGCAGAGCGACTCAGGGAATTGCCGATTATATATGTAAAGCCGGGGAAGAAGCGAAGAATAGAGGCGTGGTGATAGCCCATGATCCGAGACACTTTTCCAGGGAGTTTTGCAGACTTACCGCAGGCATTTTGTCAGCGAACGGAATTAAGGCATATACATTCTCGGATTTGAGACCTACACCGCAGCTTTCTTTCATGATAAGACAGCTTGGGGCTGTGGCAGGAATTAATATTACTGCGTCACATAACCCTAAAGAATATAACGGATTCAAGGTGTACTGGGAAGACGGCTGTCAGGTTTCTTCAAAAATTGCAGACAAAATGACAGAACTTATCGGACTTGTGGACATGTGGCACGGAGTCAGAACCGGAGACTATGACGCAGGTCTTAACAAGGGAAGCATCGTGCTCCTGGGAGAAAAAGAAGACAGAGAATATCTGGAGAAGGTAAAAGGTCTGGCAATAAGAGACGGCGACATGCTGGATATGGACATTCCTATAATATATTCTCCGCTCAATGGATGTGGCTTCATTCCATTTAGGGCAATGCTTGAAGAACGAGGATTCACAAACTTTCATATAGTAAAAGAACAGTCTGAACCGGATCCGGATTTTACAACTGTAGGATATCCTAATCCTGAAGACCCTGCAGCGTTCAGACTCTGCGAAGAGTATGGCAGAAGAGAAGGCGCTGAGCTTCTTATGGCAACAGATCCGGATGCCGACAGATTCGCAGCCGAAATTCTTAACGATAAGGGTGAATATGTTCCACTTAACGGCAACCAGACAGGATATTTGCTGGTTAACTATATTCTGGAAGGCAGGAGTAATACCGGAACATTACCGGATAAGGGAGCAATGGTCAAGTCAATCGTTACTTCGACACTTTCCACGCGAATAGCTGAAGCATACGGTGTGAAAATGTTCGAAACTCTGACAGGATTCAAGAACATATGCGGTAAAATTCCTTACCTTCACGAACACGGATATGTGTATCTGTTTGGCTATGAAGAATCAGTGGGATATGCAGCGTGTGAAGACATACGAGACAAGGATGGAATATCGGCAGGAATGCTCCTTGCTGAAGCGGCGGCATACTATCGCAAACAGGGAATGAGCCTGTGGGATGTACTGCAGAAGATTTACGAAAAATACGGTTATTATAACGAAGACGAACCGAATATCATACTTGAAGGAATAACAGGTTCTGAGAGAATAGGCCGTATGATGGCATGGTTCAGGAA
The DNA here is from genome assembly GCA_030525285.1 of Bacillota bacterium. Taxonomy (GTDB): domain Bacteria; phylum Bacillota; class Clostridia; order Peptostreptococcales; family Anaerovoracaceae; genus Lentihominibacter. The sequence continues at coordinate 64,092 of JAUNFA010000007.1, read as the reverse complement.
CAATGTGCCGGAAAGCATTGCAGGTGCCAAGGTTGTGAAGATTATAGATTATCTGGATGGTTATGAAGACCTGGAACCTCATAATGCCATTAGAGTATTCCTCGATAACGGATCATGGTTTGCGGTTCGTCCAAGCGGAACTGAACCTAAAATCAAGTTCTACTTCTATGGTTGCGGCGATAATTGCGATGAAGCGAAGGAGATTAACGGTCGTATCAGGAAGCAGGTGCTGGAACTTATAAATTCAGTTGAATAGTGATGAATAGATAAAGGGATGTCGCATTGATATGTGTCCATGATTCCGGGTGCATATCAGTTGGCTTCATCCCTTTTTAATGTGTAAAGTATGAGGGTATCTAATGTGCTTTCATGAGTCGGTACATTCCTTCTTTGAGACCGTCAATGCTCAGCTGGTACATGGGAAACACTTTTTCTATTTCAATGAAGGACTCACCCATCCACATAATGTTTTCTTCCCGTTCCTGAGGGTGCAGCCATATTGAATGGCTGTATTTTTCTTTGAACATTTTGAACCAGGTGATACCGTCCGGATCAGTGTTACCATATCCTCCGTCAGAAACGAGTTCATGAAGCGCCATATCCGCATCACCTACGAAAATGACTCTGTAATCATCGGAAATATTTTTTAATATCCATCTGGTGTCAATGGTTTTATCCGTGTCTATGGATGGATCCAGATAAGTTTTCCCTTCAAGGCAGTTGTGGAAGTAATAGATTTTGAGATCTGTGAAAGTGTTTGCCTTATGAAGGGATTGGAACAGAAGGCTGCACAGTTGTTCAAAGGGGCGCATGGAACCGCCGGAATCTATGAGAACCATGACCTTAAGTCTGTTTCGCCTGGGTGGCTGCATACGTATGTCAAGTATACCGCCTCTGTTGCAGGTAGCATGAATGGTTTGGTTAATGTCCAGTTCCTCTTCTGAAGCGTTGAGTTTTCGCGACAGTTCCCTCAAAAGACGAAAAGCCATCTGAAACTGACGTGATTCGATGGTGCAGTCTGTTCTCCAGTCTCTGAAGCGGCGGTCTCCCTGAGCATGTATTATTGATTTGCCCCCGGAACCTTGCATTTGTCCACCGGTGCCAGGTGAAGCCGTGCCTCCGCCATCGCCTGCTCCCACCACATTTGACGCCGCTTGTCCGCTGCCTGCAAGACTTTGAGATGATTCTTCACAAGCGTCAAGTCGACGGGCAATAGTCTCGCTGGCAAGTCGCGGGCTTAATTGCCTGTGCTGAAGATACTTCCCGCAGGAGTTTTGCAGTGTCTCCGGATCATTAAGCATTTCTCCTAATTCCTGACGAACCTCTTCTGGGGATATGCTTTTGAAAAAGCTGTGAAAAAGCTGATCAAATTTATACATGTCAGACTCTGTCTTGATTATAAGCGTGCGACAGAGAATATAAAAACCATTTAACGTCTGCTGGTGAAGACCCATTCGCAGTCCCTGCATAAGAGAAAGCCATTCGTGCATGGATACCTTAAGTCCCTGCGAACGGAGGAGCATGAGAAATTCAAGAAACATTATCTCAGTCCTCCGAATCCTGATTTTTTAACGGCTGCAAGATCTTCATCTTTTTTCATAAGAAAGCCTGCCAGAGGCAGATCCTGACGAAGTCTGTCTGTTGGGATGCCGCTAAGCTTAAGGGCACTTATCCAATCGAGGAGTTCGCTTGTTCCAGGCTTTTTCTTAAGGTCAAAATACTGGCGCACATAGAAGAAGGCATCAAGGACCTGTTCTATGAGATCGCTCTCCAGATCCGGGTAATGTGCGAGGATTATATCTCGCATCATTTCTGTATCAGGGAACTCAATATAGTGGAAAGCACATCGGCGAAGGAAAGCATCCGGCAGTTCCTTTTCAGCATTGGATGTGATTATTACAATAGGCGGATGCTTGGCCTTGATGGTTTCATCGGTTTCCGGAATATAGAACTCCATTCTGTCAAGTTCCCACAGAAGATCGTTAGGAAATTCAAGGTCGGCCTTATCGATTTCATCAATGAGTAGAACGCACTGCTCATCAGAGGTAAACGCCTCACCGATTTTACCAAGCTTGATGTACTGTTTAATGTCGTCAACACCTTCGTTACCTAGCTCACTGTCATAGAGTCTGCGCACCACGTCATAGTTGTACAGTCCATCCTGAGCCTTAGTTGTAGATTTAATGCTCCATATGATAAGAGGCATATCGAGAGCTTCGGCAATCGCTTCTGCAAGTGCAGTTTTACCGGTGCCCGGTTCACCTTTGACGAGAAGCGGTTTGTTCATTGAAATCGCAATATTTGCGGTAAGTTTTAAGTCGTCACTGATAATGTAATTATCAACACTTTCGAATCTGAATGTTCTATCGCTCATGTTTTATGCTCCTTGATTATTAGTAATAAAACAATGCTATCACACCACCGGCATTCTTTCAATAAAAGCGAAAAGAAGCAATATAATGACAAGTGCAAATAGTCAGAAAAAATGCTTGACATACTATATGTTGTGGAAAATATGGGAGCACCATACATTATAGACGGTGGCACGGGAAAAAATCATCGTTTTAGTTGTTAAATTGACAAAAGTTTGTCATAAAAGTCAGAATATTATGATATACTGCCCGTACGTTATTACACATTTATTGAAGAGGTTGCTTCAAAGGTACATTATTGTATTGGAAGGAGGAGGATTTCGGGTACATAACATACCGGAATCGGGCACATTATGAAAAAACGATTAATTGCATCAGTACTTACATTGGTGATGGCAATGACACCAATTGTAGGCGTTCCTGCAGTATCGTATGGTTCTTCAGATACATGTGACTTTGTCACAGGAAGAACTCCGATAAATGAGGGAGCAGCAATCGCTGACAATGATATTACAATCCACAATGATAAGATTGCAGCATCATTTGCAGTAGGAACAAACAACTATTGGAATATGACTAAGGGAAGTATTCTGGATATCGGAACCAAGAATGAGGATGGAACCTGGAGCCAGAGTAGAGTTAACGACGTTGAATTCCTGGCTGACCTGTGGACAGCTACAGGAAGTTACAATGGCGAGAATCTGCTTACAGATGTAAAGGTAACTCCAGAGAAGATTAATGACGGAGTACAGGTTACTTCAGAATACAGATACTGGGTAGAAGATCCTACAAAGGACAACCAGAAGCTCGATGCCAAGCCACTTGACATTAAGCAGGTTTATACCCTCATGAAGGGCGACAACTTCATTTCAATGAAGACTACTGTAACGAACCCTAATGAGAATATCGATTACAAGAACATGTATTCAGGATATTCAATCAGTACTAAGGCAGCTAACATGTTCGGCCCGTACGGATATTATCCGGATATTAAGGCTACAGGTATAGCTGTAGGTGATTCTGTTGATGAATACTTCGGTAAGTACGTTGCTACATATGACAGCGACTATGCGGTATCACTTCATATGGACGGAACTAATGCTTACAAGGGTTCATCCGGATACAAGGATGTTTATAAGAACCAGGATTTGAAGGCTGGTGAGACTTACACATTCGACGGTGAAATTCTCGTTGAAGGAGAAGACTCAACTGCAAGTGTAATCGACAGATGGATTGAAAGAGAAAACATTGCCTCATCTGATTACTCAACAGTAAGCGGTAAAGTTACAGACAAAAACGGTAAGGCTGTAGAAGGCGTTAAGGTTATCGTTAAGAAGGACGGTAAGTACAAGCCTACAAAAAAATCAGGCCCAGTCAATGGTGTTGCTGTTGACGAAGTGAAGACTATCGAACAGCCGTTTGTATGGGATACTACAGATGCCGATGGTAAATATTCAGTTACACTGCCTAATACAGGTAACTCATTCGATCCTAACGGCAAGTACGAATACAAGCTGAAGCTTGAAGGTGCAGGATACACATCACAGACAACTGATCTGTTCCAGCTGACTAAGGATGAAACAAAGGATTTCACAATTGATTCAGGTGCACAGGTTAAGCTGACTGCAGTGGATAATAAGGGAAATGCAATTCCTATCAGAGTTGAAGTTTCCGGAGTTACATACGAAAACAAGTGTGCAGGAGTAAGCACATTTTTCTCAGATTCAATCAAGAAGGACAAGTCCGTTCAGTTTAACCTGACACAGGCTAAGGATGTAACATTCACAGCTTCATACGGTAAGGATTTTGAATCCAAGACTGTAGACTTCAAAACAGATGTAACAGCAGAAGGAGTAAACCACGAATTCGTAATTGATGAAATAGTTAATCCTGAAGAGTCAGGCTGGTACACAATGGACAACCATCAGCACTCTAACTACGGTGATGGTGCAACAAGTCCGGCTGAACTGACAAATGCACAGATTGCAGCTAAACTGGACTACAACCTGGTTTCAGACCATGACTCAAGAATCAATAACAAAGAGATGGCTGGATATGCTAAGGACATTGGAAGAAACTTCATTCCAAGTCTGGAAGTATCACCTGGCTGGGGACACTGGGGAATGCTTAACGTTGACTACAGTGATCCAGATAACATTGTAGACCCATCAACTGCTACACCTACAGAAATAATCAATGAAGGACATAAGAAGGGTGCAGTAGTAGTAGTTAACCATCCATACTCCGATTATGGATTCTTTAACAACCAGGCAGGCGTTAAGGGCGGACATGCTGATGGTTGGGACAACTTCGACCTGCTCGAACTTCAGTCAACTGTATCATCAGCAGGAGCTACTCTTGATGTACTTCAGAAGCTGACTAAGGAAGATTATGAACATATCAGTCTCGATAACCTCAACAAGACAATCTTAGAGGTTGCAGACGGTGAGGTTAAGCAGATGGATGCAATGGCACTCGTGTCAGCATTCAAATTCTGGAATGAAGGCAAGGATAAGTATCTGAGTGCAGGTTCAGACCAGCATCAGGCTACAAGCACAACTCTCTATCCGGGAATCATCAGAGAATATGCTAAGGTTGGCGACAATGCTTCAACTGAAGAGTATCTCAAGGCATTAACATCAGGTAAAGCATACGTAACAATGGGACCGCTCATGTTCCCAGACGATGAGCACATGTTCGGTTCAAAGGTTGATATCAATACAGTAGAAGATACTAATATTTCAATCGATCTTCAGGCTGTAAACGGTCTTAAGAACGTAGTTCTTTATGAAAACGGTGTAGCTACAGATAGCAAGGATCTTGGCGGAGCAACAGGTCGTCAGAAGGTAGACTTCAAACTGAAGGCTGAACTCGGCACTACATGGTACAGTTTCGTTGCTATGGATAAGAATGGCAACTATGCAGTATCAAACCCGGTATGGGTAGACACAAGTGACTATAGCGTTGCTAATGCAGAGGAAGCAGTTGCTGCTGCAGAAGAAGCAGTAAAGACTGCAACAGATGAAATTACAAAGGCTCAGGCAGCAGTTGATCAGGCTCAGGCTACAGCTGACCAGGCAAAAGCAGACTACGATACAGTTATGAGTAACGCAGGTGCTACTGAAGAAGAGAAGGCAGCAGCACAGGAAGCTCTGGACAATGCAAATGCAGAACTGGCAAAGGCACAGAACCAGCTGGCAGCAGCAAATGATGCGTTAACAGCAGCACAGGAAAAGGTTGAGATATGTCAGAAGGCTCTGGATGATGCGAAACTCATTAAGAAGCTTACAGATCAGCTGAATGACGCTAAGGATCAGCTGAACAAGACTGAAGACCAGCTGAAGGACGCTCAGGATAAGATTTCAGAGCTGGAAAAGGTTAATATTTCAAACTATGCAGTAAGCTTCGACAAGGCAAATGGCGAATATGTTTATACTGGCAGCGAAATTAAACCAGTTGTAAGTGTTAAGGGACTTACTGAAGGCGACTTCACAGTTGAATTTAAGGATAACTTGAATGCAGGAACTGCAACAGTTATCATTACAGCAGCTTCAGACAAGTATAAGGGAAGCATTGAGCAGACCTTCACAATCCTGAAGAAGCCAAGCACATTGACTGTTAAGGCAAAAAACAAGACAGTCAAGAAGAAGACAGTTAAGAAAAAGAAGGTTACAGTATCAGCACTTTCAGTTTCAAAGGCAACAGGCAAGGTTACTTATAAGAAGGTAAGCGGCAGCAAGAAGCTTAAAGTAACTTCAGCAGGTAAGATTACAGTTGCTAAGAAGACCAAGAAGGGTACTTACAAGATTTCAGTTAAGGTAACAGATGCCGGCTCAGCAAATGTGAAGAGCGCGTCCAAGACTGTAACTGTAAAGGTTAAGGTTAAATAATTTAGTATAATGTAACCAAGTTTTCATACTTATTTGAATCCCCGGCAGACATCAAGTCTGTCGGGGATTCATTTTGTATGGACAAAGAGAGACAGCTGCTCTACAATTAACAGAGTTAAATATGTTGGAGAGTTAAGCGGATACAGCAGAACGTATTCGCCGGAAAGGTTTAAGACTATGCTTAAAGAATATTTGGATTGTGGACACAGTCCTTATCATGTGGTTTCTAAGGTGACTCAAAGTTTACAGAACGCAGGATTCAAGGGTGTCTCACTCGGTGACATAAAAGAACTTCGGGGAGGGAACTACTATCTGACTGTCAATGATACGACACTTTTTGCATTGAGAATACCTGAAGGGAAAAGGAAGACATTAAGAATAATCACTGCCCATACGGATTATCCGTGTTTTAAGATTAAGCCGGTTGCTGATATGGCTCAGTGTGGGAACTGTAACAAAATCAATGTTGAGAAGTATGGAGGAATGCTTGCAAGAACATGGTTTGACAGACCGCTGGGCATAAGTGGGGCTATATGGACGCGGGGAGTTGACGAATTCAATCCGGTAATGAAGCTTGTGGATATTGACAGACCTGTATGTCTCATACCGTCACTTGCTCCTCATATGGACAGAGAAATTGAAAACAGGAAAATCAATGAGCAGAAGGAACTGATTCCGGTAACAGGCCTTGCAGATGGCAGGAGTATTATGAAACTAATTAGTGAAGAAGCCGGATGTGATGAAGGGGATATTCTGTCATACGATCTTAATCTTTTCAACTGGGAAAAGGCTGTAGTTGTTGGAAACGACGGGGAACTGATTATGGGTCAGGGAATTGACAATATTGCATCTGTTGCAGCAGCTACTCAGGCTTTCACAGAGAACAGCAATTTGGCAGATGATGGGTGTGTTTCGATAATGTGTCTCTTTGATAACGAAGAAATCGGCAGCAGAACGAGACAGGGTGCGGACTCAACTGTACTGGCAAGAGTAATAGACATGCTGAATGTCAGTATAGAAGAGGGAATCATAATCTCAGCCGATGGAGCGCATGGCGTTCATCCAAACTATCCCGAAAAGTCGGATCCGGTAGCGACGGCCGAAATGGGTAAGGGACTTGTTATTAAGACAAGTGCATCCATGCGTTACGCTACCGAGGGCAAAACGCTCGCTATAATAAAGGGCATATGTGAAGAAAGAAATATTTCTTATCAGATTCAGGCCAACAGGTCCGGTGCTCCGGGTGGGTCAACACTGGGTCCAATCGTTTCGTCACATATACCCATTGCAGCGGCAGACGTGGGAATTCCAATGCTGGCCATGCATTCAGCTTGTGAATGTGCAGCAATGTTCGACTACCGAAGCCTTGTTAAATTCATAAAGGCTGTGATTTAGTTTATATAGTTAATGACTTCTTTGTCGACAACCGGATATCTGGCAAGGTCTTTTCCATCAAGGTTTTCACGGTGCATGTCAACGGCAGAAATCTGATGGTTGTTATACGTAGTGTAATAGTAGATGCCCTTGTCAGTATTGCAGCAGGATGTGTATAGAGTGATTTCATATTTTTCGTTACCCACATTACAGCAACCGTTCTGCTGGTCCACAGAACCGAGAATATGGAAGAACTGACTTACGCTTTCCGTTTCTGAACTTCCTGACTGAGAATGCATCTTGGTGTATGCAACCTTGATGAAACGTGACTGGGAAGAGAGATCTCCGGGAAGTCCGATTCCACCCATGCCGCGGCTGTATGCATCGAGCTTTATGCCGAAGTTGTTGTCGGGCTGCTCAGGTGATAATCCCATATAGTTGTTAAGCGCGAACATTTGATAATTAAAAGGCGGATTATTGGTCAGTGCACCTACAGGATTGTCATATACAGACATTCCGTCTTTGGTGAATTCAACTGTAATGGCACGATTCTTATCTGCAATGAGCCAGTGAAGCTGGGCTACAGGGATGTCATCACTAAAGGATTCATCTGTTAAATTAAGATGATTGAGCAGTTTCTCAGCTTCATTCACAGAGGCGCATTGTCCCAAAATCCATGGGACCAGTTCGAATTGAGTAATGTTGTCTCTGTCATTCAGGTCGTGGTTATAGCAGGCATTGCCTACGAAATTGAGACCTGCAATAGCTAGTCCCTTTTCGTTGACAGCATCATAAAACAGCGGCATTTCTTCTGTTACATATGCCATACCAATTATGGCATGGTGTGATTTAAGCTCTCCAGCATGGCGGAATTTTAACGGATAGTTACGGGGAAGAACGACAACCTCATCTCCGTACGAGAATTCGTAGTCTAATGTTCTGCCGAAATAAAAACATTTTGTCTTATAGGTTACTGCAGTACACATAATAATCTCCTTTCTGATAGTTTTATCTGTTAGATATATTAATAAACAGAGTTGTTTCATATGATATAATACCACTATGGCAGTATGAAAGGAACTGAAAATGAAGTTTAGCAAAGAACTGATGAAGCAGATAGTGCTTCTTATGGCAGCAGCGGCGGCCATGATCCTCATAATAGCAAACGGCAGTGTTGTCCTTAAGAAAATTCTGATATGCCTAAGCATAATAACACCTTTCCTGGCAGGAGGCGCAGTAGCATTTATTCTCAATATTCCAATGAATGCTATTGAGACGAGAATGCTTTATAAAATGGATGGGACACCAGTGGCAAAATTCAAGAGAACGGCGAGCATACTTATTACACTAATTGCAGTAGCTGGTGTAATTGCAATTGTAATGAGCATTCTGGTACCAAATCTGTCGGAAACCTTTGTGGAAATAGCGAAAAGATTCCCTGTATTCCTGGACGAGGCAGGGAAGTGGATAAGCAATGCTAATATACCGGGAATGCAGCACAAGGGTAATATATTTGAAGCCATGAGCATAAACGCGGAAGATTTTTATAATAAGCTGGCAGAATTTATTCAGAAGGGAGCAGGTACCGTTCTGGGCTCAACATTCCATATTGTAAGTAGCGTTGTAAGTACAGTTGTAAGCAGTATAATTGCATTTGTTTTTGCCATTTATGCACTTGCTCAGAAAGAAAAACTGCAGCGTCAGGCAAAAAAACTGCTCAAGGCATATGTGCCTGAGAAGCATGGAAAAAGAGTACTTAAAGTGTGTTCGCTTCTCAAAATAAATTTCACAAACTTCATTACGGGCCAGTGCATTGATGCCTTGATTCTGGGGACACTTTTTGTAATCACAATGTCGGTACTTCGCCTGCCGTATGCTCTCATGATAGGTGTAGTTATTGCATTTACAGCACTGATTCCTATTGTGGGTGCTTTCCTTGGATGTGCGGTGGGAGTAATACTCATACTTATGGTGGACCCAGTGAAAGTAATATACTTCCTTATTGTATTTGTAGTTTTGCAGCAGATAGAAGGTCACCTGATTTATCCAAAAGTTGTGGGAGGTTCTGTAGGACTTCCGGCAATATGGGTGCTGGTGGCAATAGCGGTTGGCGGCAGTCTGTTTGGTGTAGTGGGCATGCTTGTATTCATTCCTCTGGTAACAACAGCCTACACACTTTTGAGAGAAAATGTGAACAGACGCGTGAAGAAGATTGAAAAAAACGGTGGCGGGCAAACATGTGATTAAGAAAGGGTATTATCGCATTCCTCTTTGTGATATACTCACACCGTTGACAAAATGAATAAGAGAGGAATTTTATAATGGAAATCAATCAGAAAAAGGGAAGAGCCAAGACTGTTAGACTGGCTAAGATGGGAATGCTTGTAGCAATAGCAGTAGTACTTGTTTACCTGATACACTTCCCTATAATACCGGTACTGCCATTTATGGAATATGATCCTGCCGATGTTCCTATTATGATTGGAACATTTGCTTTCGGGCCTCTGGCAGGACTTGTGCTTACAGGAGTTGCGGGAATCGTACAGGGAGTGACGGTAAGTGCATCAAGCGGAATATATGGAATAATAATGCATATTGTTGCAACAGGAACCTACGTGCTTGTTGCGGGAACAATTTACAATAAGAACAAGAGCAAGAAGAATGCAATAGTAGCTCTCGTTGCAGCATAATTGGCCGTTGTGATAATAATGGTGCCGGCAAACTATTTCATAACTTCAGCATTCATGGGAGTATCCAAGGATGTAATCATGCAGCTGATGCCATTCATCATGCTGTTTAATCTGATAAAAATGGGAATTAACAGCATAATCACATTCTTGCTGTATAAGAGAATATCAGGATTTCTTCACAGATAGGCAAGGCACCGTGTGGTACCGGGAGAGTTAACATGAAACTGATTTTGTGCGTTTCCGAAGAGATGGGAACAATGTTCAACAACAGAAGGCAGTCCAGGGATAAGGTGGTATATAAGGACATGACAGAACTTGCGGGAGAGACAAGGTTGCTGGCAGGTTCGTACTCTGCCAAACTTTTTGAGGAGTACCCTCAGGTGGTAATTAGTGAGGATTACCTACAGGAGGCGAAAGATGGTGAATACTGTTTTTATGAAAAGGGTGACGTGACCGGGCAAAAGGTTGAACAAGTTATTCTGTACTGCTGGAACAGAAGTTATCCCAGCGACGTGTTCCTCGGTGATATTATTGACATGAATCAATTCGAGAAAAACGATGAAATGGAGTTAAAGGGAAACTCACATGACAAAATAACCAGGCAGATTTTTGAGAGGATATGATTAAGTTGAAATCGGGTATAAGAAAAATACTGCTCGTCCTGATGCTGATGGTGACAGTCGGCATGGGGGCGAGTTTCTGCTATGGACAGGACTGGTCCAAGCTGGAATACGAGGGCAAAGCATATACGGCAGTTAACGATAATGTGCCGTTTTTTACAGATAAACAGAAGAATCAGGGAAAGTCATCCTACGAAAGGTATGGCGACCTGGATTCTAAGGGACGGTGTACAGCAGCTATGGCAAGCGTAGGCAGAGACATTATGCCTAAAGGTGAGAGAGGAGATATAAGCGCTATACATCCGACAGGATGGCAAAGCGGTATGGGCTGGGAGCGTTGTCATCTCCTGGGGTGGCAACTGACAGGAGAAGATGCCAATGAGAGAAATCTGATAACAGGTACACATTACTTCAATGTTACAGGAATGCTTCCCTTTGAAAACATGGTAGCTGACTACGTTAAAGAAAATCCGGGGAACCATGTGCTGTATCGTGTAACGCCTGTTTTCAGAGGAGATGAGCTTGTGGCGAGGGGCGTTCTGATGGAAGGCTGGTCAGTTGAGGACAAAGGGGAGGATGTATGCTTCAATGTGTATGTCTTTAATGTGGATCCTGACGGAGAAATAAATTATATGACCGGCAAAGCTACCGGAAGTGATACGTCGGATTCGGGAATGAATCTTCTTGAAGAGACATACAGTCATGATTGCAGAAACGAAATATGCGATGGTCTCATAAGAGAAATCGGACTGGCAGTTGCAAAGCATTGTGATTCTCGTGAAAATAACAATTCCGGAAGTAGGGATTCCCTCGAAAATAGCAATGGCCGGCAGCTGGTTTACTGGACCCCATCCGGCTCGGTATATCATTTGGAAAAGGATTGTCCGGCTTTGGCAAACTCGTCTAAAATACTTAAAGGCACAGTTGATAGGAGCGGCAAGTCCCGTGCATGTGCAAGGTGTAAATAATAATTGAAGGTGGGAAATATGAATTATCTTATTAAATCTTTTAAGGCATTTAACAAAACAGACATAACAATATGGTCGGTGTCGATAATATCGCTTATAGCATCCTTTGTCATATCTGGAGGAGATGACTTGCTGACGTTAATATCATCTCTGATCGGTGTAACATCACTTATTTTTATTGCCAAGGGTAATGTGATAGGACAGTTTCTAATGATTGTATTTGCTGTAATGTATTCAGTGGTTTCATTCAAGTTTCACTATTATGGTGAAGTGGCAACTTATCTGGGAATGGCCACTCCCAGTGCGTTTATTACAGCACTTGCATGGATGAAAAATCAATACAATGATACCCAGGTAGCTGTAGCAGAAGTAAAGAAACGCGGGTGGATTATTCTCACCGCCATAACTGTATTAGTGACGGCTGTATTTTATTTCATACTGGAAGCACTCAATACGCCGAATCTCTTCTTCAGTACGGTATCTGTAACTACAAGTTTTCTTGCCGCAGGACTTATGTTCCTGAGAAGCCGACATTATGCTATTGGTTATATGTCCAATGATATGATTCTGGTAATACTCTGGATATTGGCAACTATAGAAGAAATATCATATCTTCCGATGGTAATTAACTTCAGCATATTCTTTATTAACGACCTGTACGGATTTATAAGCTGGTCAAAAATGGAAAAGAATCAGCAGAGTGTTGAACTTTCACAGGCGGACTGTAACATGCAGTCCAATTAGGATATATAGAGGTCAAAAGATGAAATTAGTACATTTATCGGATCTGCATCTGGGGAAGCAGGTCAACGAATTCCCGATGATTGAGGAACAGAAATACATTCTCGCGGAAATAATCAGAATTATCGATGAGTCAAGGGCAGATGCCGTTATCGTAGCAGGGGACATATATGATAAATCCGTCCCAGCTGTTGAAGCGGTCAGGCTTCTTGGCGACTTCCTTCAGGAACTGGCAGCAAGAAAGTTGCCGGTTTTTATTATAAGCGGCAATCACGACTCAGCAGAAAGACTGGCTTTCGCGTCATCCCTGATTGACATGTCGGGAATTCATATTTCCCCGGTTTATGATGGACAGGTAAGCAGCTTCTCACTGGAGGATGAATACGGCATTGTGGACATACATCTGCTGCCTTTCATCAAGCCTGTACATGTGAGAAGAGCATTTCAGGATGAAAAAATAAACAGTTACAATGACGCTTTGAAAGTTGCAATCGAACATATGGATATTAACATGGAGCACCGCAATGTTCTCGTCACACATCAGTTCGTAACGGGAGCATCACGTTCCGATTCGGAGGAAAAGACCGTAGGAGGTACGGATAATGTAGATGCTGCGGCATTTGAAAGTTTCGACTATGTTGCGTTGGGACACATTCACAGACCACAGAATATAGGCGAGAGAATCAGATATTGCGGAACACCACTCAAATATTCTTTTTCTGAAGCAAACCACAACAAGTCAGTGACTATCGTAGAGCTTGGAGAAGGTGCCGGAGGAGAGTGCAGCCTGACATTATCCACGGAAGAGCTCGTGCCTGAACATGACATGGTTGAACTGCGCGGTACTTATGAACAGCTTATGGACAGGAATACATATGAGGGAACATCCCTGGAAAGTGACTACGTGCATATCACCCTTACAGATGAAGAAGACGTGATAAATGCCATGGGAAGACTGCAGAGCGTTTATAGAAATATAATGAAACTGGACTATGACAACATTAGAACAAGGACAGAAAGCACGGTGAGGGCTGCGCAGGACCTTAAGAAAAAGAAACCTGCAAATCTTTTTGCTGAACTTTATGAAATGCAAAACGGTGTTCCTATGTCGGAAGAACAGTCGGTACTTCTTGATAAACTGGTGAAAAGCATATGGGAGGGTGAAGAGTAATGAGACCTACTAAACTGATAATGAGTGGATTCGGACCCTATGCCGAAAAGGTGACCCTTGATATGGATAGACTGGGAAAGGGCGGAATTTATCTGATTACAGGAGATACGGGAGCAGGCAAAACTACCATATTTGATGCAATATCCTTCGCACTTTTCGGAGAAGCAAGTGGCGATGTGCGTAAAAGCAGCTCTCTCAGATCAAAGTATGCAGACATATCAACACCTACAGAGGTAGAGCTTTTTTTCGAGTACAGAGACAGAACCTATCACATAAAGCGTAATCCGGAATATATGCGCGAAAAAAAGAACGGCAAGGGAACTGTCAAGGAAAATGCCGGAGCAGAACTTATAGATGCTGACGGTCAGGTTTTCACGGGAGTGAGACAGGTTACAGCAAGGATTGAAGAAATTCTTGGTATTAACAGAGAACAGTTCGCACAGATTGCAATGATTGCTCAGGGTGATTTCCAGAAGCTGCTTCTGGAATCCACTGAAGAACGAAAGAAAATATTCAAGAAACTTTTTAATACAGGCAAATTCGGACGACTTCAGGATGAATTAAAAAGAGAAACTCGTGAATTGGAAAATGAGCTGAATGCATGCGAAATGAGCATTAATCAATATAAGAAGGATGTGAAAATCCAAGAGAATTCCGAGGATTATGAAAGCATACGACAGGTTATAGAAGATGATGTGCCCAATGACAGACTTATTGAATGTATCGATACACTTTTGAAAAATAATGAGCGCCAATCTCAAAATCTTTTTGAGGAACTGAATAAAACGGAGGCTGAAACAGCAAGCATAGGAGAAACTATCGCCAAAGCAGAAGAGTGGGAAAAGGCTCGCAATGCTGAAAGTATCGCTCTGAAGAATATTAATAAAGCCGAAGACGACTGTCAAAGTGCCGAGAGAAAATTGGCAGATTTTAAAGCTGCAGCTGAGCAGGACGTGAAGGTAAACGAGAATATATTGAGAATCAAGAACCAGATTCCTCTTTATGGTGCAAGAGACGAAAAGCAAAACCAGCTGGAAAAGTTAAATGAAAAAAATGATTCTCTAGAAGGGTCTGTCGCTGAAAGATCTCAAAATATCGATATACTGAAGAAAACTATTGCTGAAAACAAAGAAGAACTTGAGAAGTATCGTGAAAGTCCCGCAAAACTTGAGAGATTTAAAAGTGAAGGTGAAGCAGCAAACAGGGAAAAGGATAAAATCAATGAGGATTCCCAGGCGCTGGAGAAGCTTATTAAGTGTCGCAGAGATGCTGCCTTAGCAAGGGAAACTTATATTGAAAAAAGAAATGAATATGATGTTGCCAAGAGGGATTATGATACTAAGACACGTGCATACTTAGACGAACAGGCAGGAATAATTGCAGAAACCCTAAATGAGGGAATGGCCTGTCCTGTCTGCGGTTCAAAGTCTCACCCTAACATTGCAAAGAAGTCCAAGGAGGCTCCGACTAAAGAGAAACTGGAGAGTACGAGAAAGCGTGCAGAAGGACTGGCTGCAAAAATGCAGGAGGCGGCACAGGATTCAGAAAGGAAAAAGACACTCGAGGCTTCGGCTGAGGAAGCAGTTAGAAAAATAATGGAGCTTATGAATATGTCGCCGGAAACAGATGGGAACATATTCAAGGCTCAAGAAATCATAAATAACAAGAAAGAAAAACTGGACAATAGAATCGAAGACCTTAAGGTTGCAATAAAAAACACCGAAGATGAAATTAATAAATCTGAAACCCTTGAAAAAGAAATTAAGACTGATTCACAGAACCTTGAAGATTTTGTCGGTGAGAAGTCAAAGCTTGAAACCCAGCTTGCCGTTATAAAAGAAAACATTAAAACCCTTACCGAGAGAATCCTTGAATTAAGTCAATCGCTGATATACGATTCAAAGGAGACGGCAGAAACAGAAATGGAGACTTTAGAGGAAAAAGTGAAGTCAAATGCTGATGGTCTCAAAAGGGAGCAAGGAAATCTGCAGGATGCAAGAGAAAGCTTAAAGGGTTTTAAGGGTGAACTCAGAGCAGTCAGAAATCAGCTTAAGAATGCGACTAATGTGGATACAAGTCAACTTAAAGAGTCAAAAGAAAAGCTTGAGGCGAAGAAGGCAGAGCTTACGGAAGAACTGCAGAATATAGTCGGTGACATTAAAAGAAATCAGGAAATCAAGCAGAACATTCTTGATGAAATCCAAAAAAGTGAGAATCTGGAGAAAAAAATAAAAGTAGTAAAAGGTCTGTCTGATACTGCCAACGGAGACCTCTCCGGTAAAGACAAAATAATGCTTGAAACCTATGTACAGATGACATATTTTGACAGAATCGTAGAAAGAGCCAATCTCAGACTTCTCAAGATGTCAGGCAACAGGTATGAGCTTAAGCGCAGTGTATCTGCGGAGAACAGGAGATCCCAGAGCGGTCTGGACCTTGATGTAAGAGACCATTACAACGGCAGTGACAGAAGCGTCAAAACTTTGAGCGGCGGAGAAAAATTCATAGCATCTCTTTCTCTGGCATTAGGTCTTGCCGATGAGATCCAGGAATCCGCAGGTGGCATCAGAATGGATACAATGTTTGTTGATGAAGGCTTCGGAAGTCTTGACGGAGAAACGCTCAATCAGGCAATGGATGCACTCATAGGCCTTGCAGACAGCAATCGTCTCGTGGGAATAATATCTCATGTTGAAGCATTGAGAGACAGGATAGATACTCATATAGAAGTGACCAAAAGAAGAACCGGCGGAAGCAGTGTGGAAATCTGCATAAGATAGAGTAAGCAGCCGGAAGCAAGGGAGGACAAAATAATGGGTATAGAACTTGAAATATTGAACTGGATACAGACGATACATTTACCTATTATTGATAAATTGATGATTGCAGTTACTACTTTGGGAAATGGGGGTATGCTTTGGATATGCATGACATTGGTTATGATAGTGATACCGCGAACTAGAAAAGTGGGCATAACAATGGCAATAAGCCTTATTATAGAGGTGATATGTTGCAATCTGATTCTCAAACCTCTGGTGGGGAGAGTAAGACCTTACGATGTTAACACATCAATTAATCTTCTCGTATCGCCACCGGGTGATGCATCATTTCCATCAGGACATACGGGAGCGTCCTTTGCAGCTGTATCAGCAATGTTCTTTGCAGGGTGCAGAGTGTGGATTCCGGCAGGTATTCTGGCGGTGCTTATTGCATTTTCCAGGCTGTATCTGTATATTCACTATCCAACGGATGTATTTGCCGGAGCGGTAATTGGCATTTTGTGCGGATGGGCTGGAAATAAATTAATACTGTTCATATACAATAAGAGATGTCGCTCTAAGAGTGAATAAATTAGAATTAAAATTGAATTACAGAAACGTATACGGTTGCCGGGAGCATGGATCGTATACGTTTTTTATTTAAGGGTTGACAAATAATATTATATACCATATAGTATTGCTTAAAGAACAGCATTGCTATCTGCAGATGGCAGTCAGAAATAATGGGAGGTATAAGTAATGGCTTTTAAGATAGAGTCAAGCTTGCTTGACGCGTGTGCTCTTTCCATTCTAAACAAGGAGGATACATATGGATATGAGATTACTCAATCTATGAAGCAGGCAATAAGCATTTCCGAGTCAACATTGTATCCGGTCCTGAGGAGACTTCAGAAGGAAAAGCTGTGCATTACCTATGATGAACCGTATCAGGGAAGAAACAGAAGGTATTATTCAATAACCGATGAAGGCAGGCAGAAGCTTCACGAATATAAGCTGGATTGGGAGGAATACCGGACAGCAATTGATGGATTTCTAATTTTGGAGTCAAAGGCGGAGGAAGATAGAACTGAAGTGCAGGAGGTGAATCTTGATGAGCAGAAATGAGTTTATAGAAGTGCTGCGAAGGGAGCTTAAGAAGCTTCCCCAGGAAGAAATCGACGCAGCTGTGGAATATTATGAGGAATATTTTGATGAGGCAGGAGTAATAGGAGAAAGTCCGGCTATTGAAGAGTTGGGAAACCCTAAGAAAATTGCAGGACAGATTAAGGCGGAATATGCAGTTAGAAAGCTGGATGAAGATAGCGGTTCATCGGCCAGAAAAGGACTTTCGGCAGTGAAGTGGATGATTATAGGCATCTGCTCGGCACCGCTTTCCATACCAATCGCAGTAGTTGCCATAATGCTTGCTATATGCGGAGCTGTTGTGGGAATTTCTGTAGCACTGGCTGTATTTGCCGGTATATTGGGGATGCTTGTAGCATCGGCAGGGTTGATTGTTATGGGAATTTTGTCTGTTCCTTTGGCAATATCCACAGCAATCCTGTTTATCGGAGGTGGACTCATAGGTCTGGCAATCTTCGCATTGCTGGGAGTACTGGCAGTAATAGGGCTTAGAAAAATTGTATCAAATATGGTAAGCTGGCTCAGAAAGAAGAATGAGAGCCGCAAGGAGGACAAGAAGGAAGGCAGGAATCACAGATGAAGAAAGGTCTAAAAAAATTCATGATAGTCTGCGGTATTGTAGCAGGTATCGGTGCAGTGTGCACTGTGACAGGATTTGCAATGGGTGGATTCAATTCCATTGACAAGGTATCAGATAAATATTCCTGGTTTGAAACCGGGGAAAGGGAGATGAAATGTTATGAAGATTATTCTGAGATTGAATCTCTTAAGATAGATACATATTATAATGTCCGAATTAGCAGCGGCGATAAGGATTGTATCAAGGTGTGCTATGAGGATAAAAGAACGACACCGGATATTTCAAACGTCAACGGACGGGTAACAATTGCTCAGCCTGATGATGAAAATGATGTGAGTATTGATTTAAGCCATAGTGACCAGGGACCGTACATTGAGATAATATGCGACAAAGATAAGAAACTGAGCTTGCTGGATCTGGATGTGGAGAACGAAGATATCAGTATTAGTGATATTGCAGCAGGAAGCATCATGATTGATTCTGAATTTGGTAATGTCAGCATGACAAATGTGTCCTTTGATAACGGAGATATAGGAATTGAAGACGGAGACCTTGTATGCAAAAGCGTGAAAAGTCATGGACTGAAGGTGGAAAGCGACTGCGGTAATTGCAACATGTCCGGAGAATTTGCGGGTATCAATGAGATTGAGGTTGAGGATGGCGACCTGAATATGGATACGAGTCTGTCAGAAAAAATGTACAGCGTTATTGCAGAGGCGGAATCAGGCAGCATATCAATAGGGAAGACGAAATTTGATTCCTATAACGGCAGATATTCTACAGGTTATGGTCCTAATAAGCTGAAATTACATTCTGAAAATGGAAATATAACAGTAAAGTACGGCAAAAGTGAGAAAGTGACATCGGATACTAAGAATAAGGCAGTACAGCACAATGGTCATGATACAATGGATCACGATGATGATTATTATGACGATTAGGAGAATCGATGTTAGACAAAATATAAAATATTGCAAATAGCATATCAAGGACTCCATTATTAATGATGGAGTCCTTGTCCGTTCTCATGGCGGTAGGTCTGGTGGTCGAGCATTCTTTTTAATTTTTTAATACATTTCTTTATCAAAAATGTTCATAATACGTCTTAATGTAGGGTCGTTTACATCTAGAGTAATGTCCCCGATTCGTCTGATAGGCAGGACTTTGGGAGAGGTTCCGCTGACAAAGGCAGCATCCGCATGCTCTGCCACATGCTGCGGCACGGTTTTTTCTTCAACCTGAATTCCGGCTTTTTCGCAAAGCTCGATTATTTTCTGTCGTGTTACTCCCAGAAGCACATCGTCGGCTCTACTTGTGAACACAATTCCATTCTTTATGAAAAAAATGTTTGAACGGCTGCCCTCTGTAACGTTGCCATCATTGTCTATGAGGATTACTTCAAACAGGTCATGGTCGTGGATAATCTGATTAGTTCTGTCACGGAGATCCTGGTTGCGAATTTTAATATGAGGGTTTTCGCGGACTGCCTGATAAAATTCAGTTGCTATGCCGTATTGGTAATTTTCTGCAGTTGGATACGTTGCATTGAGAAGCATGTAATAGACGGAATAAACTGCAGGTCCGGCAAAACCGTCGATAATAATCTTAACATTGTCATTAGACACCTTGTTTGCTTCAAGAAGCTTTTGGATATTTTCACACATTTCTTCCATAGTAAAGTTCAAAGGTTGTCCTATGAGTTCGAGAGACCGTATGAGCCTCTTATAGTGTTCTTCGGGAAAAACAGGATGGTTGTCGATTATTCGAATAACTTCATATATATAATCATCACCCGTATCCATGTTCGGGTCAAACCCCCTAATACTGTGAATCTGTCCGTTTACCAATACCTTGCTGTGGTCATGTGACAGATAAATACGTATTGAACATATTGCAATAAAGGCGATAATAACAATAATAAGAACATCTAGTACCTTAGTGTTACCGGCACCGAGAAGTATGTTAAGACCAGTTCTTAAGGTTACAATGCCGAAAATGGTAAATATGATAAAGGCGAGACCGTTGAGAAAACCATCGGGGGTTTTACTCTTGAGAAAGTATCCGATAAGCATACCTATAATGTCCGCTGCGAAAAGACCGACTGAGCATGCAGCCCATACAATGAAAGCACTATCGAGTCCCTCGTTAGCACCAAAGGTAATGGCAGTCAGCTGAGTTTTATCGCCAAGTTCGGCAATAAAAAACGTTGCAAAGACTGCAAGAACAGCATACTTTGTTTTGCTTTCTTTGATGTTTTTTTCGTCCGAATCTTTATTTCCGCCGATTGATGTTGCTGCGAAGAAGAGGAATACTCCTGCTGCTATTATTTTGATAATCCATTCCGGAATCAGGGAACCCACAAGACCGCCGGCAAGAACTGCCAGAGCGTTGAGAGCCATAACGGCAATTGCCGTACCGATAACGATATGACGTATTTTGAATTTTGATGTCATTGCAATAAGCATGAGCTGAGTTTTGTCACCCATTTCGGCGATAAATTCGGCCAGCATTATTTTGAGAAAAAGCAGCATTTAGTTCACCTCTCTGTTTACTATCCAAGAGTCAATCATATCAATTACAACAGGCATAGTCAACAATAGGGGAGTGCAATATTGCAGACTGGGAACAAATGCTGTAGCTATATACAACAAAAGAGGATAGCGCAAATGCGATATCCTCATGATGAATACAATTATATTAAAGCTCTTCTCCTGTGAGGAGTGTATATGCTTCCTTGTATTTAGCTATTGTTTTGTCGATAATTTCCTGAGGCAGATTATAGTCGCTGTCAGGGTTTGCCAGGAGCCAGTCTCTAACGAACTGTTTGTCATATGATGGCTGTGATTTGCCGGGTTCATAGCCTTCAAGAGGCCAGAAACGTGAGCTATCCGGAGTAAGAACTTCGTCGCCCAGAACCAGTTCGCCATTTTCATCGAGACCAAATTCAAACTTTGTATCTGCAATGATAATACCCTTGCTCAATGCGTATTCGGCACACTTTTCATAAACTTTGATTGTAGCATCCTTAACCTTCTCAGCAAGTTCCCTGCCTCTGCCGGGATATGCCTTTTCCAGTACGTCGATGCTTTCTTCGTAAGATATGTTAATGTCATGATCGCCTATTTCAGCCTTGGTGCTTGGTGTATAAATCACTTCAGGAAGCTTATCGCTCTCCTTAAGACCTTCAGGAAGTCGGATGCCGCATACTGTGCCATCCTGCTTGTAGGACTTCCAGCCGCTTCCTGTAATGTATCCGCGAACTATGCATTCAACAGGCAGCATGTCCAGTTTCTTGCACATTGTAGCTTTTCTTGCAAATTTCTCCTGTCTGAAAAATTCAGGCATTTCAGCATTGTCTACTGTAATAAGATCGTTAGGAACGATATCCTTTGTGAAATCAAACCAGAACTTTGACATCTGTGTCAGAACTGCACCCTTATCAACAATCTGATTCTTCAGGATAACGTCAAAAGCTGAAATTCTGTCTGTTGCAACCATGATGAGCGAATCACCAAGGTCGTATATTTCTCTTACTTTTCCTTCTTTTACCGGTGTGTATTCTTTCATTTTTACCTCCGCGTATTGAATTCTTCTATATTGTTTAAATTATATCATTGCAATATTGCATTTAGCAATGATTAGTAGACAGTGCTTATACTACTTAGTCTGAGCCTTAATCTTGCCAGATCTGGTCTTGCTCTTGATAATTATTGAAATGACTACAGCTACGAGCAGAAGATATGGATACCAGAGATATGGCATAATATCAACACTTGCAATTTCTGCCAGACTTGCAGCTATAAGAAGCTGTGCACCATAAGGTATTATTCCCTGGAATACACATGAGAAAATATCCAGCAGGGACGCAGTTTCTACAGGTTCGATTTCATATTCCTTGCTGATGTCCTTGGCAATTGGACCTGCCAGAACAATTGCGATGGTATTGTTAGCAGTGGCAATGTCCATAAGTGATGCGAGAAGACCAATTCCCAGTCTGCCACCGATTTTACCCTTGAAGTTCTTGCGAATGAAAGTGAGTATTGCTTCAAATCCACCATATTCTTTCATAAGAGCTCCGATAGATGCCACCAGAATGGCTACAACCATTGTTTCAAACATACCATTGACACCTGTACCCATGGAACTGAAGCCTGTACCTACACTGATAGAACCTGTAACAAGGCCTACAATGCCAAAAAGGATTGTGCCGCCGCCTAATACGATAAATACGTTAATTCCAAGCAATGCAGCAATGAGTACAACGAAATACGGGATTGCCTGTAATGTATTGTAGTCAAAGTGATCTATATCAGCAGCAGTGCCCTTCATACATACCAGAATAAGAACAACCAGTGTGGCAATAGCTGCCGGAAGTGCAATCTTGAAGTTTGCTCTGAACTTGTCCTTCATCTGAACACCCTGAGTTTTGGTTGCAGCAATTGTTGTATCCGAAATAAATGAAAGGTTGTCGCCGAACATTGCTCCACCTACTACAGAAGCAACACACATTGGAAGGCTAAGTCCTGCCGAGCCTGCAACACTTACTGCGATAGGTGTCAGAACGGTTATGGTACCACATGAGGTACCCATTGCCATTGAAATGATGCTGCCTATTACAAACAGACCCGGTATTGCAAAGGATGCAGGAATGACATTAAGCATCATATTAGCTGTGCTGACTGCACCGCCCGCCTCTGTAGCAATGCCGCTGAAAGCTCCTGCCATAAGGAATATGAACAGCATGATTGTAATGTTATCATCGCCGATACCCTTGGCACATATGTGAATTTTCTCGTCAAAGGATAAGCTCTTGTTCTGCAGGAATGCCACTACAAGTGCGACCATGAATGCCACTACAACAGACATGATGTAGAAGCCCATGCCACCCTCCTGTGGTTTAATGTACTCGTAGTAGATGCCGCTTCCCAGATATAAAAGCAAAAATACCAGCATTGGGAGCAGAGCCCAACCGTTGGATTTCTTTTTGTTCTGATTGTTTTCCAGTTTTTCCATTTTATCTCTCCTTGTCATCAAACATAATGCACGTTAATTTTATCAGTACCAGGGAAATGTATCAACCATTAACTACGTTGTTATTGACGAAAAACTGCGAGTGGTGTATCATACTAACTACAAGATGGTAATCGTGATTACCTTTGAGGTGAGGATACATGAACACAAATGTAGGAAGAAAACAGAAATTCATCAAAGCTACAAGCGACATTCTGCAAAAGGAAGGAAGGGAAGGTGTTAATATCAGGCGCATAGCTTCCGAAGCCGGATGTACAAGTGCAGTTCTGTATAAACATTTTGACAATCTGGAGCATCTTATAATGCTGGCGTCAATACAGTTTCTTGAACCATATATGCGGAAGATGAATGACATGTCGGCAGACAAGAGCCTCAATCCCATACAGCTGAATCTTAATCTATGGAGAAGCTTCCTTCATGAGGCATTCTCAAAGAGAGAATATTACGAGCTGATGTTTATAAGTGGAGAAAGGTTCAAGCTCAAGTCATGCGTTGAAGAATATTATGATATTTTCAGTGAAGAAGTTGACAACATTGACCCCATATCCGCACATATTCTTACAAGTACCAGTATTCAGGAGAGAGAACTGATACGACTTGACATGGCAGCTGAGCAAGGTCTTATCACGCGAGATAATGCAAAAATGCTAAGTCAGCTTGTTGAAGCTGTTTTCGCCGGAAGACTCACGCAATACGACGAATCCGTATCGCCAGATGAGGCGGCAGAAGAATGTTATGAACTGATAATCAGTCTTTATAGTAAGTACGTTGATGGAGAAATAAGCATTAGGGATAATTGAAAGGAGTTTTTATTATGAGTTATGCACCAAAACTCGAATGGGCCAAGGAATGGCTTAAGGAAACTAAAAAACCTTATATAGGTGGAGAATTTATTGAACCTCATGGTCCTGCAATAGAGTCAATAAATCCTGCTACAGGTGAAGTCATTGGCTATGTTGCAACTTGCACAGAAGAAGATGTCAACGCAGCAGTTGCAGCAGCAAGAGATGCCTTTGACAATGGCCCTTGGACAAGCACAATAAGTCATAAGGAAAGAGCGAAGATTATGAGGCAGATGGCTCAGATAATAAGAGATCACGTTGAAGAACTGGCAACCCTCGAAGCACTGGACAACGGCAAAACTTTTGCTGAAGGCTGTGAGGACACTGTAAATGTTGCTGATTTTCTCGACTATTATTCAGGATGGGCAGACAAATATTATGGAGAGGTCAACCCTGTAAGCGGAGATTTCTTTTCATATACAGTGCGTGAACCAATCGGTGTATGCGGACAGATTGTTCCGTGGAATTATCCTATGGATATGGCAGGCTATAAGATTGCACCTGCTCTGGCAATGAGAAACACTATCGTATTTAAATCATCATCAAGCACAATGTTTTCTATGATAAGAACAGCTGAGCTGTTTCACGAATCGGGACTTCTGCCAAAGGGTGTGTTTAATCTGATTACCGGCAAGGGAAGTATTGGTACATATCTTACAACACATAATGATGTTGATAAGGTGGCGTTTACCGGTTCAACAGAGGTTGGACGCCAGCTGGTACATGATTCAGCAGATTCAAATCTCAAGCGCGTGTCATTGGAACTGGGTGGCAAGTCGGCCAACATTATATTTGACGATTATCCTGATATGGATTGGGCCATTGAAAGATCATTTGTTGCCATGTTCTACGGTAAAGGTGAGAAATGTTCAGAACCGACAAGACTTCTCGTTCAGAGAACTGTATATGACAGAGTTCTTGAAGGTCTTGTAAAGTATGCTGAGGAAAACTGGAAGGTGGGAGACCCATTCGATCCGGCAACAACTCAGGGAGCCCAGGTAAACAAGGCTCAGTTTGACAGAATAATGAACTACATTGAAATAGGCAAGTCAGAAGGAGCAAGACTTGTTCTTGGTGGTGACAGAAACGTTGAGGGAAGCAATGCAGACGGATACTTTATTAATCCTACAATATTTGCAGACTGTACGAATGATATGAGAATCTGCCAGGAAGAAATCTTCGGACCAGTTCTTGCTGTAATTCCGTTTGATACTGAAGAAGAAGCTATAGCTATCGCTAATGATTCAGAGTATGGACTGGCTGCAGGATTCTGGACAGGTGATGTTTCAAGAACTCAGAGAGTTGCTAATCAGCTTCAGGCGGGACAGGTATTCATAAACAAGTACGGATGTTACGAGCATACAAGTCCATTCGGTGGATATAAAGTATCCGGATGGGGAATGGAATGCGGCAACCTTTCTCTTGATTTATATACGAAGAGAAAATCAATCTGGTACGCATATTAATGAAGTGAAAATTTCCGACAATAGATTTTATGAGGAGAGATAATTATGAAAATGAAAGCAGCAGTAATGACTGAAGTGAATAAGCCGCTTGTAATTCAGGAAATGGAACTTGACGAGCCGAAGTCAAATGAGGTTCTGGTAAAAATTCTTGCGACAGCAGTGTGCCACAGTGACCTTAATGGTCTTGAGGATGATACTGCACCACTGCCTATGATTCTCGGTCATGAGGCATGTGGTATTGTTGTCAAGACAGGTTCAAATGTGAAGACATGTAAGGAGGGCGACAAGGTTGTTTTAAGCTGGGACCCAGCATGTGGTACATGTCCGTACTGCAGAACAGGTAAAACTCATCTTTGTGAATCAGCATTCGGACCTATGTTCGGAGGTACGCTTCTTGACGATACCTCCAGACTGCATACATCAACAGGTGGCAATGCTTATCATTATTCATTACTTTCAACATTTGCAGAATATACTGTGGTTCCTGAAATGAGCTGCGTTCCTGTACCTGAGGAAATTCCTGCAGCACAGGCGTGTATGATAGGATGCGGAGTTGCGACGGGATATGGTGCGGCAGTTAAGGCAGCAAAGGTTGAACCGGGTTCATCAGTTGCAGTATTCGGTCTTGGCGGCGTTGGAACTAATGCAATTCAGGGTGCAAAGCTTGCCGGAGCATCGATTATCATCGCCTGCGATATTAAGGACAAAAATCTGGAAAAAGCCAAGAAATATGGTGCAACGCATACTATTAATACTATCAAGGAGGACGCACCTGCAAGAATAGCGGAGATCTGTGAAGGCATTGGTTCGGATTTTGCCATTGATTGTACTGGTAACACAATGGTAGGTGCCATGGCATATTCCAGTATCAGAAAGGGTGGTACAGCAGTAGTAATCGGTGCATATCCGGGGGATGGCAAATTAACATTACCTGCAGGTGGCTTCCACAGGACGGCTAAGGTTCTCAGAGGATCATTTTATGGCGATGTTAATCCCTTTGACGACTTTCCGAAGATTGCTCAAATGTATCTTGACGGCAGGTATGACCTGGACAGCCTGATAATTGACAGAATTAAGCTGGAAGATATTAATATTGCTTTCGATGCATTCCACGACCCTGATGGAAACAACATGGGAAGATATATTATTGAATTTGACTAATAGGCCTTTCGGAGGGATAACATGGAAACTGAAATACTCTATGGAGAGCAAACCAAGCTAACGGCTAGAAACATGACCTTCACCGACTGGCGACTTAAACACTTTCCGGAGTTTATAGATGCGGCACTTAATGTAAAAGCTGCATGTGCGCTTGCCAATTATCGTGCAGGTTTACTTTCAGAAAGAAAAAAAGATGCTATAATATCAGCGTGCAAAGAATTGAGGTTGGGGAAGTACCGCAATCAGTTTATCGTGGATGTGTTTCACGGTGGCGGCGGTATAGGCATCAACATGAATTTCAATGAAGTAATTGCAAGCAAAGCAGGCAATGATGTTCATCCTGTTGACGACGTTAACATGTCCCAATCAACCTCAGACTTTTGTCACACTGCAATGAGACTGGCATTGATTTACAGTACAAGGTCGCTCAAAAACGTGTTGAGACACATGGAAGAGACTGCGAAGAGCAAGCAGAAAGAATTTGAACCCTACACAACAATTGCGAGAACCTGTTGGCAGGACGGTATGAGAGTGTCCGCAGGGACGGTTTTTGAAGGGTTCAAGGAGGTCCTGGAGGCAATGACCGATAGACTTGAAAAGGATATAGATGATCTGCACTGGATAAACATGGGGTATACGGTAATCGGAACAGGTACGGGTGCTGATGAGGCATACAAAAGAGAAATTGAGGGAGCTTTACAGGATTATCTGGAGCTTCCGATGAAAATAACTCATAAACCTTATGTTCATGCTCAGTTTCCGGTTGACCTAGTTACTGTGTCGGCGGATATCAAAACGATTTCGAGTATACTGGCCAAGTTTGCGAAGGATACCAGAATATTGAGTTCGGGACCCGAGGCAGGGCTGCATGAGTGGGATATTCCCGAAGTGCAGAAGGGTTCATCTTTCTTTCCGGGAAAAGTGAATCCTGTAATTCCGGAGATGATGATACAATGCGACCTATTGATTTCCGGACACGACTCAATTATGCAGAATGCTTTGGGAATGGGCGAACAGTATCTTAATGTCTGGGAAGAACTTATGGGTTTCCTTCTTCTTGAAAATGTAAGGTGGCTGAGGAGAGCAACAAGGCAGTTTGACACCAGATGCATTGCAGGAATCACATTGAACAAAGAAGTTATAAAACGAAACGCCAACACAAGCATTCCACTTGTTGTAGCATACAAGGAGGAGTTCGGCTACGAGAAACTTTCCGATAGAATCAAGAAGGAAGGTCTTAAGAATGTTGTCGCTTCTTTGAAAAAGAGAAAAGCTGAAAAAAGGAGAAAATAATGGATTATGCAAAGGAATCCCTGAGACTTCATCAGGAGTGGCAGGGTAAAATTGAGGTAGTTTCCAGAGTTCCGGTAGCAGATGAAACAGATCTTTCACTAGCTTATACCCCAGGGGTTGCACAGCCGTGTCTTGAAATTCAGGAGGACATTACGAAGAGTTATGAACTTACAAGACGCTCCAATCTATGTGCAGTAATTACTGATGGTTCTGCGGTTTTGGGTCTTGGAGATATCGGCCCTGAAGCGGGTATGCCTGTCATGGAAGGAAAGTGCGTACTGTTCAAGTCCTTCGGGGATGTGGATGCAATTCCTCTGTGTGTAAAATCAAAGGACGTTGATGAATTCGTAAATGCGGTTTACCTCATGTCCGGTTCTTTTGGAGGAATTAATCTTGAAGATATCAGCGCCCCAAGATGCTTTGAGATTGAACGAAAGCTGAAGGAAAAGTGTGACATTCCAATTTTTCATGACGATCAGCACGGCACTGCAGTAATTACACTGGCAGGACTCACTAATGCACTTAAAATTGTAGGAAAGAAAATTGACGAGATTAAAATTGTGACATCTGGAGCAGGAGCTGCTGCTGTTGCCATTGTTAAGCTACTCATGTCAGCCGGTGCCAAAAATGTTGTCATGTGTGACCGCAAAGGTGCAATTTACAGAGGAAGAGACGGTCTTAACTGGATCAAAGAAGAGATGGCTCAGATTACAAATCCTGACAATGAATCAGGAAATCTGGCGGATGTAATTGCTGGTTCAGATGTATTTATCGGAGTATCTGCACCGGGAACTGTAACAAGGGAAATGGTTGATACAATGAATAAGGATGCAATTATATTTGCATGTGCCAATCCGACACCTGAAATTTTCCCTGATGATGCCAAGTTAGGCGGTGCAAGAGTTGTAGCTACGGGAAGGAGCGATTTCCCTAATCAGATAAACAATGTTCTGGCATTTCCGGGAATATTCAGAGGTACGTTTGATGTGAGAGCTACGGACATCAATGAAGAAATGAAGGTTGCAGCAGCACATGCATTGGCTGAAATCATTTCGGATGAAGAATTATCAGAGGATTATATTATTCCAAAGGCTTTCGACAAGAGAGTAGGTCCGGCGGTTGCCAAGGCTGTAGCGAAAGCTGCAAGGGAGAGCGGAGTGGCTCAGCTGTAAATTTAAAACTGGGGGTTTATAAGCTTCATTCGATTTTTGTTGGATGGAGCTTTTTTAGACGGATACGGACTCAGAATATAAAAGCTGTGAAAAGCTAAAAAGGGGAGCATTGCGACTCCCCTTTAGCGGTTATTCAAATATTTCATATGATTTTTTCAGTA
The DNA here is from genome assembly GCA_030525285.1 of Bacillota bacterium. Lineage (GTDB taxonomy): Bacteria > Bacillota > Clostridia > Peptostreptococcales > Anaerovoracaceae > Lentihominibacter. The sequence continues at coordinate 34,658 of JAUNFA010000007.1, read as the reverse complement.
CATCTTCGTTGGCAGCTTCAATGCTCTCATAAATCGGGAGCATCTTACTGTATATGGAATGTGCTTCAGGATCAGGTGTGAAAGTATCACTGAAACGTACCATGCCCTTGATGGCTGAATCAAAATCAGGGTAGATTCCCGTTGCAACAGCAGCACAGATTGCAGAGCCAAGACCAGCAGCACCATTAACTTCGTTACGTACAGTTTTGATATTAAAAACATCTGCGAAAATCTGCATGAGAAGGTCGCTGGAAGAACCACCGCCGGTAATTATTATTTTGTCAAGTGTTGTTCCAAGTTCTTCAGCCATGTTGAAAACATGCCTTCTCATGGTCATTGCAATGCCCTCCAGTATAGAACGATATATATGAGCACGTTTGTGACGTCCATCAAAACCAATCATAATACCCTTGCGGTATCTGGCATCAACAGGAGCAAGCCAGTTAAGAACTGTCATTAATCCGTCGCTTCCTACAGGAACGTTCACAGCCTCATCAGCCAGCATTTCTTCCGGAGACATTTCTTTGTCAGCGGCAAGCTTAGCATAACCCTCACCGAGTACATCTCTGAACCAGCTTACTGTCCACATGCCGCGTCGAATGCCATCGCTGTCATAAAGGTATCTATTGGGAATACTCGAAAATTTAGGCCAGTAATATTTAGTATCCTTGACATTTTCATATCCCTCAATCATTGCGGCGGTGTATGTTCCTAGAGAAACACATGCAGTATCAGAACCTATGCAACCAGTGCCAAGTCCTTCTACAGCTTTGTCATTGGCAGTGGCAACTACAGGAAGTCCCTGAGGTAAATTTGTGGATGCAGCAGCTTCAGGGGTGATGTAACCCAGAATTTCACCTGGCATTACCAGATCAAAGAGCATTTCGCGAGGTATGCCAGTTGCCTTGTATGCAGCAGGGTCATCACTTAGTTTCCAGTTGTCGACATCTACAGGCCAACCACCTTCATATATTGAAATACTGTCTCTTTTTTCACCGGTAAGTCTGTGGGTTATGTATCCGGAGGATCCTACAATATAGGCAATATCCTTGTTAGTGTGCTCATATGGCTGGGATACTCTGACATCCATCCAGCTGAGTGCAGGCTGTGCCAGTGTGCCATCTTTCTTAAGATATGCTCTGCAATACCTGATAGTACAAAGCCCTATGCCGGCGATTTCTGACGTATCGCCGTGAAATTTGGCCATGCACTTTTTGGAAGCTTCACAGATTGCTGTCCACCAGTCATCGTCAGGATGCTCCACATAACCAGACTTAGGCAAATTGTAGGGGCGGAGAGGATGCTTTCCCTCGCAAATAATGTGACCTGTCGTGTCAAAAATAGTGATTTTGGCACTTTGAGAACCTTCATCTATTCCGATAAGATATTTTTCGTTCATTGTTCTAATCCTTCCGTAAAAACCGTTAACGTACCAGATATCCGCCGTCAACTGTAAGAATGTGGCCGTTGACATATTGAGCGGCGTGTGATGCCAGGAATACAACGGCTCCCATTAAATCCTGTCTCTGTCCCCATCTATCCATTGGAATGTGATTTTTGATTGTAATATACTTCTCATCTTCTTCGTTGCCGGAACCTGTACCGGCTGTCATAGCAGTCTGGAAATATCCCGGTGCAATGCCGTTAACAGTGATTCCATATTTGCCCAGTTCATCGGCATAAGCTTTGGTAAATCCCATAAGACCGGCTTTCATTGCAGCGTATGCAGGCGATCCAAGACCGCCAAGGAATGAAAACAGTGAACATATGTTGATTATTCGTCCGCTCTTTTGAGGAATCATGTATCTTGCAACTTCATGGCTCAAATCAAATGCTCCCGTCAGATTAATATCAATCATCGGATCCCATTGTTCTCTTCCAAAGTCAAGAACGTCATCAATGAGGCAGATGCCCGCACAGTTAACTAGGATATCAATAGAGCCGAATATTTCTGCACATTTATCGGCAGCAGCTACACATAAGTCATGCTCTCTGATATCGCCAAGCATGAATTCGTACTTAACACCACAGCCTTCGATTAATTCTTTCGTAGCCCCATCGTCATCAACGGCTGCGAAGCAGAAGATGTTAGCACCAGCTTTAGCAAGAGCAAGGGCGAAGGTTTGTCCAAGGCCGCTGTTACCGCCGGTAACTATTGCGTTTTTTCCTTTGAGTGAGAAAAAATCCATATTAAAATCATTGATGTCGTAACTCATAAATAACCTCCATACGTTTAATGTTCAACGCGTATACAAAACTGTCAACAAATAAAAAGAGACATGGCATACTGGTAATGATGGCAACATAAAATTGCCAATTACCGCCATCTCTCAACTCTCTGCGTTAATTTAAATAGATAGTACCATCATATTGTACGAAAGTCAAAACAATATTGGCAACGTGAAGGTGGATGGATTTCCACTGCCTTGACATCTTGCTTTGAAATTGATACAATTTTCTTATAGAATAAGCTAAAGAGATTATAGAGTGGCTTTGCGCATGTTTTGTCGTGCGCTCAAGTCGCTTTTTTATTTGCAAAAAAGCGATCAACATTATGTTATTAATTACATCATATCGGAATATGGAGCCTGGAGGGAAAAAAGATGGCAATTACAAGAGAAGAGATCGTTGCAGAACTAAAAAAAATCGTAGGTGAAGAGCAGGTTGTTACTGATGAGCAGGTGCTAAAGGAAAGCAGCCGTGACAGATACAGGAAGTATGAGCAGTGTATGGGAGTGTATACTCAGCCAATTCCCGCTGCAGTAGTATTCGCGGAAAGCACTGATGATATAGCCGCAATTCTAAAATTTGCCAATGATAACGGTGTAAACTGTGTGGCAAGAACAGGTCAGTCGGCAATTGAGGGAGGTCTCGAAACAGCAAAAGAAAACTCAATAGTAGTTGATGGAACAAGAATGAATAAGATTATTGATGTTAATGAGACCAACATGCAGGTAACTTGTCAGTGTGGTGTGCCTCTGGAAGTGCTTGAGGATAAACTGAGAGAAAGAGGTCTGACAACTGGACATTCACCACAGTCAAAGCCACTGGCACAGATGGGTGGTCTGGTTGCAACAAGATCAATCGGGCAGTTCTCAACACTTTATGGTGGAATTGAGGACATGATTGTGGGACTTGAAGTAGTATTTCCGGGAGGCAGAGTCTGCAGAATCAAGAATGTTCCGAGGAGATCTGTAGGACCTGATATCAGACATATTGTTCTCGGTAATGAAGGTGCATTATGCTACATTACGGAAGTAACAGTCAAGGTTTTTAAATATCAGCCAGAGAATAACATATATATGGGATATAAGGTTAATACAATGTCCGAAGGATTTAAGGCGCTTCGCAGAGTAATGATTGACGGGTACAAACCATCAGTTGCAAGGCTTTATGATGTGCAGGATTCTGAGATGCACTTTGACTGGGCAGACGGTAAATGCGTTTTGATATTTATGGCAGAGGGACCTGCTGCAATTACGAAGGCTACGGCAGAAGGAATAAAAGAAATTGTAGCAGAAATTGATAATGCAGAAGCAGTTGATCCGCTAATTATTGAAAAGTGGTTTAACAGACTTAACTGGGGACCTGCTCAGATTGCTGAAGAACGAGAAGAAATCATAGCAACGAAGAACATAGGTATAACGACAGAAATTTCAGGATGCTGGGATTGCATCAATGACATCTACGATGAAGTTATTGATAGAATTATAAAAGAGGTGCCGGATCTTACAATGATTGGCGGTCATACATCACACAGCTATCAGAATGGGACTAACGTGTACTTTACTTATTATTATAATGTAGTAGACTGTGCTCCCGAAGATGAGATAAACAAGTATCATAATCTCATTAACAAAATTATATGCGAGTCGGCTGTCAAGTTCGGTGGCTCAATATCACATCACCACGGTCTTGGCAAGGCAAGAGCTCATATGGTATGGGAAGAGTACGGAACGTCATTCTATATGCTGGAAACTCTCAAAAGAGCTTTTGATCCTAATGGAATAATGAACATGGGAACACTTATTCCAATTAAGCACGATTATGATAATCCTTGGCATTTTTAATATTTGAATATGAAGATATGATTACAATTACAAATTGTTTCAAGGTAGAGCCTGATCTGGACAAGGTGTCCGAAGAAGAATGGCGCATATGCGAAGCAAAGGGCGAAATTGATTTGTCATATATTAAATCCCGTATCAATCTGCAGGATGAGAGTGCACTTGAACTGACTCTGAGGTTCAGAGAACACGCGGCTTCTGAAGGTCTGAATTGCAGACTTTCTGCAGTGAGTGCAGGAGATGGCAAAGTAACAAGTACACTTCAGACGTTGGCAGCACTTGGATTCACAAGAACGGACAGGACATTGAAATTTGATGATTTCAATCCTGAAATTACAGGTGAAGTCCTAGCCGATTATCTGAGCAATAATGACAGACAGGATTTGATAATATGCGGTGGACAGAGTGGATGCGGAAGCAGCCGTGCTGTGCCGTTATACATAGCATATAAGCTGAATATCCCATGCATTATCAACGTCAAAGATTTTGTTCCTGTGGACAATGACCATATAAGAGTAAGTTATGTCATGGACGGCATGGAGATTACAGACACTGTGAAAATGCCAGTGGTCCTTGCTGTTGGAGACGTGCAACAGACATATCTTAGAGTTCCTACTTTGAAACAGCGTATGGAAGCTGCAAATAGGAAAATTGAAGAATATGACGAGAATTCTGCAACACCATCGGAGTTGAAGTTAAAAAAATTAAGATTCGTTGAACAGAAACGAGAGTCTGAATTGATTGATGGCAGTAATCCGGTTAAGGGTGCAGCTGCAATATATGAGAGGTTGAAGCGGGAAGGAATGGTAGAATAATGGTTGTTTATGCGATTATAAATTCCTGCGTCAGAAACACGTCCACACAGGAGGCTAATGTGGCAGCCTTGGCAAAGGCGGCCGGCATAGATATTGGTGATATAAAGATAGTCAGGATTTCGGGAAACGTTCAATACTTTGATATTGAATACGTGTTAAGGTCAGCAGCAGTCATATGTGCAGACGCAGATATTATAATGCTGCCGGGAAATCAGACGGGTTCTCGTATGGCAATAGAACTAAGCTGCATTCTTAATGGCAGTGGAGTTACAGGTGCCGTTGATATAGATATAGAATCAGAGACTGTAAGCAGGAAAGTCTTTGCAGGCAACATGGTTGCTGATTATCAACTTGGATCAAAACCGTGGTGCATATCAGTAGACCCTACAATTGAGGAAGAAACTCCTTTACAGAGGAAGGCCTGGGCTGAAATAGTTATTTCTGAAAAATCTGTCAGAGGAGACTTTTGCTCAGAACGAGTTATACATAAGGTGAAACAGGAGTCTAATGGTCTCTCTGATGGAGAACTGATTTTGGCTTGCGGACAGGGATTTAACAATAAGAGTCAGGTTGAAGGTGCCCGGGATACTGCGAAAACCATGGGAGCACAAATGGGAGCATCCAGACCTGTAGTAATGAGTGCATGGAGCGACCTTAATACCCTTGTGGGGGTAAGCGGCAATATTACAAGACCTAAGGTGTGCATTGCGGCGGCTGTAAGTGGAGCACCGGCATTCTTTGCAGGAATAGAAAAGAGCAATGTGATTATTGCTATAAACAGTGACGAAAATGCTCCTATAATGAAAAAATCAGATCTGGCCGTTGTGGGAGATGCAACAGTTATACTTGAAGAATTAAAACATCTTATAGAAGGTTAAAGAGGAAATAACATGGCAGGTAAATATCCAACGCCTACAATCAGTCAATTAAAGGATGAATCAAGTCTTAGCGGATATGCTGAAGGCATATTGAATCCTACAACAGAAGACGAAGCGATTAAGATGATTGCAGACAATAGGGATTTGAATATTACGTTTCAGGGTACAAGAACCGGAATATGCGGAGGTTCTGTACCGGAGAACGGGATTATGATTGGAACGGCATTTCTGAAATGGATGGGAGAGCCTGTAGAGGACGGTGAGGATATTCTAGTTCCCATAGGGGCAGGTGTTACTTTGGATCAGCTGTCAAAACCCCTGCACAAAAATTATAAGGGATATATTTGGCCACCACATCCTACAGAAGAAACTGCAACGGTAGGTGGAGTGTGTGCTCTTGGTTCCAAAGGACTTAATGCATGCTATTATGGCGATACAAGAAAATACATAGCAGGTGTACATATTATTGATAGTGAAGGTAAACTCAAAAGCATCACAGAACCTGAAACTCTTGATAAAATCGTTGGCTCTGAAGGAAGTGAAGGTCTTATAACTGAAGTCACGATACGACTGGTTCCGGCACCTGAGGCTATATGGGGAATAGTACTTTTCTTTGATGATGAGAATAAGGCAGCCCAGTGTGCTGAAGAAATGAAGGGCCTATTTGATAATAATTCGGATGTTTTTCTTACAGCAAATGAGTTTATGGATAGAGAAAGCATGAATATTGTAGATGATTTAAGAAAGGTGTCGGAGGCATTACAGCCGGTGCCTGAATTCCCAGGCGATGCTCAAGCAATGCTGTTTGTAGAACTTTCCGGCAAAGAGTCTCAGATGATGCCTTCGCTGATGCCAATTATTCAGTGTTCATCCAAGTTCGGCAGTGACCCCGACAAGTCATGGGTTCAAAACAGTGAGCAGGGACTTGCACAGCTTCACGCTGTAAGACATGCCGTTTCGGAAGGAGTTAATGCTGCAATTTCAAGAAAACATTCGGAAGAAGAAAAAATTGTTAAATTAGGGTTGGATTTAGCCCGACCTGAAGATAATTTCCCACATGTTCTTGCAAAATACAGGAAAGATTTACAAAATATAAGTATTAGAAGTGCCGTGTTCGGTCATGTGTATAATAACAATCTTCATGTTAATCTGATTCCAGCCAGTGCAGAAGAATATGACAGCGGAGAAGAACTTATGCGAAAGTGGATTCAGGAAGGCTTGGATGAAGGCGCACAGGCTTTTGAAGAACACGGCCTCGGAAAGTTAAAAAAAAGACTTATTGATTAGAAAGACGAGGGAATTATGGATACTTCAAGAGCTAACGCATATGCAAGAAAGAAGGAATACCGGGAATTTTTTAATGACAGCACCTGTCGTTTTCCGGTGATTCCGGCTGTCAAAAACGATGAATGGCTTGATTCTGCAATAAAAACTGAATGTGAAATTGTATATGTGTTGTATGGGAACATATGTACCATTCCACGTATTGTTAAACGGTTGAAGAATGCCGGCAAGATGGTCATAGTTCATGTTGACCTTATTACGGGACTGGCTCCCAAAGATATATGTGTTAATTATATCAGGGAGTTTACAGAGGCAGACGGAATAATAAGTACCAAAGCCCACATGATTAAGCGTGGCAACGAGGTAGGTCTTTTCACGATACAGAGGTTCTTTATGATAGACCAGCTTACATATGACAATGTAAAAAGAAATGTAAGAGATACGGATCCTGATGTTGTGGAAATCATGCCGGCGGGCCTTGAAAAAATGATAAGGTATGCCATTGATGAGGTAGATGGCAAGCCTCTTGTAGCAAGCGGACTTGTTCTTGACAAAAGCGATGTTACCGGAGCTCTCGGTGCAGGTGCAATTGCTGTTACAACGACTAACAGAAACGTGTGGAACCCTGATTTTTAGTGAGTTAATTATTTGTGTTAAGCACAATGATTATAGAGTAGTTAGTATTATTTGTTATTTATTATTTATTACTTGTTTTTTTAGAGGAGGGACTGTATGGAAGGTTCAAAGAAAGTCAAATGGGGGATATTCGGTATTCCCTGGATACTTTGCATAATTACCATCATTTTGAATTTCACCTCAGGTGAGAAGTTCAATGCAGGTGTTATGGCAATCACAACATTTATTCTTGACGATTTCTCATGGCTGTTCTCACTGATGGCATTCGTTTGTGTTATCCTTGTAATAGCTGCATATTTTACTCCTTTCGGAAGGGTAAGAATCGGTGGCCGCAATGCAAAACCGATTATGAAGAAATCAAATTACGTTTACATTGTACTCTGCACAATAATGGCTGCAGGCATTCTGCTTTGGGCTTGTGCAGAACCGCTTTGCCATTACTACGGACCACCGGCACATATTAAACCGGAATCATCAGATGCCATTTCATTCCTGATGACCGACATTTTCCTTGAGTGGACAGTTACACCGATGTGCATATACGGTGTTCCTGCAATTCTCTTCGCATTCCTGTTTTACAATTGCGGAAAGAAGTATTCAGTTGGTTCAATGCTTTTCCCAACACTTAATGATAAGTGGACAAATAAGCTGTCACCGGTAGTTGATGTTATTTGTCTTGTTGCACTCGTATGTGGTATGGCAGCATCAATGGGCTCTGCTGTATTCCTTATTTCCGAAGGCTCTGCAACTTTGACAGGAGCTTTCACATCCGGCAAAGTATCATGGATTATTGTGGGAATTCTTATTGTAGCGGCCTTCGTAATATCCGCATCAACCGGCGTTATGAAGGGAATCCGTATCCTGTCAACATGGAACTCAAGAGTTTACTTTGCACTGGGTGCATTTGTGTTCATATTCGGACCTACATTCTTTATACTAAATAACACCATAGAAGGTCTCGGTGACTATCTTACCAATTTCTGCAAAGCGTCACTGTTTATATCAGTTGCAGACGGCGATAAGTGGGCAATGTGGTGGCCTGTATTCTACTGGTGCAACTGGATGGCATGGATGCCTGTAACATCAACATTCCTCGGCAGAATTTCAAGAGGATATACAGTAAGAGAAACTATTCAGGCTGTTGTTTTGTGGCCTGCCATATTCTCAATCGGCTGGCTGGGACTGTTCTCATCCGCATCCTTATATTATGAAATGAATGGTTGTGGAATAAACGAAGCAATGACAAACAACGGCACAGCGGCAGCAACCTATGCAGTGCTTCAGCAGATGCCTATTTCGGTAATAACAATTGCTGTATTCCTTATTATAGTATTCCTGGCCATTGTAACTGCATCGGACTCAAATACCAATGCTATGGCAGGCCTTTGTACAGGTGGTCTTACTGAAGACGATCAGGAATCACCAACATGGATAAAAGTTGTCTGGGGTGCTACAATCGGTGCAATGTGCATTATTTTCGTATGTGCATTCGGAACCACAGACGCCCTCAAGTATCTGTCTAATTTAGGTGGATTCCCGGTAGTATTCCTGCTTATCATAATTTCCTTATCCTTCATTAAGGTTATTAAGAATCCTGCGATGTATGACCTTCACAAGGAGGACTATGATGAACACGGAATGCCGATACCGTCTACAAGGCTCAAATCTGAACAGGAAGAAACTATTGGAGTGAAGAAAAAGACACCGGTTGCAGTAAGTGCTACAGCGTCTGCTGCAGGTAAGGTTCCACCACTCTACACTTCAAATTCATTTATGAAGCATTAAGATAAACTGTGCTATAATATCCGTGGGTAATAACCCACGGATATTTTGAAATCGGAGACTGAACATGACTGAGAACAGAAAAAAGAAATATACTTTCAGATATCAGCTTACATACGAAGAAGCATATAATGCATTTCTGGCATTGGCTGTCAGGTGGAAGAAAAAAACAAAATATGCTGTAATGACGGCGATGGTGGCGGTAACCGTTGCTATAATGACCATGTTTGCACTGCATCCGGACAGATATTATTATTTTACGATAGTAATATTTGCCGTAATTCTGACATCATATGTGTTCTACAGTCCTATGCTTAAGGCAAGAAAAGGTGCGAAACGGGTAGCGAAGATAGACGGTACCTACGAAATAAAGCTCACAAATGATGGCAAAATAATAATGGGAAACAGTTCTCAGGAACTGGAGTTGAAAGGCGACAAAAATTCACGAGCATTGGAACTCAAAGACAGCTTTGCGATAAGAATGAATGGAGATATAACAGTCTGCATTCCCAAGAGAGTGATGAATGAATCACAACAGAATGCGGTGAGAAAAATCCTTGCTGATAACATTAAATTTATCGTCTACGACCAGTGAATAATCAGATAATTACAAGACCGGCACACTGCCGGTTTTGTCGTTTTGTGAGAGTTTTATCGCGGTAAAACTCGCGATTTTTTAAATAAAACAGGTATTGGATGGGGTAAAGAAAAACAGGGTAAATTTAATGCTAAATTTATATAAATTTTTAACGATAAAGTTACAAAATTAACGATATTTTTCTGCGTTTGTGATACAATTATTTCACGCAATTAACATAGGCTATTATGCGGAATTTAAGTAAAAACGGAAGAGGAGAATTGAAGAAATGACTGAATTGAGAAAACCACTTGAAGGGGTTCGCGTTCTTGACCTGACTCAGGCATACAGCGGCCCGTTCTGTACAATGAACCTGGCTGACATGGGTGCTGAGGTAATCAAAATCGAAAGACCCGGAACAGGTGATCAGACAAGAACATGGGGACCTTTCAAGAACGACTGGAGTGCTTACTTCGCTTATGTGAACAGAAATAAGAAGGGCATTACACTCAATATGAAAGAAGATGCAGGTAAAGAAATCTTCGCTGATATGATTAAGGAAGCTGACGTTGTAGTAGAAAACTACAAGGTTGGAACCCTCGAAAAATTAGGATTCAGCTATGATTACATGAAGGAACTGAACCCTGGAATCATATACGCTAACATTTCAGGTTTCGGACTTGAGGGCAAGCTGGCAAAGAGACCTGCTTATGACATTATCGCACAGGGAATGTCAGGAATGATGACTGTTACAGGATTTCCTGATGCGCCTCCTGTTAAGTTGGGACCTTCAATTGGTGACAACTATTCGGGTGCATATTGCTGCATGGGAATTCTGGCTGCACTTTACAAGAAGCAGGCAACAGGTGAAGGTTCAAGAATCGACGTATCAATGGTCGACACACTTTTCTCAGTAATGGAAAATTTCGTTGTAAATTACACTGTAGCAGGCGAAACTCCAATGAGAGCCGGCAACATTGACCCGGGAATTGCTCCATTTGATTCCTTCTCAGCTAAGGATATGGACTTCGTAATGGGTTGCGGTACTGACAAAATGTTCATAAACCTTTGTGAAGCACTGGGAATTCCTGAACTGCTTGATGATCCAAGATTCAAGACAAACGAACTCAGATGTGAAAACTATCTGCCTGACCTTAAGGATGCTATTGAGAAAGTTACTAAGACAAAGACTTACGAAGAACTTGAAGAACTGATTGTTCCTTACAGCATTCCATTCGGACCTATTAATGATATCCCTACAATTGCAGATTCAGAGCTTATCGCTTCAAGAAACATGCTGTGGACTGTTGACCAGCCAGGTATGGACGCAGAGATTAAGATTCCTGGATGTCCAATCAAGATTCATGGTTATGAAGATAAGCCGCAGAAGGCTGCACCTGTACTGGGTGAGGATAATACAGCTGTATATGCAGAACTTCTCGGATACGATGAAGCTAAACTTGCAGATCTCGAAAAGGATGGCATTATTTAAGAATCAAACCGCAATGATATTATGAATTGTAACGGTAAGATATGAGCAGAGGGGTCGTCGCAAAAGCGGCGGCTCTTTTGTTGATTGTAGGGCGTATAAGCCCGTGTCGAGTGCGCTGGCGCACGAGATATCAACCACCCGCTATGCGGGTGTGAGAATTCTATCAAGGCAGATTACTGCTCCATTTGACAATTCCTTTTGAAGGAGTATCACTTACAATAGAGTTGCAAGATGAAATGATTGGCGGAATGACTATGGCACAGGAATTGATTTATACCAGTTGCGGTGATTATCTTATCCCTGATATTCGGTTAAGCTACACAAGCGATAAACCGCTTGGAAAATACGGCATCTCATATAGAAATGTGATCTATGAGCATAAAAAACAAATAATTTTGTGATTGTGATTTATATGGATTTCGCATATAATAAAAGTGTGATTATAAAGCATAAAACTCCAATAAAAATGTGAGGAGTGATTCTATGGAACGATTTATCTTAAAAAAGTTGCTGGATTGGAAAAATTCTCCCTACCGCAAGCCTTTAATCTTGAAGGGCGTACGTCAGGTGGGTAAGACTTGGATTCTGAAAGAGTTCGGCAGACAATATTATGAAAATACCGCCTATTTCAACTTTGACGAGAATGAGGAATATAAGCAATTTTTTGAAACTACAAAAGATGTTGACCGTATCCTGCAAAATTTGATGCTGGCAAGCGGTCAGAAAATAGTGCCGGAAAAGACCCTCATCATCTTTGATGAGGTGCAGGACTGCCCTAAGGTCATCAACTCCATGAAATATTTTTGTGAGAATGCCCCGCAGTATCACATTGTCTGCGCCGGTTCTCTGCTGGGCATTGCTCTGGCAAAGCCATCTTCCTTCCCGGTAGGCAAGGTCAACTTCATGCAGATTGACCCTATGACCTTCACAGAATTTCTGCTTGCCAACGGTGATGAAAACTTAGCAAAGTATCTGGAAACGGTAAATACCATTGAACCGATTCCCGATGCGTTCTTTAATCCTCTGTATGAGAAATTGAAAATGTACTATGTGACTGGCGGTATGCCGGAATCAGTTAAGATGTGGACAGAGGCAAGGGATGTTGCAGCTATGCAAGAAGCCTTGTCTGGTATTATCGGTGCGTATGAGCGGGACTTTGCAAAACATCCCAATATCAGCGAGTTCCCAAAGATTTCGATGATCTGGAAATCGATTCCTTCTCAACTGGCAAGGGAGAATAAAAAGTTTATCTACAGGGTTGTCAAAGAAGGGGCCAGAGCCCGTGAGTACGAGGATGCTTTGCAGTGGTTGGTGGATGCCCGATTGGTTCATAAAATCTACCGCAGCTCCGCTCCTGGCCTTCCAGTGGCTGCCTATGATGACATCTCGGCCTTTAAGATTTATTTGGTGGATGTTGGTCTGCTCCGCCGTCTGGCGCAACTGGCACCTACGGCTTTCGGAGAAGGCAACCGCCTGTTTACCGAGTTCAAGGGGGCATTAACCGAGAACTATGTGCTACAAACGCTCATTACGCAGTTTGAAGTGGTTCCTCGGTACTGGACGCAAACAAATCCTCCGTATGAAGTGGATTTCCTCATTCAGAGAGAAAATGATATTTTCCCGATTGAAGTCAAATCCGAAGCCAATACCACCAGCAAGAGCCTTAAGAAGTTCAAGGAGTTGTTCCCGGACAAGGTCAAACTCCGTATTCGATTCTCTCTGAATAATCTGAAGCTTGATGATGATGTGCTGAATATTCCACTGTTTATGGCAGATCAAGCCGACCGGTTGATTGGATTGGCGTTGGAACATAAACACGGATGAGCAAAAGGCTACAACTGGAACTCAGCACAAATTTCTTGACCTTCGTTTTGAAAATGAACGTTTGGCAGTTCTTGTGGAATGTAAAATTATAACCACCCTTTTGAAGGGTGGTTATAATTTTGCTCAGAAGTTTATATTAAGTGAGGTGCTCTTAAGACTTGAATTTCGGATTATGAACAAAAGACGGTTTAATAAGTAGGTGGGGTATTATATAATGAAAAGAGCCTGGGGAGGCTGATGCATTATATATATTTAAACAAAGGAGACATGAACATGAGCATTTTTAAGCCGGCAGACATTCTTCTGCCCAAGGATGCCCCAATGGAAAAATGGGCTGTAATTGCATGCGACCAGTTTACATCTGATTATGATTACTGGCAGAGAGTAAGAGCCAATGCAGAGGGTTGTCATTCAACCATTAATCTGGTGCTTCCGGAAGCGTTACTTGGCACTCCTGAAGAGGAAACTCAGACTGCTCTCATTAATAAAACCATGGACGAATATATTGCTGACGGCGTGTTTAATACATATGCAAATTCATTCATATATGTTGAAAGAACAATGGAGAATGGAACTATAAGGAAGGGCCTGGTAGGAATGGTCGATCTTGAAGCATATGATTTCACACAGGAGGCAACTACTGATATTAGAGCTACTGAGAGAACAGTAATCGAAAGAATTCCGCCAAGAGTAAGAGTGAGAAAGAATGCAGCAATTGAACTTCCTCACATTATCATGCTGGTAGATGACCACGAAAAGGTTCTTATCGAGCCGGTTACAGCCAAGAAGGAGTCACTTAAGAAGGTATACGAGTGCGACCTTATGGAAGACGGCGGACACATTGTCGGATGGCTTGTTGAGGGAGCTGATGTAGAAGCATTTAATGAAGTTTTTGCTGAATACAGTGCTAATGTAGGCAAAAAGTATGCGGATCTGGAAGGTGCACCGATGATTTTAGCTACAGGTGACGGCAACCATTCCCTGGCAACAGCCAAAACATGCTATGAAGAACTGAAAGCAGCAAATCCTGGAGTTGATCTTTCGAATCATCCTGCAAGATATGCTCTGGTTGAGGTTGAGAACATTCACGATGAGGCTCAGGTATTTGAACCGATTCACAGAATTGTTATGGGACTTGATCCTCATATGGTTCTGGCAGATGCAAAGGCTGCAATCTGTGTTGACGAACCGGATGCTGGATTTGAAGCAAGGGTCTATATCGGAGATGAATGTGAGACGGTTTACCTCGATAAAGCAAAGGGAGAACTGGCAGTAGGTGTGCTTCAGGAATGGCTTGATGAATACCTTAAAGCAAAGGGCGGCGATATTGATTACATCCACGATGACGATGCACTTATCGCACTGGCTGCCAAGCCGGAATCAATCGGATTCCTGCTTCCGGCAATGGAAAAGAGTCAGCTGTTCCGTGGAGTTATTGCTGATGGATCATTGCCAAGAAAGACCTTCTCAATGGGACATAGCCGTGAGAAGAGATATTATGTTGAAGCACGTAGCATCAAATAGCTTTAACCTGATAGTTACCAGGTTTACTGGACAAATATTATTAATCAATCAGAACAAATGGATGTTTTCCTGTATTTTACAGGAGACATCCATTTTGTGGTGCGCATATGCCTGAAATCTTGAGAGAACTGAAAATATAACATATAATGTTAGATGATAGAAGCACGGGGAGAATTTACAATGGAATTGATAAATAATACAACAAAAACATTAAGAGATGATTTATCAGTTGAAATCAAGGAAGGAAGCAAGCTGTCAATTGCGGCGGCATGCTTCTCTATTTATGCTTTTCAGGAATTAAAAAAACAGCTATCAAATATAGATGAATTACGATTTATATTTACATCTCCGACTTTTATAACAGAAAAAGCAAAAAAGGAAAAGCGAGAATTTTATATTCCACGACTGAATCGAGAGCGTAGTTTGTATGGTACGGAATTTGAAATAAAACTTAGAAACGAACTTACGCAGAAGGCAATAGCAAAGGAATGTGCAGAGTGGATCAAAAAGAAGGTCAGCTTCAAATCTAATATAAGTGATAAGACAATTCAGGGTAGCATTGTCGTAGATGATGTTGGATATACCCCGATTAACAATTTTACAACAATTGAACTTGGCTGCGAAAAGGGTAATGTAATCAGCACAACCATTGTTAAGGACAATTCCTTGGCAAAGACCTTACTTGCAGGTTTTAATGAGATTTGGAACGATAATAAGGTGTTGCAAGAAGTTACCGATGAGGTAATTGACAGCATTACAGCAGCATATAATGAAAATTCTCCGGATTTTATCTATTTTGTGACATTGTACAATATTTTTAATGAATTTCTGGAAGATGTTTCAGAAGATGTGTTGCCTAATGAAGCAACGGGATTTAAAGATAGCAAAATTTGGAGTATGTTGTACAACTTCCAAAAGGACGCAGCTCTTGCTATCATCAATAAACTTGAAAAATACAACGGATGTATTCTTGCAGACAGTGTAGGTCTTGGTAAAACATTTACGGCACTTGCTGTTATTAAATATTATGAAAACAGAAATAAATCTGTACTTGTACTTTGCCCTAAGAAGCTGACAAATAACTGGAATACATATAAAGATAATTATGTCAATAATCCGATTGCTTCTGATCGTTTGAGATACGATGTGCTTTATCATACCGACCTTAACAGAACACACGGAAAATCCAATGGTCTTGACCTCGACAGATTAAATTGGGGTAATTACGACCTTGTCGTTATTGATGAATCACATAATTTCCGTAACGGAGGAAAAATAGTCGAAAATCCAGATGAAAATGATAAAGAAAATAGATATGTAAAACTTCTAAAAAAAGTTATTCGTGCAGGCGTAAAGACAAAAGTGCTTATGCTTTCGGCTACACCAGTAAATAACCGTTTTAATGACTTGAAAAACCAGCTTGCACTTGCGTATGAAGGTCATACGGAGTACATAGATGATAAATTAAATACAACACGTTCCATTGACGATATATTTAAAAATGCACAAAGAGCATTTAATACTTGGAGTAAATGGGAGCCTTGCGATAGAACGACAGAAAATTTGCTTAAAATGCTTGATTTTGATTTCTTTGAAGTGTTGGACAGCGTTACGATTGCCCGTTCAAGAAAGCATATTCAGAAGTATTATGATACGTCTGATATAGGTACATTTCCGACAAGGTTAAAACCTATATCACTAAGACCGCATTTGACCGACCTTAAATCAGCAATTACATATAATCAGATATTTGAACAACTTATGCTGCTGACGTTAACTATATATACACCGACACATTTTATTCTTCCGAGTAAGATGGAAAAGTATGCTCAAATATATGAGGATAATAAAGTAAATGTCGGATTTACGCAGGCAAATCGTGAACAAGGTATCCGTAGGCTTACTGCAATCAATTTAATGAAGCGTATGGAAAGCTCTGTTTATTCTTTCAATTTAACGCTTACTCGAATTAAGGAGTTGATTGAAAGCACCATTAAGACAATCGAGGAATTTGATAAATATTCTGATACAAGTCTCGAGCTTACTGATATTTCAGATATAAATGAGTTTGACGATGAAGACCAGAATACAGATGACTTATTCTCTTTTGGGAAAAAGGTAAAAATCAGTCTTGCGGATATGGATTATGTATCATGGCGAGATAGCTTGAAAAAAGACCAAGATACACTGGAGCTTCTTACTCTTATGGTTGGGGATATAACGCCGGAACATGATTTGAAACTGCAAGAGTTGATGAAGATAATTGACAATAAGTTAAGTCATCCAATAAACGAGGGAAACAAAAAGGTCATTGTATTTACAGCTTTTGCTGATACAGCAAGATACCTTTACGACAATGTAAGTACTTATGTGAAAGAAAAATATGGATTGAATACAGCTATGGTATCCGGTTCAGTTGAGGGACGCACAACTTGTTCAAAATTAAAAAATGACCTGAATACGGTATTGACTTGCTTTTCGCCAATCTCAAAGGACAAAAAACTGTTAATGCCGAATGATAATACAGAAATTGATTTCCTTATTGCTACCGACTGTATTTCAGAAGGTCAGAACTTGCAGGATTGCGACTATCTGATAAATTATGATATACATTGGAATCCGGTTCGTATTATCCAGCGTTTCGGACGTATTGACCGTATCGGAAGTAAAAATAAGGTTATTCAGCTTGTGAACTTTTGGCCTGATGTAACTCTTGACGAGTACATCAATCTAAAAGCAAAAGTTGAAACACGTATGAAGATTGTAGATATGACGGCAACGGGAGATGATAATCTTCTGAGTGATGAAGAAAAGACAGACCTTGAATATAGAAAAGCACAGCTTAGACGATTGCAGGATGAGGTTGTAGATATTGAGGATATGACAACTGGAATATCAATAATGGATTTAGGACTTAATGAATTCCGACTTGATTTGCTTGACTACATTAAGCATCATCCGGATATAGATAAATCTCCGTTTGGACTTCATGCAGTAGCTAAGTCAACTGATGATACACCGGCAGGGGTAATCTATGTACTGAAAAATCGCTCTAATAGCGTGAATATTGATAATCAGAACAGACTTCACCCATTCTATATGGTGTATATCAGTAATGATGGAGAAGTTATTTGTGACCATTTGTCTCCAAAGGAAATGCTTGATAAAATGCGTTATCTTTGTAAAGGAAAAACAGAAGCGGACGCAGAACTTTGTAAACAATTCAATAAAGAAACACGTGATGGAAGAAATATGTCGCAGTATTCTAACTTGCTTGGAGATGCTATTGCTTCCATTATCGAAGTGAAAGATGAGAGTGATATAGACAGCTTCTTAGGTGGCGGTCAGATTAGTTTCCTGAGTAGTGAGATAAAAGGATTGAATGACTTTGAACTAATATGTTTTTTAGTTGTGAAATAAGAGGAGGACGAAATGCTTGGATTGCCAAAAACAACGGAAATGAGTAAGCAACTTCCGAAAAAAGCAATTTATACGAAATTCCAAATGAATACAGCAGCAAAAGAAAAAATTGATGCTGATATTTCAAGAATCACGATAGTAAATGAGATTGCTCCCAATAAGGTAAATATTCCTTCCGGAGAGGACGTAAAAAGCTTTTTTGTTTTGCTTGTTTCTCTAAAAAAGAAAGAGTATGACGAAAAAACGATAGCAACGCTTTCTAAGTTGATACCGCAAAATATTTTATTTGTTCTTGAATATGAGAATGAAAGCAGACTTGCTATTTACCATACGAAGGTAATGCAGACAGCGTGGATGCCGACAGAAGAACAAAAGGTTGAACTTAAAGGGTTAAATCTCGATACTGTCTGGGAGAATATCGTTATTGCTGTCGGCGGAGTGAATATAGAAAAAGGAAATTCACTTGATGAACAGATAGAGATAAATGAAAAAAAGCAGAAGCTCGAAAAAGAGATTGCAAAACTTGAAAAGCAGGCAAGGGCAGAGAAGCAGCCTAAAAAGAAGTTTGAATTGGTGCAAGCAGAAAAGAAACTTAAAGAGAAGCTTAAATTATTGGAGGGATAAGGATGTCAGTTGACCAGTATCAGAGGGCTGTAAATGGGTTAGATAAAGAAATTGCAGTTCAATTGAAAGAATTGTTTACGCCTGAAGTTACAGAAAAAACTATATCATAAACCATAAACCGGAGGAAAAAATGGACAAACTCAAGATGCAGACAGTGAATAAGGCTGATGAGAATTTCAGGAAATTGGCGGCAATGTTTCCTAATGCCGTTACAGAAACAATTGATGAAAACGGCGAAGTAGTTCGTGCTATTGATAAAGACGTACTCATGCAGGAGATTTCTTGCAAAGTTGTTGAGGGGGGGGTAGAGGAACGCTACCAGTTTACTTGGCCTGACAAGAGGAAGTCCGTTCTTCTTGCCAATGCACCGATTAATAAAACCCTCCGTCCTTGCAGGGAAGAAAGCGTTGATTTTGATAATACAGAGAACCTTTATATTGAGGGCGACAACCTTGAGGTATTGAAGTTGTTGCAGGAAACCTATCTTGGCAAGATCAAGATGATTTACATCGATCCTCCGTATAACACCGGTAACGATTTTGTTTATGAGGATGACTTTGCGCAGAGTACAGAGGAATATCTTGAAAATAGCGGGCAGTTTGATGAGGACGGAAACAGACTTGTCAAGAATCTGGACAGCAACGGACGCTTTCATACAGATTGGCTGAACATGATTTATTCAAGATTGAAGTTGGCAAAGGATTTACTTTCAGATGATGGTGTTATTTTTATTAGTATAGATGATAATGAACAGGAAAATCTCAAAAAATGTTGTGATGAGGTATTTGGTTCTCAGAATTTTATTGCACAAATAATTTGGGAAAGAGCATATTCACCAGTAAACTTAAAAAAACATTTTTCTGAAAATCATGATTATGTATTATGTTATGCAAAAAATGTTCAAGAAACATTATGTAATGGATTGCCAAGAACTGCAGAAAGCGATAATAGATATTCTAATCCAGATAATGATCCGAGAGGGGCATGGCAAAGTGATAATGCAACAGTTGGCCCAGCTGTTCCAGAAAAAGTCTACGAAATAGTAACACCTAGCGGACGAGTTGTGAGTCCACCTAGTGGGAGATGTTGGCTTTATACAAAAGAAAGATTTAACGAAATGATAAATGATAATAGAATATGGTTTGGTTCAGATGGAAAAAATGTTCCGAGAATAAAGCGTTTTTTATCTGAAGTAAAGCAAGGCCTAACTCCAATGACAATTTGGAAATATACTGAAGTTGGACATTCACAAGAAGCTGCACAAAAATTAAAAGAATTGTTTGACGGCAAAGCATATTTTGACTATCCAAAGTCCGTTGAACTGATTAAAAGATGCGTACAGCTTTATGCGGATAAAGATTGTTATGTATTGGATTTTTTTTCTGGCTCAGCCGCTACTGCCCACGCTGTTATGCAGTTGAACGCAGAGGACGGCGGAAATCGTAAGTTTATTATGGTTCAGCTTCCTGAAGAAACAGACGAAAAGAGCGAAGCATACAAAGCTGGTTACAAGAATATTTGTGAAATAGGTAAAGAGCGTATTCGACGTGCTGCAAAGAAAATTGCAGAGGAAAATCCTGAAGCAAAATTTGACGGTGGTTTTCGTGTATTGAAATGCGATACCTCTAATATGAAAAATGTATATTATAATCCAGAGGAGTACAAGTTACCACTGATTCCAAACCTTGAGAATAATATCAAAGAGGACCGAACACCGGAAGATCTACTGTTCCAAGTTATGCTTGATTTAGGGGTACTTCTTTCGGGCAAAATCGAGGAAACAACCATTGCAGGTAAAAAAGTCTTTAATGTTGAGGACAACTATCTGATTGCCTGCTTTGATAACAATGTGACTGAAGAAGTGATTACTGAAATTGCAAAGCAAAAACCTTACTACTTTGTAATGCGTGACAGTTCTATGGCAAACGATAGTGTCGCAACCAACTTTGAACAGATTTTCTCTGCATACAGTCCTGACACAGTAAGGAAGGTGTTGTAATGAAATTTAATTTTAAGATACAACAATATCAAACCGACGCTGTTGACGCAGTTATCAAAGTTTTTGCAAGTCAGGGATTTCACGATAAAATCAGCTATATTCGTGACCTCGGTAAAATGAAGTCCAAGGATATGCAAACGGGAATGGAATTTGCAGATGAAAAAATGGAATTGCATAATCCGGTAAATGATACCGGATACAAGAATGAACTGTTGGAGTTTTCGGATGAACAGCTTCTCAGTAACATTCAGACTTTACAGCAAAAGAAGTTTAAAGAGAAGCTTAAATTATTGGAGGGATAAGGATGTCAGTTGACCAGTACCAGAGGACTGTAAATGGGTTAGATAAAGAAATTGCAGTTCAATTGAAAGAATTGTTTACGCCTGAAGTTACAGAAAAAACTATATCATAAACCATAAACCGGAGGAAAAAATGGACAAACTCAAGATGCAGACAGTGAATAAGGCTGATGAGAATTTCAGGAAATTGGCGGCAATGTTTCCTAATGCCGTTACAGAAACAATTGATGAAAACGGCGAAGTAGTTCGTGCTATTGATAAAGACGTACTCATGCAGGAGATTTCTTGCAAAGTTGTTGAGGGGGGGGTAGAGGAACGCTACCAGTTCACCTGGCCCGACAAGAAGAAGTCTGTTCTTCTTGCCAATGCACCGATAAATAAGACATTGCGACCTTGCAGAGAAGAAAGTGTTGATTTTGACAATACAGAAAACCTCTATATTGAGGGCGATAATCTTGAAGTGCTAAAGCTTTTACAAGAAACTTATCTTGGTAAAATAAAAATGATATACATAGATCCTCCGTATAATACCGGTAATGATTTTGTGTATGAAGATGACTTTGCTATTAGTATGTCAGAATATCTTGCTAATAGCGGACAATATGATGAAGTAGGCAATAAGTTAGTGCAAAACACTGAAAGCAATGGCCGTTTTCATACAGATTGGTTAAACATGTTATATCCAAGATTGAAGATTGTTAAAAATTTATTGACTGAAGACGGAGCAATATTCATTTCTATTGATGAAAATGAGGTTAATACTCTTAAAAATATATGTGATGAGATTTTTGGAAGAAGTAATTTCATTGCTGAACTTATATGGGCAGCAGGTAGAAAAAATGATTCAAAATATATATCTGTTTCGCATGAATATATACTTTGCTATTTTAGAAACTCGGATTATATAAAAGAAAATAAAATTGTTTGGCGTGAAAAGAAACAAGGATTAGATGATATTTATTCGAAATATGATAGCTTGAGAAAGCAGTGTGGAAAAGATAATGAACATATTGAAAAGGAATTAAAAGCCTGGTTTAAAGGCTTACCTGATGGACATCCAGCTAAAGACCATGCGCATTATTCAAGAGTTGATGATAATGGAATCTATTTTGCGGATAATATTTCATGGCCCGGTGGTGGTGGACCTAAATATGATATTTTGCATCCGGTAACTAAGAAACCAGTTAAAATTCCTTCAAGAGGTTGGCTTACTAACGAAAAAACAATGAAGCAATGGATTGAACAAGGAAGAGTTGCTTTTGGAAAAGACGAGAATGCAGTTCCAACTTTAAAATCATATTTAAAGGATAGAGAATTAACTGTTCCATATAGTGTTTTTTATAAAGATGGTCGTGCAGCCTCCAAAAGACTTGCAACTTTATTGGGAGATAAAGTGTTTGAAAATCCTAAAGATGAAGAAATTATTGAGCGTTTAATAGAGTTTTGTGGTGTTTCTGAAGGCGATTATATTCTTGATTTCTTTTCGGGTTCAGCTACTACAGCACATGCAACATTTTTAGCGAATGTTGAACAAAAAATGAATAGGCATTTTATTCTTGTCCAACTTCCAGAAGAAATATCTGAAAAGAATGCAACATCTGAGAAAAGTAAAAAGGTTGCTAGGAATGCAATGACTTTATGTGATGATTTGGGAGTTAAGCATACTATTTGTGAAATCGGTAAAGAACGCATCCGCCGTGCTGCAAAAAAGATCGCAGAGGAAAATCCTGAAGCAAAATTCGACGGTGGTTTTCGTGTGCTGAAATGCGATACCTCTAATATGAAAAATGTTTATTATAATCCGGCTGAGTATGAACCATCATTGTTTACAAGCCTTGAGGATAATATTAAAGAGGACAGAACTCCGGAAGATTTATTGTTCCAGATTATGCTTGATTTAGGTGTACTTCTTTCAAGCAAAATCGAGGAAACTACTATCGCCGGAAAGAGAGTATTCAATGTTGAGGATAATTATCTGATTGCTTGCTTTGATGACAATGTAACTGAAGAAGTAATTACAGAGATTGCAAAACAGAAGCCGTATTATTTTGTAATGCGTGACAGTTCTATGGCAAAGGATAGTGTCGCCACAAACTTTGAGCAGATTTTCGCCGCATACAGTCCTGATACAGTAAGGAAGGTGCTGTAATATGAAATTTAATTTTAAGATACAACAATATCAAACGGACGCTGTTGACGCAGTTGTAAAGGTTTTTAATGGACAGGGCTTTTACGATAAAATCAGCTATATTCGTGACCTTGGTAAAATGAAGTTCAAGGATATGCAGATGACATTGGGATTTACAGATGAAGAGATGCAACTGTATGACCCGACAAATGATACCGGATACAAGAATGAACTGGTGGAGCTTTCGGATGAACAGCTTCTCAGTAACATTCAGGCTTTGCAGCGTCAGAATAATATTAAACTATCAAACTCTCTTGTAAAGGATTTAGGCAGGTGCAGTCTTGATATTGAAATGGAAACCGGTACAGGTAAAACTTATGTATATATCAAGACGATGTTTGAACTGAATAAAAAGTATGGATGGAGCAAGTTTATCGTGGTTGTTCCAAGTATTGCTATTCGTGAGGGTGTAAAAAAATCCTTTGAGATTACAGCCGACCATTTTATGGAGCATTACGGTAAAAAGGCTCGCTTCTTTATCTACAACAGTTCCAATCTGAATCAGCTTGATAACTTTTCGAGCAGTTCCGGCATCAATGTAATGATAATCAATACACAGGCATTTGCAGCTTCTCTAAAGGAAGGCGGACGAAGCAAGGAGTCCCGTATCATTTATTCAAAGCGTGATGAGTTTGCTTCTCGTCGTCCGATTGATGTAATCAAAGCGAACAGACCGATTATTATTCTTGATGAACCACAGAAGATGGGTGGAGATGTAACGCAGAAAGCACTTAAAAACTTTAATCCGTTATTCACGCTGAACTATTCTGCAACTCATAAGAAACAGCACAATCTTGTCTATGTTCTAGACGCACTTGACGCTTTTAATAAGAAACTGGTTAAGAAGATTGAAGTAAAAGGATTTGAGGTTAAGAATTTTAGAGGTACTGACAGTTATCTTTACCTTGAACAGATTGTGCTTTCAAGTAAAAAGCCACCTATGGCAAAAATTGAACTTGAAATTGGGTTCAATAAATCCATTAACCGTAAATCCCATATTCTTGGTGTGAACGATGATTTATATTGTGTTTCACAAAAGATGGAACAGTACAAAGGATATACCATCTCTGAAATTGACCCGCTTCGTGGAACAGTGACTTTTACAAACGGAGAAGTTATAAGCACGGGAGATATTGTTGGCGACATATCCGAAGAAGATATGCGTCGCATTCAGATAAGGGAAACAATTCTTTCTCATTTTGAGAAGGAAGAAAAACTCTTTGATAAAGGAATTAAATGTCTGTCATTGTTCTTCATTGATGAAGTTGCAAAGTATCGCCAGTACGATGAAAACGGAGATGAAGTTCTTGGCGAATATGGCAAGATGTTTGAGCAGGAATACATCAATGTGCTGAATGACTATGTAACCGTGCTTGATACACCGTATCAGAGATATTTGAAATCTACTTGCAGTGATGTAGAAGAAGTACATAAAGGCTATTTCAGTATTGATAAAAAAGGACATGCTATCGACAGTAAAGTAAAGCGTGGCAGTGAGTTCTCCGATGATATTTCGGCGTATGACTTGATTTTAAAGAATAAGGAAAGATTGCTTTCTTTTGATGAGCCTACAAGATTTATATTCTCCCACTCGGCACTGCGTGAAGGCTGGGATAATCCGAATGTATTTCAGATTTGTACGCTTAAACATTCCGATAGTAATACTGCAAAACGTCAAGAGGTAGGTCGTGGACTCCGTTTGTGTGTGAATCAGAATGGTAATCGAATGGATGTTGAAAGCTGCGGAGAAACAGTACACGATATTAACGTGTTGACAGTTGTTGCAAGTGAGAGCTACAAAACATTTGTTGGCGATTTGCAGTCCGATATTAAGACTGTACTTTATGACAGACCGACTGTTGCAACAAGTGAATACTTTAAGGGCAAGTATATTAAAGTGGATGATGTTCCTACACTTATTGACGATAGCACCGCAAACAACATAGAATTTTATCTTATTCAGAATGGCTATGTTGATATGGACAGAAAGGTTACTGACAAGTACCGTGAAGAAGTTAAGAACGGTACGGTTGCCGAACTGCCGGATGATCTTAAACCAATGGCAGAGGGTATCCATACGCTTATTCAATCTGTATATGATGATAGTATTCTTCAGGATATGTTTACAGATGGTCATGAAACAAAAGTTAAGGATAATCCGCTTAATGATAATTTTGCCAAGAAAGAATTTCAGGCGTTATGGCGAGAAATTAACCATAAGTATGCTTATACAGTTGAGTTCGATAGTGACGAGCTGATTAAGAAAGCAATTAATCATATTGATGAAAAACTTTTTGTTTCTGAACTTCAGTATACAACGACTATTGGTCATCAAAAGGCGGAAATGAATGAGTATGAGATCGAGCGTGGAGCCTCCTTTGTTGGAGAAAAAACGAGAACACAAACTCTTAAACACGCAGAAACAAGTCAGATTAAATATGATCTCATCGGCAAAGTGGCTGAGGGAACGACACTTACCCGTAAAACCGTGTCGGCAATCCTGCAAGGAATCAGAGCTGGCAAGCTATATATGTTCAGGAACAATCCGGAAGAATTTATCACAAAGGTTATCAGGCTTATCAACGAGCAGAAAGCAACAATGATTGTAGAACATATTTCTTATGATACGATAGATGGGGAATACGATAGCACAATCTTCACAGCCGAAAAGAATACGCAGAGTTTTGATAAGGCATTCCTTGCAAAGAAAGCCATTCAGGACTATGTGTTTACCGATGGTTCGGCAGAAAAGAGTATTGAGAGAAGATTTGCTGAAGATTTGGATGCAGCAGAAGAAGTATGCGTATATGCAAAACTTCCAAGAACCTTCCAAATTCCTACTCCGGTAGGCAATTACTCCCCTGACTGGGCAATCGCTTTTTATGAGGGAACTGTTAAGCATATTTTCTTTGTAGCTGAAACCAAAGGTACAATGGAGAGTCTTGAACTCAGACCGATAGAGCAGGCGAAGATTTCTTGTGCTAAAAAGCTGTTTAATGAAATGTCGAATAGCAAAGTGGTTTACCACGATGTTGATAGCTATCAGAGTTTGTTAAATATTATGAACTCTATTTAGAAAAAAATTTGAATTATAAGACTATGAAAAAAGGAGCTTTCACATCAGATTAAATTCTAGTGTGAAAGCTCCTCAGTTTTGGTCAATAGTTTATTCGTTCTTATCTAATCTCACTGTGCAGTTCCTGCAGAGACTTAACGCTGGATTTAGCTGAATTTTTTGCAGCCTTAAGACCATGTGCAGTTGCTGTTGCAGCAGCGATTGTAGTCATGTAAGGAACCTTAGCCTTAATTGCAGACTTTCTCAGATAACTGTCATCGTGAATACTGTTCTTATCATTAGGAGTATTGATGATCAGGTCAATTTCGCCGTTTGTTATAGCATCAAGGATGTTCGGTCTGCCTTCAAACAGTTTGTTGATGTGCTCCGCCTCAATGCCGGCAGCCTGGATAGCCTTGCATGTATTGCCTGTTGCAATAATTTTGAAGCCAAGTTCTGAGAACATTTTGGCGAGAACTACGGCATCAGGTCTGTCCTTACGATTTACAGAAATAAGTACAGTACCCTCTGTAGGAAGCGGTGACTGGACTCCTTCCTGAGCCTTGACGAAGGCTTCTCCATAGGATTCTGATAGCCCGAGAACCTCACCTGTAGATCTCATTTCAGGTCCAAGCACAGGGTCAACTTCCTGGAACATGTTGAATGGAAATGCAGCTTCCTTGACTCCATAGTAAGGAATATTTTTCTCCTTAAGAGCAGGTACAGGGCTTTCCTTACCTGTAAGTTCGCGTGTGATTATCTCTGTTGCCAGAGGAACCATTCTAACATTGCATACCTTGGATACAAGTGGAACTGTTCTTGATGCACGAGGATTTGCCTCCAGTACGTATACCTTGTCATCTTCAATGGCATACTGCATGTTCATAAGACCTTCAACATGCATCTCTTCTGCAATTCTGCGTGTGTATTCTTTAATTGTCTCAACGTTCTTCGGTGAAATGTGAACTGATGGAATAACGCATGCAGAGTCACCTGAATGAACCCCGGCAAGTTCAATGTGTTCCATAACGGCAGGAACGAAAGCATGTGTTCCGTCAGAAATGGCATCTGACTCACATTCCAGTGCATTGTTAAGGAATCTGTCAACCAGAATAGGTCTGTCAGGTGTTACACCTACAGCAGCATTCATATAGTTAGTCAATGATTCGTCATCGTATACAACTTCCATTCCACGACCGCCCAGAACGTATGAAGGACGTACCATTACAGGGTATCCGATTCTTGCAGCGATTTCCTTGGCCTCTTCTACATTTACAGCCATTCCGGATTCAGGCATAGGAATTCCCAGTTTGTCCATCATTGCTCTGAACTCGTCTCTGTCTTCTGCCAGATTGATAACTTCAGGAGAAGTTCCCAGAATATTAACGCCGTTAGCCTTAAGATCTGCTGCCAGATTAAGAGGTGTCTGACCACCGAACTGGGCAATAACACCGAGAGGCTTTTCTTTGTTGTAAATGCTGAGCACATCTTCCAGTGTCAGAGGCTCGAAGTAAAGCTTGTCTGATGTATCGTAGTCTGTTGATACTGTTTCAGGATTGCAGTTGACGATGATTGTTTCGAAGCCCAGTTTCTTTAGAGCCATTGCAGCATGTACACAGCAATAGTCGAATTCAATACCCTGTCCGATTCTGTTAGGACCACCACCAAGAATCATGATTTTTTTGTTGTCAGTTACAGGATTCTTATCTTCAGCGTTGTATGTTGAATAGTAGTAAGCACTGTCCTTAGTTGCGCTTACGTGAACACCTTCCCACGCTTCTTCAACACCCAGTTCAATTCGCTTGTTTCTGATATCAGCTTCAGGAATCTGAAGAATCTGGCTCAGATATTTGTCTGCGAATCCGTCCTTCTTGGCTTTAATAAGAGCATTGTCCGAAGGTAACTGACCTGCAGATGCAGCCAGAGCTGTTTCTTCGTCAACAAGCTCTTTGATCTGTGCAAGGAAATATGTCTTGACTTTAGTAATGTTATAGATTTCTTCAATGGTCGCACCCTTTGCAAGTGCAGCATAAATAAGGAAATATCTTTCGCTTGATGGTGTAATCAGTCTCTGCAGAAGCTCTTCCTTGGTGAGAGTATCAAAGTCCTTTACATGACCGAGGCCGTATCTGCCGTTTTCTAAGGATCTGATGGCTTTCTGGAAAGCTTCCTTGAAGTTTTTACCGATACTCATTACTTCGCCAACAGCTCTCATCTGAGTGCCCAGTTTATCCTCAACACCCTTGAACTTTTCGAAAGCCCATCTTGCGAACTTGATTACGATGTAGTCCCCGTCAGGAACATACTTGTCAAGTGTTCCGTATTTGCCGCATTCAATGTCCTTGAGGGTAAGACCTGTAGCCAGCATTGCCGACACGAGGGCAATTGGGAAACCTGTAGCCTTGGAAGCAAGTGCTGATGAACGCGATGTACGCGGATTGATTTCGATAACAACGATTCTATCTGAAACAGGGTCGTGGGCGAACTGGACATTGGTTCCGCCGATAACCTGTACTTCATTAACAATTTTGTATGCCTGTTCCTGAAGTCTGTCCTGAACTTCCTGAGAAATAGTCAGCATAGGTGCTGAACAGAAGGAGTCGCCTGTGTGAACTCCCAGAGGGTCAATGTTTTCGATGAAGCAAACTGTAATCATATTGCCTTCGCAGTCACGAACAACTTCAAGTTCGAGTTCTTCCCATCCGAGAATGGACTCTTCAACCAGAACCTGTCCGACAAGAGAAGCCTGAAGACCGCGAGCGCAGACTGTTTTGAGTTCTTCTCTGTTGTAAACCAGGCCGCCGCCGGCGCCGCCCATTGTATACGCAGGACGAAGCACTACAGGATATCCCAGTCTGTCTGCAATTTCGAGAGCATGTTCGACCGAATAGGAAACCTCACTTTTAGCCATTTCGATGCCGAGTTTATCCATTGTCTTCTTGAATTCGATTCTGTCTTCGCCACGTTCGATTGCATCAACCTGAACACCGATTACACGTACATTATATTTATCCAGCACACCTTTTTTGTAAAGTTCTGAACAAAGGTTGAGACCTGACTGTCCGCCCAGATTAGGAAGTACTGCATCTGGTCTTTCCTTATCGATTATTTCTTCCAGCCTCTTTACGTTGAGTGGTTCGATGTAAGTCACATCGGCCATCTCAGGGTCGGTCATGATTGTTGCAGGATTTGAGTTAACAAGAACAATCTCATATCCCAGATTGCGCAATGCCTTGCAGGCCTGTGTTCCGGAATAGTCGAACTCGCATGCCTGACCGATAATGATCGGACCGGAGCCGATGATAAGAATCTTGTTAATGTCGTTTCTCTTTGGCATATAATTATTCCCTCCTATATATATAACATTATATGAAATCATAACATACTAAACGTATAGATTATAGCATAATATTACACATGTAGCTTAATAAAAATACACAAATTCTCAACTTTTTTGAGGGATAATATTGCCTCGTGTTATTTTTACCACCCTTTAAATACAATTGTGATATTATGAGACGTAAGAAAAAAGGAGTGAAAATTTATGAGGCAGAAAGGAATTGTTGAAAGTATTGCAATTACCACGGTAATTCTGGTGTCAACAACCATATTGAGCATTCAATTTCTTAAGCTTGAGGTAGCCGAACATATCAGCACCTTGTTTGCCTTTGCCGTGTTCATTATTTCCTTACTGACAGATGGATATGTATACGGAATTGTGTCGGCAGTCATAGGAGTATTTGCAATAAATTATGCATTCAAATTCCCGTATTTCGCTTTTGATTTCATAAAACCGGAAAACATTATTTCGGCAATTATAATGCTTACAATTGCAATACTTGTAGGCATGCTTACCACAAGACTTAAAGAATATGAAATAAGCAAAACGGTTACGGAACGAGAAAGAATGCGGGCGAATCTTCTCAGAGCCATATCCCATGATATCAGGACGCCTTTGACTACGATATACAGCGCAAGTTCAACATTGAGGGAAAAGCGTGATGTACTCACAGAGGACAAGCAGGATGAGATGCTCCGGAGCATCCAGGAAGATTCGGAATGGTTAATCAGAATGGTTGAAAATCTGTTATCAATTACTAGAATTGACAGCGGTAAAATCAAGATTAAAAAAACGCCGACAATTCTTGACGAACTGGTTGATTCTGTCATGAGCAAGTTTATGGCAAGGTATCCGGAAAAAAATGTAACTTTGGAAATTCCGGATGAGATTGTTGTTATTCCAATGGATGCAATTCTTATTGAACAGGTGCTTATTAATCTGCTTGAAAACAGTGTATTGCACGGTGAGGGAATGACACAGATAAAGTTTAAGGTGTTTACTTCCGGAAACAAGGCTGTGTTTGAAATTTCCGATGATGGTTGCAGCATTCCTGAGGATAGGATAAAGGATATTTTTTCGGGATTTTATATGGCGGAGCAGGATAATTCCGACGGCAATAAGCGAAATGCGGGAATAGGACTTTCGGTGTGCGATACAATCATCAAAGCTCATGGCGGGAGCATTGAGGCACATAACTTAAAAAACGGCGGAGCATCCTTTGTGTTTGTCCTTGAGAGGGAGGCGATGACAGATGGCGAATAATAAGTATAAGATTCTTTTAGTGGAAGATGACAGCAACATTCAGTCTGTGATGACAACAATTCTGGAATCGGAAGGATATCAGGTAATAGTTGCGGACACATGTACAGTGGCAGAGGGAGTCTTTTCTTCTCACTTACCGGATGTTGTGATTCTTGATTTAGGGTTACCTGACAGAGATGGAATGAATTTCATCAGATTTGCCAGACAGGATTCTCTGATTCCTATAATTGTGTTGTCGGCAAGAACTAATGAGAATGACAAAGTGGAGGCTCTGGATGCAGGAGCTAATGATTATGTGACTAAACCTTTTAGTGCTCCCGAAATGTTGGCGCGTATACGCAGTACTTTGAGGAATTTCAGACATAGAGCTGATGAAGGGAAGCTGCCTGGCGGTAAATTCACTATCGGTGATATGGTTATTGACTATGATGCAAGACAGATTATGGTAAAGGGTGAAGAGGTTAAACTCTCTCAGACAGAGTATAATATTGTGGCGCTCCTTTCGGAGCATTGTGGCAAGATGATGACATACTCCACAATAATCAAGGAAATCTGGGGCTATGCAGATCAGGGGAGTGTCAAGAAACTTCAGGTAAATATGGCAAATATTCGCAAAAAGCTTGGTATTCGTCCCGGTGAATGTAAATATATTACTAATGAGCTGGGCGTAGGCTATAGAATGAATAATGAAAAGGATGATTAACTGTTTCTTTGCTGCATATTAGCCGGATTTTCTGTATTATGTGAGTGGATTAAGGTATGCACATTAGTTAAAAAATCAAAGTTGTCAAGATAAGAGCAAGGGCGATGATGCTTGTGAAGCGTCATCGCCCTTGCTCTTATTGTCGTGGTTGCCGGAATTTAAATCGGCTGGATAATAGCCATCTGAAGTCCTGCACCTTCTACTGTAAAATTGAGATGCAGTTTACCGTCGATTTCATCGGTATATATATCCGTCTTAGGAATCGAATAGTAATTGAGATCAAAGTCAATAGATGAACTGTAGGTTTCAGGAAAATCAAGTCGTGCCATGAAATCAAAGATGGTATCCGGATTAGTAAAGGAATACTTGTTGATTGAATAACGACCTGAAATGTTGTTGAGGGTTACATTAAGCTCAAGTTCATCTCTAAATTTTTTGAGTCTGTCACGTGTTTCGTACATTGATGATTTGGCTGTGCACAATCTCAAAATGCTGTTATCGTAGTTGATTGCAGTAATAATATATGAAGGATTTTCTGTTCCAATTCTGACAGCTGCATAATTCTTTTCGAAGGCAATCAGATCGCCCTGCATCTTTTGCAGAATAAGAAGTGCATAATAGGCAGGTTTATATATTCCAGAAGAGGTCATAAGTCCATTATCACTCTTGAGAAGTACATTTTCGCTGCCCCCGTCCATAAGTTTGAAGCCCATGGTCTGGGAACTCAGAATATTTCTCTGGAAAATGTAAATCAGATTTGCGATTGAATCAAGGCCGTAGGATTTGCCGCTTATTATGTCATCCTTGTAGGCTCTGCGCATATTTATTGTGTATCCGTTTTCTTCAAGAAGGCTTCTGAATCTTTCAAGTTCCGGGGAGTTCTCCTCAGCCTCAGTATATTTGAGATTGATTACACTGCTGTTAAATTTTTTGAGTTCGCCGAAAATCATAAAACCCAGACGCTTATAATCGGCAAGGGAAACTTCCATTTCGAAGGTGTGAGTCAATTCGGCAAGAGGTCTTTCAAGAGCATTCATTTTGGTGAAAAGCTTAAGCTGTTTGGCAGGAAGTCCGTATGCTTTCTGATGGGAGGCGCTGAGCTCCTGCTGAATAAGGCTGAGGGCAGTGTTAACACTTACCTTTCGCTCCTGTCTTGGTCTTGCAGGACCGAGAACCTTGTCAATGTAGGCTTTGCGGTGTTCCGATGGGGTATCGTGGAACCAGCGTGCGAAAAACTTTTCGTAGTATGCTGTAGTGGAGAAGCCGACTTCTCTTGCAATCTGGTTGATTTTCATATCCGAACCCAGGAGATACATTTCGGAGAATTCAACTCTGGCATAGCAAAGGAAATCTCTGAAGCTAAGTCCGGTACAGGTTTTTATCATGTGTGAAAGATAATATATGCTCAGGTGCTCCTTCTCGGCAAGGTCGTCGAGGGAAATCCTTTCGGCATGGTGTTCATATATGTAAGGAATGATTCTACTCATCCTTTCGAGAATAAGAAGGTTTTCATGTAGAGGACTGACGGAAAGACCGTTTTCATTCACTGCACACAGATTGAAATTTTTGTCCAGAAAATCAAGAAGCTCCATAGCTTCATCTATGCAGTTCTGTTTATAACGAATGCCTCTGCGCAGATACAGTGAAAGAATGCCGAAGACAGATTCTCTCAAAGTTGTGAATCGTGGGTCAGACTCGTTCTCGCTGTATGTTCTGAATGCACTGTTGCTGAGAAGCGGGAACTTTTGGCTGAAAAATTCAGTGTTTAGTGTGATCAGTGCAACGGTATTCTGGGTGTCTTTGCCATATATGCCATGAACCTCACGGGCATTGACGGTGAAAACACTGCCACTGGAAAGTGAATAAACACCTACGCCGATTTTTACTTCAACACTGCCCTGAAGTACAGCGATGAGCTCTACATCACGCTGATAGTGGAGAGGATATTCCTTTAATTCAACAATTTCGATGTTGAGGGGGAAATCATATTCATAAGTTATTTTTTCTTCTAACATGGTAACTCCTGTATATTATCTTGCTTTAATATCAATTGAATTGTCTTGCTCTTATTTTACCACAATCATCAAGAGCAATCCAATAAGAAATTGCAACAAACCAATCAAATGAGATATCCGGAAGAAAAATAAATTATATGTGAAATCAGAATAAAGATTCGTGTATAATTGAAGGACAAAGCATAGTAATGTATACTTTGAGTGGAAATTAGGAGACCGATTATGAACAAAAGGAAAAGATTAATGGGAATAACCGTGATAGCGGTAATGATATTGACTGCTATTCCGGATATTTCGTTTGCAAAAGTCAACAAAGACGAAGAGAATATCGGTGAAAATCAGATTCTCGTAGTATACGACAAGGATGCTGCATGCACGGAGAAACTTCAGAATACAGACTTTGCAGAAGGTGAAGATACTCAGAGCAGAACTGTTGAGAAACTGGCAGACAGCAGTACACAGCAGCTTGCTGATAATGCGGACATATCAGCTGAAAGTGGTGAATTCGTTACAGGTAATGTTGCATCACAGGGTGCAATGCTCAAGGTACAGCTGGATTCCGATGAAAGTGTAGATAAAGCAATTGATTCAATTGAAAAGCAGCCGGATGTTGCTTATGCTCAACCGAATTTTGCATATGAGCTTATGGGAGGAGAAGTCGAAACTTTAAAGACTACCAATGACACTGCGCTAAGTTCTCAGTATTACCTTAATTCGTGGTCAGGTAATGAAAAGAGGCGGGGTGCCAATGTTACATCTGCATGGGATTATGTAAAATCCGAAGGCAAGGCTACTGTTGCTGTAATTGATACAGGAATTGATACGAAACATCCAGATCTTGTGGATAACCTTGATTTGAAGCACAGTAAGGCG
>JAUNFA010000022.1 GCA_030525285.1 Bacillota bacterium | reverse complement strand
ATATATGCTCGCTCTATCAAATGTAAATCAAACAAGTATATTATAGCTCAATTATCTGAAAAAATCAAAACACGGTCATTATCATAATAAAAGACAATACGGTTATAAAAAGACCTCCGATAAGCGTTACCGCCACAAAGGAATACTCTCCCAAAATCCACATTCTTCTATTGTGGTTATCATTTCCGAAGGTAATGTGGTTTGATTTGGCTTTCCGAAGCATGCTGTGTTCATAATGGTAGAAATCGTACTTTGAACAATATTGAATAAAGCAAGCATAAGATCAAGTCCGTGTGTAATCACTCCTTTTGCAATAGCAAATGCGTACAACATCCACTACAAAGAATAGAACAAGCAAGGCAAAGCCGATAGCTTGTACCGCACCGTTAATATTGAGCGGTACATTTTTTGCCTTTACTTGAACCCATTGAAATATCAGTGTTTTTTGCGTGTGCGGTGTTGATAAGCCTTGATTTACACGGAGTTTCTGCGGACAAGACATCTTAAAACATATATGAAAAAACCTATAAAGTAATATTAGTGCAAAAAACTCGAAATTTTTAGAAAGATTGGTAGTTGAGCCGGGGGTGAGAAAAAGTCTGTAAATTAGTTAAGCACTAAGCTTTCTGTGGTAAAATCAAAATTACCATAGGAGGCTTTTAACATGGCTAAGAAAAAAGAAGTTTACAAAGTAAAACCGCTTAATGAGAACAAGAAGAATATCATTGCAGCATTAATTGATGAATATGACATCGAAACTGCAGATGACATTCAGGAAGCTCTCAAAGACCTGCTTGGTGGAACAATCAAGTCTATGATGGAATCTGAGATGGATGAACATCTTGGATATGAACGCTATGAACGAAACGACAGCGGAAATTACAATGTATGCCCGCGGAATGACTACCAGACAGATTTCTGAGCAAATAGAGGAAATTTATCCTATTGTATATATAGATGCAGTTCATTTTTCCGTAAGACAGGACAGTATTATCAGAAAGCTTGCAGCCTATGCAATACTTGGAATTGATGCCAATGGAATGAAGGATGTTATTAGCCTTCAGATAGGAGAAAACGAAAGCAGTAAGTATTGGCTGGGTGTTCTTAATGAATTAAAAAAACAGAGGAGTTAAGGATATTATGGTAATCTGTGCAGATGGATTAACAGCTTTCCGAATAGAATCAAGAAAAACAAATAACTATAATTAACCTTACGGAGCTGTTCGAGTAACAGCTCCGTTTTGCTATGATTTTTTCTTGCTTTTCCTTTATAAATCCGCAATAATCATTGCTTTTAAGTGTTCTGTGTGATATACTAAACTTGTATAGTTGTAACCATCTGAAAGTGAGGAAAATCTAATGGATTCTAACATCGAACGCTGGTACTCAATGAAAGAAATATGCGAATATCTTGGCGTCAGCCGTGATACCGTACTTGATTGGATAGAAAGAAGAAATATGCCCGCAGCAAAAATCGGGCGTCTTTGGAAATTCAAAGTCAGCGAAATTGACGCTTGGATGAAATCCGGTATTGCAGCGGATAAATAATCAATTTCGGAGGCACAAAATGGGTTTTATTGAATCGTATAAACATCTTGAAAAATTATGCGGCGAAGTATTAAATGACGATAGGCGTATATCCGCTTATATTGATGAAATGATAAATACTCCCCGTGGTTCTTATCTTACAAGAGGTTGGGACGATGACCTAAAACAATTGAAACACTACCGTTGGGTTAGGAATCAAATAGCACATGAACCCGATTGCACCGAGCAAAATATGTGCGAACCAAGCGATGCTGAGTGGCTTGATGATTTTTATTCACGCATAATGAATCAAACCGATCCTCTCGCTTTATATTCTAAAGCCACAAAACCTCGCCTAGCTCAAAAACCGGTACAAAATCATAAGTCGGAATCCCCTACATACACATATTCTCAGCAGACTACTAATCATAAGAAATCATCCCCAAAGGTTGCCGGTTGTATGACATTTTTAGTAGGTATTTTAATTATTGTCGTTGCGATCGTTTTAATATTAAAAATATTATAATTGATTTCGGAATAATAAAATGCAAGAAAATAAAGATAATGAAATATTACAAATGATGAACAACACTTCAATCACATGGTTTCTCGTCATTCTTAGAAGTAATGCTCTTAGGAAACATTGAAAGTTATTCATCAACATCTGTGCAGTCGTCAATGTTAAAAGGCTTTGCAAAGGCAAGTACATCCGTTGGCAAGATTGTGGAGAAAATCCCGGTTATTAGTAAGGGACAGGCTGATGAAGCATTAATCACAGCAGGCGACAAATTAGACGAATTAAATGCCGGTAAGTTAAGAAAACAGATGAGTTCCTTAATCGAACGTCAAAGTAACTCTATCAGACCATTTATTGAAAATATTGACACAGTATGGTTCAAGTCCGGTGTGAAATACTATCGTAATTATAACGGAGGTGCAATATGGCACTTGAAAATAAATTAGGGCTGGCAAGTTCTGCCGACCTTGTCCGTGAAGAAGAACGCATCAGCAAGAAAAAGGCTGTCGAACTTTTTGAAAAAGGCTTACTCGATACTCTTCCGGTAGGTAAGTTTGTAACATTGCAGGCAATCCACAAGTACCTTTTTGAGGATATTTATGACTTTGCCGGAGAAATCCGCACGTTCAATATGGCAAAAGGTAATTTTCGCTTTGCACCGCTTATGTACCTGCAAGCGGCACTTGAAAACATTGACAAAATGCCGCAGTCAAATTTTGATGAGATAGTAGAAAAATATGTTGAGATGAACATTGCCCACCCGTTCCGTGAGGGCAACGGTCGCAGTACTCGCATTTGGCTTGACCATATCTTGAAAAATGAAATTGGCAAAGTTATAGACTGGAGCAAGGTGGATAAAGAGGACTACTTACTCGCAATGGAACGCAGTCCGATTAAAGATGTAGAGATTAAAGTGTTGCTAAAAGGTGCGCTTACCGACGAAATAAACAGCAGAGAAATCTATATGAAAGGTATCGACCACAGTTACTATTATGAGGGTTATACAACCTTTAAGACTGAAAATTTATAAATAATAGCACTTATTGATACCAAGATGTCTGTTGGATTGATGACTTTTATGACAGAATACTGAATCAAACGGATCCGCTTTCAATATATCGTAAGGCTTGTGAGACTAGATTATACAGAACGCCTGTTCAGCGGGAATTAGTGTTTTAGCAAGCCTTTCATCATACTGGTGTTTTATTCATATGTGAATTGGGAAGTAACGGTTGCTGACACTTGACCAGACAGTAAGATAAGCATATAATCGGTATATACCGAAAATAAAGAGGGAGGACTTTATGCCCAGACCACCACGATGCCGGAGAATCTGCGATGAGCCAAAGATTGATACCTTCTGTCCTGACAGGAACGTGGCAGGAGAACCTGTTTTGCTGACCCTAGATGAATATGAAGCCATTCGCTTAGTGGATTTGCAAGGACAGACCCATGAACAATGTGCTCTTCAAATGGATATTTCGCGTTCAACTGTACAGGAAATTTATGAGAGCGCACGGCGCAAAATCGCTGCATGTATTGTACATGGCAGGTCGCTTAAAATTACAGGAGGAAATTACCGCTTATGTCATGGACGGGAGCATGTCCATTGCGGAGGATCATGCCGGAAAAAGGAACAAATTGAACATGGAGGAGAACACATTATGAAAATTGCAGTTACATACGAAGACGGAGAAATTTTCCAGCATTTCGGTCACACCGAGAAGTTTAAAATCTACGATGTGACAGACAACAGAATATCAGGTGAAGAAGTAGTCGATACCAATGGCAGCGGTCACGGTGCGTTGGCAGGATTTCTCATGCAGCAGGGAGTAGAAATACTGATTTGCGGAGGTATTGGAGGTGGAGCACAGATGGCTCTGGCTGAAGCAGGAATCAGACTTTATGGTGGTGTTAGCGGTAAGGCGGACGATGCCGTAAATGCACTGCTTAATGGTAAGCTAGGTTATAATGCTAGTGTTCGCTGCGACCATCATGGACACAGAGAAGGCGGTCATAACTGTGGAGAACACAGCTGCGGTAATCATGGATGTCACTAATTATGGAAGAATTGTTAAATCGGCTTCCTTTCAATAAATTTCTTACAGCAGAGGAGAAAGAAATTCTGCAAAGAAGCGCTTTCGTACATCATTACGATAAAGGAGCCTTCATTCACAGCAGTGAAAGAGAATGCCTGGGCATGTTGTTTGTGATTTCAGGTGAAATACGCACATATCTTCTTTCTGAAGAGGGGCGGGAAATTACTTTATTCCGACTGTATTCAGATGATTTGTGTGTTCTGTCAGCCTCCTGTGTCATAAGTCAGATTTCTTTTGATACTCAGATGACGGCCCCAAAGGATACTGATGTCCTTATCATTCCCGCTGATGTAATTGCCATGCTCAAAGAAAAGAACATTTATGTCAATTGTTTCCTTTATGAACTGGCAACTGAACGGTTTTCTGATGTTATGTGGGCAATGCAGCAGATTTTATTCAAACGGCTTGATCAGCGTTTGGCTACGTTCCTTATAGAAGAATCTGAACGTACAGGCTCAGAGATGATTTTGATGACACATGAGCAAATCGCACAGCATATAGGTTCAGCGAGGGAAGCTGTTGCACGTATGCTGAAACAGTTTGCAAATGACGGACTTGTTGAGTTGAAACGAGGCACGATTAATATTTGCGATACTGACGGCATTAAAAATTTACAATAAGCCATTGGTTTTACAATAAAAAGTATTAAAAATTCGACGTTCAAAAGACGCCGGATTTTTTGTATTAATGTGACTTTGTCACAGTAAAGCTATGGATGTTTAGGTTATGATATGATCGTAAGTTGAAATTTTAAGGATTTAGAGAGGAATGCTATGTTATCAAAAAGAGTAGCTGTAACGGATAAAAAACGTTGTGTTGCCTGTGGAGTCTGTGAAAATACATGTCCTTTGAATGCCATAAAGATACATAGGGGATGTTATTCCGTAGTTGAAGAAGAAAAATGTGTAGGCTGCGGAAAGTGCGAAAAATTCTGTCCGGCAGAGTGTATAGAAGTGAAAGCGAGGTTTGATATATGAAAAAGAAGCACTGGTACGATTATCTGTGGATATATGCTATTGTCTACTTCGCTTTGGGATTCTTTAATATCCTCTTTGCGTGGCTTGGCATGATTGATTTCCTGCTTCCGCTTATTTTGGCAATCTTTGGCGGTAATAAGTTTTTCTGCAATCATCTTTGCGGACGCGGACAACTTTTCACCAAGATAGGGAACAACCTAAAGTGTTCACGATGCAAGCCTGCACCCCGTTGGATGTCATCTAAATGGTTCCGCTATGGATTTCTGATTTTTTTCATGACTATGTTCGGTAATATGGTATTCCAGACTTATCTTGTGGGAGCAGGGGCTTCATCGTTGAGAGAAGCAATCAAGCTATTTTGGACGTTCCGTGTACCGTGGGGATGGACATACAGCGTTGGAACTGTATCCGACTGGGTTGCACAGTTCAGCTTCGGATTCTATGGGCTTATGCTTACATCGTTACTGCTGGGACTAATTGTCATGGTGCTTTATAAACCAAGAACCTGGTGTGCATTCTGTCCGATGGGAACTATGACACAGGGAATATGCAAACTTAGGAACAGATAATTGAGTATAATATACAATAAATAGAAAAGGAGGATGCGAAATGAAAGTTTTAATAGTAGGCGGTGTTGCCGGCGGAGCTTCTGCAGCAGCTAGAATTCGTCGTCTGGATGAAAATGCACATATAGTAATGATTGAACGGAGCGGATACGTATCTTACGCCAATTGCGGACTGCCATATTATGTAGGCGGTGTTATTGAAAAACAGGGTGAGTTGACACTTCAGACTCCGGAAAGCTTCCACAAACGTTTTAACATTGATGTCAGGGCAAGACATGAAGTGACGTCCATTAATACTGACGAAAAAACAGTTACAATTAAAGCCCTGGACAGTGGCAAAATCTATACAGAAACCTATGATAAGCTGCTTCTTGCTCCGGGTGCGAAGCCAACAATTCCAGTTCTTTCGGGAATTGAAAGCGAAAGGGTATTCACACTGCGTACAGTAGAAGATACTTTGCGCATCCGACGTTTTGTCGAAGAACATAGACCACGTAATGCTGTTTTGGCAGGCGGTGGCTTCATAGGTCTTGAAATGGCAGAAAATCTTACAGAAATGGGGGTTTCAGTCACTATAGTCCAGCGTCCTAAACAGCTGTTGAAGCCTCTGGATGAAGATATGGCGGCTTTTGTTCATGCACAGGCACGAAGTCATGGAATTACATTACGCCTGGGTGAAACAGTTACCGGATTTCGTCAACAAAATGATGAAGTTCTTACTCTGCTGAAAGATAAGGATCCTTTGCATGCGGATATGGTACTTATGGCCATAGGAGTTACACCTGATACGCATCTGGCAAAGGATGCAGGTCTTGATTTGGGTACACGCGGCAGTATCGTAGTAAACGAAAAAATGGAGACATCAGCCAATGACGTGTATGCTGCAGGCGATGCTGTAGAAGTAAGGCATTTTGTTACCGGAGAGAAGACCTTAATTTCACTAGCTGGACCAGCCAATAAACAGGGACGTATTGCAGCCGACAAT
Source organism: Bacillota bacterium (assembly GCA_030525285.1). Taxonomy (GTDB): domain Bacteria; phylum Bacillota; class Clostridia; order Peptostreptococcales; family Anaerovoracaceae; genus Lentihominibacter. Next base: position 17,337 of record JAUNFA010000022.1, on the reverse strand, counting down.
ATATGTGGCGGCAACAGCCGGTTTAACGGTCCTCAGGGTTCCATGATTTTGAAACTGTTTGATATGACGGCAGCATCTACTGGCATAAATGAAAAAACTGCGCAGACATTAGGTATTGATTATGATAAAGTTGTACTATCGCCTGAATCCCATGCTTCCTATTATCCGGGTGGACAGGTGATGGTGATGAAAATACTTTATGAAAAGAAAACGTTACGTTTGTTGGGTGCACAGATTATAGGATATGATGGTGTTGACAAGCGCATTGATGTACTGGCTACGGCTCTTCGTGCCGGAATGACAGCAACTGAACTGACTGAACTTGACCTTGCTTACGCACCGCCGTATTCATCAGCAAAGGATCCTGTCAATATGGCCGGATTTATAATTGAGAATCTAGAGGGTGAAAAAGTCAGACAGTTCCACTGGGAGCAAGTGGAAGATTTACCGCATGATGGCAGCGCGATTCTGCTGGATGTACGAACAAAGGGCGAATATCAAAGGGGACATCTGGAAGGTTTTGTGAATATTCCGCTGGATAACCTGCGAGAGCATATTGATGAACTGGATTCAGATAAACCTGTGTACATTAACTGTCAGTCCGGTTTGCGAAGCTATCTTGCATGTCGTATTCTGATACAAAAGGGATTCCAATGCTCACATCTTTCCGGTGGATTCGGATTTTACAGAACTGTGACTCGTGAGCATCAGATGGTACATAGTATATACCCGTGCGGAATGGAAAAAGCATAAACGCAGAAGTTTGACGCATAATGCCACAAATACGTTGTATTCTATTCTAACGGATACAGCGTATTTTACTAGGTTTGAAGCATCTTTTTTATAGACTTTTGTTGTTGTTTGTGGCACAATTTAATGTGCGTAGTAATGTCTTTATAAGTTAAGGAGTTTAACATGAGGGTATCGGAATCAGATTTATCTGATTTAATCAAATATTATTTAGTGATATTTGATAATATAAGAATTATTGACAAAAACAGACAATCAGAATTGGTTGTACTCGATGATGGAAGTGTCAAAGAATGCGAATTCCATTGTACATGGTACGATGGGAACTGCGACAAATGCAGATATCAACGAGATATTTTTGAAGATGAAATAGTTAACAAGATTGAGATTATCGATGGAGAATTTAAACATATTATAAATATTCCCCTTGAAATTAATGGTAAGAAATGGATTATGCAGCTTATGACGGGCATTTCCAATATAATATCAGATATTAAATTCAAGAAAGAGAATATTGTTGAACTAGTTGATAAATATAAGAATCAACTGTACACAGACCCACTCACCCAAATATACAACCGCAGATTTTACGAGGATAAGCTTATTCATCTTAAAACAGCTAACGGCGCTGCCATGATTGATGTTGATAACTTCAAAACGATTAATGATACCTATGGTCACAAGGCAGGGGATTATGTGCTTAAGGCTGTTGCTTCAACAATTAAGGACAACATCAGAAGTTCAGATGCGGTAGTTAGATACGGAGGGGATGAATTTTTTGTATTGTTTTGGAACATACCTAAGGATGTGCTCCAGCTTAAGTTAGAAGAAATACTGGATGCCATAAGCGATATCAGAATTGAGAATAATCCTGATATAAGAATCAGCATAAGCATAGGATATGTTCACAGAGTGGATTTGACAGAGAAACTGCTTATTGAGGCAGATAACAATATGTACAAGGCCAAGAACGGCAAAGACCGCTTGGTTACTGATAAATAGACTTCGGGAGGAATTATTACAATGGAGAAAATAGGACTGAATGAGCTTAGAGAAATGTTTCTCAGTTTTTATCAGAGTAAGGAGCATTACAGAAGACAGAGCTTTTCTTTAGTACCACACAATGACAAGAGCTTACTACTTATAAATTCCGGAATGGCGCCGCTCAAGCCATATTTCACAGGTATGCAGACACCGCCAAGCAAGAGGATGACCACTTGTCAGAAATGCATAAGAACAGGCGATATAGAGAATGTAGGTCACACTTCAAGACACGGCACATTTTTTGAAATGCTCGGAAGTTTTTCATTTGGTGACTATTTCAAACACGAATCACTTAATTGGGGATGGGAATTCATCACAGAAGTTCTCAAAATGCCGGTTGATAAATTATGGGCTACAGTATACGAAGATGATGATCAGGCATATGATATCTGGAAGAATGAAATAGGAATGCCTGAAGAACGCATTGTAAGATTAGGAAAGGATGATAACTTCTGGCAACATGGTCTGGGACCATGCGGACCATGCTCCGAGATTTATTTTGACAGAGGCGAAAAGTATGGCTGTGATAATCCTGACTGTAAGCCGGGCTGTGAATGCGACAGATATGTTGAATTCTGGAACCATGTATTCACTCAGTTCGATGCTGCAGAGGACGGCACATATTCAGATCTGGCAAATCCTAATATTGATACCGGTATGGGACTTGAAAGACTGGCATGTATAATGCAGGGAGTTGAATCTATTTTTGATATTGATACTGTAAGATATATTCTTGATGGTGTTGTTGAAGCTTCCGGTGTTGAATACAAAGACGGAGAGCTTGAAACTGACGTAAGCATCAGAATAATCACAGACCATCTCAGATCAATGACATTCATGATTGCAGATTCAATTACACCGGGTAACGGTGGCAGAGAATATGTATTGAGACGTATTATCAGAAGAGCTGCAAGACATGGCAGAATGCTGGGTATCAAGGGTACATTCCTTTCAGAACTGGTTGACAGAGTCATAGAAACTTCAGGGGATGCATATCCTGAGCTTAAAGAACGTCGTGACATGATAAAGAAAGTTGTTGCTGTAGAAGAGGCAACTTTCGCCGCCACAATCGATCAGGGAATGAGATTTATTAACGAATATATTGCCGAAATGAAAAAGACAGGTTCTACTGTTCTTGACGGCGATAAAGCATTCAAACTTCACGACACATACGGTTTTCCTATTGATTTGACAAGAGAAATTCTTGAAGAAGAAGGTTATTCCGTTGACCAGAAGGGTTTTGAAGATGCAATGGAAGAACAGAAGAAACGTTCACAGGGAGCATCTGATATGAAGGAAGCCGGCTGGGATAATGCTTCTGCTGAAGCTGTAATAGAAACAGAAACTGAATTCACAGGTTATGAAACTCTCAGAAGCGAAGGCAGGATTCTTGCAATTATCAAGGATGGCAAGAGTGTTGATGTCGCAACTGAAGGTGACGAAGTGACTATAATCCTTGACCGTACACCATTTTATGCTGTAAGCGGCGGACAGGCCACAGATACAGGTATTATGACTGCTGATGGTGTGAATGTCAGAGTAAAAGAAGTTACAAAGTCAGCAGGCGTATTCTCTCATATGGTAACTGTTGAAGAAGGCAGTATATCTGTAGGTGATATGCTTGATTGCGCAGTTGATACAATCAGAAGAAACAAAACTGCATGTAACCATACTGCAACTCATATGCTTCATGCAGCTCTCAGGAAGGTTCTGGGAGATCACGTTAAGCAGGCAGGTTCATCTGTTACATCAGATACATTGAGATTCGACTTCAATCATTTCCAGGCGGTAACTGCAGAAGAACTCGAGAAAGTCGAAAATATCGTAAATGAAAAAATTGCGGAATTCATCGATGTGAATACTAAGGTAATGCCTATTTCAGAAGCTCAGGAAGAGGGAGCTATGGCTCTCTTTGATGAAAAGTACGGAGATTTCGTAAGAATCGTATCAGTAGGTGATTACAGTGTTGAATTCTGCGGCGGTACACATATTGCCAACTCCGGACAGATTGGAGCATTCAAAATAGTAAGTGAATCAGGTACAGCTTCCGGTGTAAGAAGAATTGAAGCCGTTACAGGACAGGAGATTCTCGCAAGATACAATGATTGTGAAACTCTGATCAGAAATACTGCAGGAATTCTTAAGTCAAACAGAGATAATCTTATGGATAAGTCAGCTTCACTCATGGACGAGATTAAGAAGCTCAAAAAAGAAATCGAAGAGCTTAAGAAGGCAGAAATGAGCAAAGATCTTGACAGCCTGATTGACACTGCTGAAACAATTAATGGAATCAAGCTGATTACAAAGCAGTTTGAAGATTATAACATCAACGATCTCAGAAGTCTCAGTGATGACATCAAGGCTTCAAATAAAGGTGTTGCAATGGTATTCGCAACTGTTACGGGACCGAAGGTTACTTTCCTCGTTTCACTTACCGATGATCTGGTTGAATCTGGTCTTCATGCGGGTAAGATGATAAAAGAAGTAGCTGCCGCTGCTGGTGGTGGCGGAGGCGGTAAAGCTGACATGGCTCAGGCGGGTGCTAAGGATTCATCAAAGATTCCGGATGCATTTGTAAAGGCTGCGGAGCTTCTCAAATAATACAAATGTGATTTCTATGTTGTAATGAGACGTGCTCTTGTGTTAGAATAACCATATGAAATGGAGGTTTGCTAATGGATAGACAGACAAGGATGTATGACAATTTTGATAGGCTGGAGCAGAGAACCATAGAAGAAATTCTTTGTATTGTTTATGATGCTTTAGAGGAGAGAGGATATAATGCAATTGACCAGATGGTAGGTTATATTCTGTCAGGAGATCCTTCATATATTACAAGCCACAACAATGCCAGAAATATTATCGGCAGAATTGAGCGTGACGATTTAGTTGAAGAACTGATTAGAGCTTATCTTAACAAATAGACCGGACAATCAATATTTGTAACATAGACGGACTGATTGTCCGTCTTTTTTTATCGAAGGAAATTTAATGAAATCATATGAGAAGGAGATAAAATGAGAAAAATAGCTTTGGATGTAGGAGACAAAACCATAGGTGTAGCTGTAAGCGACCCTCTTAATATCACGGCACAGGGCATAACTACAATTGAACGTGTAGGAATCAGAAAGGACGCAGGCAAAGTTATTGACTATGTTCGCGAATATGAATGCGATACAGTGGTCATCGGACTTAACAAACGCCTTGACGGTACGGACAGCCCACAGACAGAGAAAGTTTACGAGTTCAGAAAAATGCTGGAAAACAAAATGCGAAGCACAGGACTTGCCGATGTTAAGATTGATTATTACGACGAACGATTCACAACAGTAATGGCAGAACGTGTATTAAAAGAAGCTGAACTTACAAGAAAAGAACGAAAAAAGGTTGTAGATAAACAAGCTGCTGTTATTATACTGCAGAGCTATCTTGATAACAAAGACCTTAGTGTGTTATAATAAATAAACGTTTACACACGTGGAAGGAGGTTTATAATGAGAAGAATAAAGAAAATTTCCCTAGTAGCAGCTATAGTCTTTGTGATGGCAGTATTCCTCGGCGGATGTGGTTCATCAGCACCTCTTGCAGGAGATGCCGCAGTAGGTGACTGGACAATGACAAGTGCTGAATATGCAGGAATTACTCTGTCAGCAGACGATCTTAAAGATGCTATGGGAGCCATGCCTGTAATTACTATCAATGAAGATGGTTCAGCAACAGTTAATTTTGATGGAGAAGAGTCAAAGGGTGAAGTTACTAAAAACGATGATGGTACATATACATTATCAGACGACACTGACGAGACACTTAATTTCGAAGTAAAGGATAAGAAGCTTAAGCTTGATTATTCAGCAATGGATATGTTAATGGTATTTGAACAGAAATAAATTATCTTATTAACTTCATTCATAACGTAAAGAACCGGCACCTAGACAGTGCCGGTTCTTTATATTTACATGCAACAGGGGTGTAGAGTAAGTCTTACTGCAAGGATATATGAAATAAACCTAACTATTCCTATAATCATAATTATCGGAATAGTTATGACGGATTCTTGTTATATTCTGCTTGATACAGCTTTTATCCAATAAAACCCATTGCCGCAATGAAAAAGCCTCCGGTGGTTAGATACTATTTGGGGAAGTATTTCATGGAGGCTTTGGGGTTTGTTGTTTAATTGTTATTTGTTATCTTAATGTTATCCAACATATAATGTCATCTAATCGTTATTCAATGGCTGAATTCATAACCAATCATAAAATCAGATGGTATCAGGAATAACAATTGTCATGCCGGCCTGAAGCTGATCTGCTTTAATATCATTTGCCTTGCATATTTCGTATACCGCTTCTCGGATATTAGTTTCGTCAGATTTGTGTTCATTGGCTATATCCCATAAGGTTTCACCATATTCAACATATTCAGTAGTATATTCATGCTTAGTTAATGCTGTTGAATCGCTGATTCCTGAAATTGTAGTAACTGTGCCTATAACCATGGCCATCATGATGATAACAGCTGTAATGAATCTGAACTTGGATTTAACTCTATATGTTTTCTTCCTGCCGGTAGATGCTCTGTATTCCTGTTTCATAATATACATCCTTTCGCATTTAATTAAAATCCCATATTTAACGAACAGTTGTAAACATCTGTTCTTGATGCTTTAATTATATGCGAATATCTGTTCTTTGTCAACAGAATAATAAACATTTGTTCGGAGATATTTTCAGTTATTGTCAGACTATCGGATTATGCTATAATAATCCTCTCTTCTTGGCTTTGCTTCAGGGATTTCACCTTCTGCATATCCCAGTGCCAGCGCACCTATTCCAGTCATCTGATCCGAAAGACCCAGTTCCCTCTTAAGCTCTACACCCTCTTTCGTTTCGAACATCTGTTTTTCTCTGTGAATCCAGCATGAACCCAGTCCGATCGAGTGAGCTGCAAGCATGAGAGTGTCGAGAAGACATGAACCGTCCTCAATATACGTAGTTCTTTCGTTAGGTGCGAATACAAGAATTACCGTAGGTGCGCCATAGTATGGGTTTTTTTCGTGATTTCCCAGAACATCCTGATTCATTCTTATGATTTTATCCATAAGTTCCTTGTTCTGAACCACTACCATCTGAGATGACTGCATGCCGCGACCTGAAGGAGCATATGTTCCTGCTTCCAATACGGTCATGAGTTCGTCATCTGTAATCTGTTCTGGTTTAAAGGAACGGATTGAGCGGCGTTCTTTAATGGATTTTATTGTTTCATTTGTCATATGTTTTATACCTCCTTATCTGAAAGTTTGACGTTAGTGTTGCGACCGTTTATTCTAACGACATTTATTTATCAAGAACGATGAGATTTTCGTCCATAAGGGCCTGTACCGATTTGATTACACCGAATTTTGAATGTTCGTAAGTAAGACCACCCTGGAAATATACGATGTAAGGTTCTCTTATGGGAGCATCCGCCGAAAGTTCGATAGATGAACCCTGAACGAAGGCTCCGGCAGCCATAATTACCTGACTGTCATATCCCGGCATTTCCCATGGTACCGGAGTAACAAAGGAATCAATGGGGGCAGCAGCCTGAATACCTTTACAGAATGCAACAATTCCCTCCGGTGTTCCCAGCTTGATTGCCTGAATTATGTCGCTTCTTGAGTCTGACGATGCAGGACATACATCGAATCCCAGAAGTTCATATACTCCTGCACACAGAACTGCACCTTTAACAGCTCCGTTTACAACCTTAGGTGCCATAAACAGCCCCTGGAGCATTGCTCTTGTCTGTCCGAAAGTAAGACCGCATTCTCCGCCTATGCCAGGAGAAGTCATCCTGTAGCTGATGCTTTCGATAAGATCTGAACGACCGACAATATATCCACCCGCCAGTGCAAGTCCGCCACCCGGATTTTTTATCAAAGAACCGGCCATTACATCAACACCGACATCTGTTGGCTCAAGGGTATCAAGAAATTCTCCATAGCAGTTGTCCGCCATGCATATTATGTCCGGATTTATGTCTTTGACAGCTTTAACACATTCTGCGATATCCTCAATTGAGATAGCTTTTCGCCAGCCGTAACCGGTAGATCTTTGCATGCAGACCATTCTTGTCGCAGGACCGATAGCAGCCTTCAGAGCATCAATATCAATGCTTCCGTCTTCTGCAAGTTCAACCTGTTTGTATGTAATACCGAATTCCTTGAGAGAGCCCTTCCCCTCTCCCCTTATTCCGATAACATCCTCAAGGGTGTCATAAGGTCCTCCTGTACAGTAAATCATCTCATCGCCTGGGCGCAGAATTCCTGTGAGAGTCAGTGTAAGGGCATGAGTTCCGTTAACTATCAGAGGACGTACCAGAGCGGCATCAGTGTGGAAAATGTCCGCATAAACTCTCTCAACGGCGTCTCTTCCTGCATCGTCATAGCCGTAGCCTGTATTCCATGCGAAATGGGAGTCCGAAATGTTGTTTTTCTGGAAAGCGTCCAGCACTTTATATTGGTTGTATGCCATAATGTCGTCCAGATGTTCAAAGTTTGATTTAACGTTGTTTTCTGCTTTGTCTATAACCTCAAGAACATGAGCATTGATGCCCATGTTCTTAGTTAAAAGCCTATATGTGTTCTGCTGCATTATAGTACCTTTCTTTATTTGTCCCCTGATAATTTAATTGAATTCTGGAGAAGGTTAGTTGTGTTGAAAATGTTAATGATGATTTCTCCGACCATGAGTGAATCCACATGTTTCGTCATATAGTTATCCAGTCGTTTCTGGGCATCTACTGAAATGCCTTTAAGATATTCCTTGTCATCCTCACTTAACTTATCCTGCCATCTAAGTACCGGATATCCGGCATTTCCATAAATTCCAGAAGAATCATTTCGGAATTTGCTGCTCAGTCTGCCAGAAGCGTTCTTGAGTGCTCCCAGTGAAATTCCAACAGCACAGTCTTCAATTGTAGCACCCTGGGAATCATTGATAATTCCTATACCCCACTTATATTGACTGTTAACAAAATAGTTGTTGGTGATGTGCAATTTTGGAGGTCGATTATTTTTATCTGTATAATACCCAACAACACCTCCCGAAACATCGGCGCCAAGGCTTGTTCCTATATTGTAACAATTGGCTATTATAACTTCATTGTCGCAGACAATTCCGGCAACACCGCCACTATAAGCTTTGCTTTTCTTTTTGCCTTCTTCGGCAGCTTTAACGACAATGTTTCCTGTATTGTAACTGGAAACTATTCTTGATCCTCTGGCATTAGCAAAACCGACAACTCCACCGGTTCCCTCGGTTTCAGAAATGATACTGCCTGTATTGTAGCATTCTCTGACAACAGAGCCATCTGATACAGCTCTTCCTGCAACTCCGCCGGTTCCATAAATCCCAAGATTTCTTGTAGTTGATTTTATTTCGGCACTATTACCGGATTTAATGATTTTGCCTCCAAAATTTTCACCGACAACACCACCGACTTTATACGTGCCGTTGACCTTGCCTCTGTTCTTGCAGAGTTCTACAGTTCCGCCTTTACTTTCACCAACAATACCTCCGGTTTTATCCTTACCGGTTACAGTCGCATGTGTTGTACAACCTGTAATGGTTGCGCTCGCATCAATTCTTCCCGCTATTGTGCCTGTACATGGATTATTGGATGCCACCTTACCTTCAACATTTAAATTGACAACAGAGCCCTTGAGATAACCGAAGAATCCGCTGTAATCATAACCTGTGCCTATCTTGAGGCCGCTTATTGTATGATTGTTTCCATCAAAGGTCCCTTGAAAGGAGTAAGAACTGCCGTGCCCTATGGGAGCCCATGGTCCGCTGAGTTTAATATCATTGGCCAAAACAAATTTGGTATTACGAAAGTTTTCGGTATGGTTAGGTTTCCATGCAGCCTGTTTCTCATTGACCAGACTTGCCAGTCCTCTAAGCTGAGCTTCAGTTTTGATTGTGTAGGTTTTTTTCTTGTTCTTGTAGTCAAACCAGGATGTATCCACCTTTGATTTGGAAGGTGTCGGTATATCCTCTTCATCCTCCGAATTATCTGTGCTGCCTGCCTCTGTACTTTCGGTGGCATCGGTGGCATCCTGCTCATCGGATTCTGAAGTCTGTTCATTATCATTGTTGCGATGATATGTATATACTGTAGGATCTGTGTTATCTGACTGATTGACTGCATATACAGCAGTTCCGGAAACTGTCGTGATGATTATCAGCATTAATCCGGTTAATATAGCAGTTAATCTGCGCATGTTACTTATCCCCCTTTCGTTCAAGCTCCCATTCCATGTCCTTGACAAGTTCACGTTTTACGTTCATTTTGTGAGCTGCATAAAGCTGTGTTGTTGTAACCTGTTCGTGGTCCAGCAGTTCCTGAACATCAAAGATTGAGTTGCCTCGTCCTATGAGACTTGTAGCTGCTGTTGCTCTAAGTTTATGCGGGCTGTAGCCATCATGTCGTGAAGTTCCAAGCCCGATTGACGTGTATTTTTTGACGAGCTGTCGTATTTGTCTTTCTGTCATCCTTTTGCCCTGCAGAGAAAGGAATAGAGCGTCCCGGTGTTCCGTTTCAAGCTCATCGTCCCTTTTGCGCTCATTGTCGATATAGTCACGAACTACGTGTGTTACCGACTTGTTTAATGGCATTACTGTCTCCTTGTCACGTTTCCTGTAAATTTTGAATTCGCCTCGCGAGAAATTAAATGAAGAAACGTTGAGCTGCTGGAGTTCGAATAATCGCAGTCCATAGGTAATAAATATGACAAGAATGGCTTTGTCTCGTTTTTTTGTCTTTTCCCAGAACTGTTTTTCTCTTGGAGTCAGATGAGTCCCAGTAGAAACCGCATCCAGCATAATCATGACTTCATCATCCTGAAGAGCCTTGATCTCACGTTCGCCGGCCTTGGGGACCTTAATCGGATCAAAACCATCCGTAATGTTCTCATCAAGAAGACCATCTCTGTAAAGCTGTTTGAAAAAAACAGACAGAGAGGATTTCTTTCTGGCAAGTGTTCTATTGCCGTTCTCATAGACGACCGTCTGGTTTTCATCTTCAACAGTGTATTTTCTGCAGTAGTCGATGAAAATGTTTATATCTACGGCCTTGATTTCTTTTAATTCTTCCAGCTTGATTCCGGAAGGACTGGCCGCTTCAGTAATATCGGTTTCTTTAATCAGATAATTGCAGAAAAAATGCAGGTCTCTGAGATACTCGTATCTTGTTCTCGGTAATACATTGCCTTTGAGGTATGCAAAGTATCCTCGCATGTATTTAGGAAGTTCCCTCTGCAGGTCTTCACATTTGCTGACAATTTCATGCTCTTTGAGAACAACATTGTCAGGCTTGTTGCTTTTGTTATGGAGTTTTATATTCTTTTCTCCAGCCAAGATACCAGCTCCTCTATTGCTTCTTCATCATTCCTGTACTCTGATATGTCTAACCAATTAATTTTATCATATCTCCTATACCAGGTTAACTGTTTTTTAGCATAGTGTCTTGTGTTTTTTTTGACTGTATCTATTGCAGTTTCAAGATCGCATTTACCGTCAATGTAATCGATTATCTCCTTGTAACCGATGCCCTTCATTGAGATGTCATCCGAGGTAAGCCCCATTGACATAAGCTCACGAACCTCATCTACAAGACCTTGATTCACAAGAATATCAACTCTTTTGTTGATTCTGTCATAAAGTTCCTGCCGGTCTCTTGTAAGACCGATGAGAATCATTTCGTAATCGTCGGTTTCTTTGAGAACACCACTAAAAGGTCTGACATTTCCCTCTCCGTCCTTAAGCCTTTCGAGAGCACGTATTATCCTTTTAGTATTATTGGGATGTATTATTTCAGCAGCTTGTGGGTCTTCTTTCTTCAGTATTTCATGGACTGCCTGCGAACCATGTGTGCGAGCAATGTCCTCCAGACTTTTTCTGTACTCCAGATTGCCTGGATTAGATGAAAAATCCATATCATAAATAAGTGAATTGAGATAAAGTCCCGTTCCACCTGAAATCACAGGAGTTTTACCCTTTGAGAATACTTCATTTATGGAATTTTTGGCCAGACGCTGATACTCGGCAACACTGAAGGAAACTCTGGGATCTATGATGTCAACAAGATGATGAGTTACCAGGGAAAGTTCTTCACGGGTAGGTTTGGCGCTGCCTATATTCATGAATTTATAAAGTTGCATGGAATCACAGGATATTATTTCCCCATTAAATCTGCGAGCAATTTCTATGGCAAATTTTGTCTTACCCACAGCTGTGGGACCTGCGATTGTAATTACCTTGTTTCTCATTGTTATATTCTCTCGGTTATACTCTCTTGAACATTTTTTCGATTTCGTATTTCGTGATTCTGATAAAGGTTGGTCTGCCGTGAGGACACGAAAACGGATTGCGGCAGTCTTTCAGCTGATCTATAAGAGCTGTGATTTCCTCAGGTTTGAGAATATCACCGGCTTTAACAGCGCTCTTACATGATTTTGTTATGATTCTGTCCACTGCTGTTTTGCTTTTGAGATCCGGTTTTGTATCGAATTCTTCAAACATATCACGGACGAAACTTTCCCCTTCATCCATTGACATAAATGCAGGTATTTCTCTAATTATGTATCTGTTGTTTCCAAAAAATTCTATATCATAACCTGCTTTTTTGAGCAGTTCCATCCATTCTTCTTCCCTGCTGACAACCTGGGCAGAGGCTCCGATATTTATCGGTATCAGAAGCTGCTGGCACAATTTATCTTGAGAATTGTATTGATTCATGAATTTCTCATAAAATATTCTTTCATGGGCAGCATGCTGATCTATCATGAAAAAAGATTGTCCGTCACTTGCCAGTATGTATGTGTTAAAGACTGAACCGATAATTGAAAGGCTGTCAAAATCAAAAGGATTGTTTGCAGCAGTAGCATTTACCTCCTCAGCTGTTTCCCTTTCTATTTCTTCGGCTGTTGCCTTAACAGATTGCTGACTCTTTCGCATTGTTTCCAATATATTGTTTATGTCAACCTGTTCTTCTGTAACCTTTTCTTCGTCCTTCTCTCTTTGAAATTCGTACTCGTTAACATTTTCTGCGACTTTGTTCTCATACTGTTTGTCTGCAGGTCGGAAAATGGGTTGGGAAATATGTTCGCTTCTCGCCTTGGGAACAGCATTTATTGAATTTAGTGCTCTGGAAGCTGCTTTGGTTATAAAATCCTTTACCTCGAAATCATCATCAAATCTTATTTCTTTTTTGGTCGGATGTATGTTCACATCAATCTTTTCGGGAGGCACGAACAAGAATAAGAATGCTATTGGGAATCTCCCGCCGAAGAGTTTTTCATCATAAGCCTGTTCAAGCCCTTCCTGAATTATGCGACTTGATATGACCCTGCCGTTTACACAGAAGATTTCTTTGTTTCTTGTAGGTACTGTCGCCGCTGGAGAACTTATAAATCCCTTGAGCAAAAATCCATAAGATTCAGCTTCAATGGGAATCAGGTCCCGACCGGTATCACTGCCGTAAATGCTGATGATATTATTGAATATATTGCCCTTTCCTTGCGTCGAAAACACACGCTTGCTGCCGTTAATTAGATTTATTCTGATATCGCTGTAGGCAAGAGCCATGCGTGACACAAGCTCGGTAATCTTTCTGGCTTCTGCATTATCAGATGAAAGAAACTTTCTTCGTGCCGGAACATTATAAAACAGGTCGCGTACTGTTATCGTCGTGCCTTGGGGACAACCCGTCTGGATGTTCTGTATTACCTGACTGCCTTCGATTACAACTTTTCTTCCAGCCTTGGAATCTGCGGTACATGTTATGAGTTCGACTCTTGATACTGCAGCAATGCTTGCCAGAGCTTCACCTCTGAATCCCAGAGTTCTAATTGAATCCAGGTCCTTTACATTATCTATTTTGCTCGTGGCGTGGCGAAGAAATGCTGTTTCAACCTGGTCAGAATCAATGCCACAGCCATTATCGGTGACTCGGATATATGTTTTGCCACCGTTTTTTATTTCTACAGTAATAGTGTCGGCTCCTGCATCTATGGAGTTTTCTAGAAGTTCTTTGATAATAGATACAGGTCTATCAATTACTTCGCCGGCTGCTATTTTGTCAGCTATGCTTTTTTCAAGTACTTTAATCATAAGTATTCCTTAAGCTCCTCAAGTATGGCAAGTGCCTGTGATGGAGTCGTGTTCATCAGGTCTGTTTCCTGAAGCCTTTTGACTACAGGGTTAGGGGCAAAATCAAACAATGACATTTGATATTCTTCATTTGTGTTTTTACCTGTATTTTCATTCAGATTATTATCCTGAATTATAGAAGGCTCATCACTTTCCCGTGCTCCCGATTCAAGAATGTCCAGTCTTTTCTGAGCATTTGTCAGAAGTTCTCCGGGTATGCCTGCGATTTTGGCAACGTGTATGCCGTAACTTCTGCTTGCATTTCCCGGCACAATCTTGTGGAGAAAAACGATGTCTCCATCATCTTCTGAAACGTCAACATTAAGGTTGCGAACACCTTTTATGATGCTTTCAAGTTCGGTCATTTCGTGATAATGAGTTGCAAAAAGTGTTCGGATTCTTCTCTGTTCACAGGCCAGATATTCTGCTGCTGACCATGCGATTGAAAGTCCGTCATAAGTACTGGTTCCTCTGCCGATCTCATCAAGTATTACGAGGCTTCGAGGAGTTGCAGTATTGAGAATGTATGCAAGCTCACTCATTTCTACGAAAAATGTACTCTGGCCCTGAGCTAGGTTATCTGATGCTCCTATACGTGTGAAAATCCTGTCACAAACACCGATTTCGGCGCTTTCGCAGGGAACGAAGCAACCTGATTGTGCCATGAGAACTATCAGGGCAGTCTGTCGCATATATGTTGATTTACCTGACATGTTAGGACCTGTTATCAGGAGCATACAGCTGTCATCTCTGTTAAGGTAAGTATCGTTGCTGACGAATATCCCGTCTCTAATAGTTCCTTCGATGACCGGGTGTCTGCCCTTCTCTATAACTATTCTGTCAGAATCATTTACTTCAGGTTTAACATAATTGTTCTTTTCGCTTACCTCAGCGAAAGAAACGAGGACATCTATCTGAGCAATTGCCCGGGACGTTTCCTGAATTTCCATAATATGTTTTTGCAGAGATTCTCTAAGCTCTGTAAAGAGCCTGTACTCAAGGTCATTTATCTTTGATTCTGCATTTAGAACAAGACGCTCTGTTTCCTTAAGTTCAGGAGTTATGAATCTTTCAGCATTTGCCAGGGTCTGTTTTCTTATGTAATTATCGGGAATCATGTCGTAGTATGAGCGGGTTACTTCCAGATAATAGCCGAATACCTTGTTGTAACCTACTTTGAGATTTTTGATTCCTGTTCTTTCTCTCTCTGTATTTTCAAGGGATGCAATCCAGTTCTGAGCATCGCTTATGGAATCCTTCAGTTGATCAAGTTCATCGGAGAATCCTCTCTTTATGATACCACCCTCCTTAATTGTAAAAGGAGGATCGTCTATAATAGCAGAATTTATGTACTCATACGCTTCTGTCAGAGAGGAAATACGGTCATTAAGAATGTTTATCAGTCTTGAATCGCTGAAAGCAAGATTCTCTTTAATGTCCGGGAGCACAAAGCAGGAATTTTTTAAAGCAATCATGTCCTTGCCGTTGGCTGTGCCTGTGGCTATTCTTCCGGTAAGACGTTCGAAGTCATAAACCCGTTTGAGAGCTTCGATTATATTATTTCGGCACAGAATTTCATCGTAAAAGAATTCAACGGCCTCCAGCCTGTCATTAATTCCGGAAACGCTATTGAGAGGTTCTTTAAGCCATTGTTTCAGCTTACGAGAACCCATTGCGGTGTGAGTTTTATCAAGAACTCCAAGGAGCGAACCTTGAAGTTTTTTTTCAAAAATCGTTTCGGTAAGTTCAAGATTCTTGATAGTGCTTTTGTCAAGCGACATGTGATCTCCAAGGCTGTATATATTGAGAGATGTAATATGTCCCAAATCTCTCTTCTGTGTTCTGATCAGATACATTAGCAGGCTTCCAAGAGCCGCTTCAGTACATGAATCTTCTTCTATTCCTATGCCTTGAAGGGTACTTACTCTGAACTGCTGTTTTATCAATTCTCTCAGAGCATCCCTTCTGTAATACTCTTCATCGAGAATATTAAAATATGCCTTCATCCCTCTCTGAACATCGTCAGTGTCAATGAAAAATTCAGTCTCGTTGTTCATAAGCACTTCACTTACATTGAGCTTGACAATTTCATTAATGAGACTTTCTCTTGCACTCTTTCCATTAATCAGTGTTCCGCATATTTCGCCTGTTGAAATATCGCAATATGCAAGACCAACCTGACCGTTTTCTACGAAAATCGACGCTATGTAGTTGTTTTCCTTTTCGTTGAGAACAGATGTGCTGAGAACTGTGCCGGGAGTAACAATCTGAATTACATCACGCTTTACGATACCTTTGGCTGTTGCCGGGTCTTCGATTTGTTCGCAGATTGCAACCTTATATCCTTTATCAATCAGTCTGGCTATATAAGTATCCGCAGAATGAAAAGGAACACCACACATAGGTGCCCTTTCTTCCATTCCGCACTGTTTACCCGTAAGAGTCAGTTCAAGTTCTCTTGCGGCAGTTACGGCATCATCAAAAAACATTTCATAAAAGTCACCCAGTCTGAAAAAAAGTATGCAGTCTTTGTACTGCTCCTTAATATCAAGATATTGCTGCATCATGGGTGATAATTTAGCTTTTGCCATTAATTTTTCTCCAATTCTTCGTGGGAAACTTTAACAGTTCTATCAATATCAGGGACAAAATTACCTTCTGTTTTTTTCATATACAGAAGATATTCTATATTGCCTTTGGTGCCTGTCACAGGTGAGAAGGTCATGCCGTGAACATGCAGACCATTCTGTCTGCCGTACTCTATTACATTCTCAAGAACCTGTTTGTGTACCAGAGGATCGCGTACAATGCCCTTCTTGCCGACCTGGTCGCGACCGGCCTCAAATTGAGGCTTTACAAGACAGACAAGCGATCCATCTTCCCTGAGAAGCTGAGCTGCTACAGGGAAGATAAGCTTTAATGAAATGAAGGACACATCAATACTGATGAAATCAACATCTCTGCCGACATTGTCAATGTCAAGATAGCGGACATTGCATTTTTCCATGTTTACTACTCTTTCATCATTTCTAAGTTTCCAGTCCAGCTGACCGTAGCCCACATCTATGCAATATACTTTACTTGCACCCTTTTGTAGCATGCAGTCTGTGAATCCACCGGTTGACGCACCTATATCCACACACTTTGCCCCATCCAGAGAGAAGCCGTATAACTCAAGAGCCTTCTCAAGTTTAAGTCCGCCGCGACTTACATATGGACAAAGATTTTCTTTAATTGTGATTTTGGCCTCATGATCAATAGACATCCCGGCCTTGTCCGCAATTTTGCCGTCAACGTATACAAGTCCGGCCATTATGGATGCTTTGGCCTTTTCACGTGAAGGGAAGAA
>JAUNFA010000021.1 GCA_030525285.1 Bacillota bacterium | reverse complement strand
AACCGGCTGTTAACCGGTAGGCTGTGGGTTCGAGCCCCACCCTCGGAGCCAATTTAATCTGAGGCGATGCTTCAGATTACTTTTTTGCCGGAGTGGCGGAATTGGCAGACGCCCGGGACTTAAAATCCCGTGCCATTTTATGGCGTACCGGTTCGACCCCGGTCTCCGGCACCAGTTTGTCAATCCAACAACTCAATATAACGTCGCGGAGTGGAGCAGTTGGTAGCTCGTCGGGCTCATAACCCGGAGGTCGTAGGTTCAAGTCCTGCCTCCGCAACCAATTCACAAAAGACCGAAGCTAATGCTTCGGTTTTTTACTTTGTCCAAAAGATTTTATATTCTGGCTATAGGACACATATTCTGCTTTTTTCTTGTTAATCAAAAGGACTTTACACGTTCCCATGCAAAGTCCTTCATAATGCACCTTATGTGCACCCTTTATCCTATTTTTTGCTACCCAATCTCTTGACAATCGTTTTCTTAGGTTCTTTGGAAGCGTCCTTCGAATCCGGTTCATCATCTCTCTGGCTTTCGTCAGTTTCGATATATTCAGGTTCGAGAGGTTTAGGTTCTTCTTCCTGAAGTTTCTTATCCTCAGCTGCAGTTTCCTTCATGTGTTTAGCCTGTTCCTCAGCCTGAGCTGACTCTATAAGCTCAATCTTCTTGGCAAATTTGTTGACATTATCCTTATCGCCCTGAGCTTCATATATTGAAAGCAGTTCTTTCATCGTTTCAATATGGCTTCCGTTCATAGAAAGAACCTTCTTGAATTCAGTTACAGCCGCCTTCACATCGCCGACCATCTGATAGCCGACACCAAGATAATAATGGAGTGGCCACCAGTCGTTATACTGGGTTTTGGTATAAAGTTCAAGAGTGTTGATACCATCCACATATCGTCCCGCCATAATGTCATTACATCCTTCCTCAATCTTGACAGGGTCTGAAATCTGCTGAATTCTGCTCTTGATTTCCTTCCTGTCCTTGTTGTTCTTAGTGAATTTAAGGAAGCTGTTCCATGTTGCTACAGTCTTGGCATAAAGTCCCATGTTAAGGTAAGCGTATCCCAGATAATAGAATCCCATGGCAAATCTCGGATGAGTCTCTGTAAGAAGCTCCAGCCAGTCCAGAGCCTCAGCCTTAAATCGGCCTACATACTCCTCGTTACGGCTACTCATGTACATTACACGAAGCGCTCTGGCATATGAATACATCGCATGAAGATAATCATACTGCATGCACAGACATGCTCTGAACATTATGCATGCCTGGTCCATTTCTCCCTGCTCTGCGGCATCTCTGCCCTTCTTCAGTATACCCTCCACCATTTTTTTGCCATATCCCTTAGTAAGAAATTCGCAGTACTGCTGAGTATATTTGAAGTGAGGATCGCATCCCATTACCCACGCCATATTTTCGGCAAGAACGAGCATTTCAACGCCCTCTCCACCGGCAAAAGCCTTGACTTCTTTCTTTCTCAGAGGTACAGGTACACCCTTCATGATATTACCCGACTTGCTCTTCTTCAGAAATTCATCAGAGAACTCAACAAAGACAAATTTGTTGATGTACTTTCTGAAATATTTGCCCACTCTGTCCTCTCTAAGCTGAATGTCAGATTCCTCTCTTGGTCTTTCGACAGTTCTTGTAATACCCATTTTCTGAGCAAGACTTTTCTTTTCTTTTACCATAGTATCAAACACCTTTCTGTGCAGCCCTTTTATAGAGCTCTAAATCTTTCATCTTTAAACATATCATGATTTTCCATTGCTTTTCTGAGCAGATTCATCATTTTTTCTTTGTCATCAGGCAGGTTGCCTCTCAATGAAACGTAGTTTGAGGCATGATTGCTTCGAAGTACACACTTCTTTTCCACGTTAGTATGCTTAAGCATAAGCAAAGTTTCCGCCATTACTTCTTCTGGTGAAAGCAGCTTCAGTTTGCCGCTCTGAATGTCGTCGTACATTGGAACGTTCGGTTCTACCATCAGCGTAAGCAGTCCTACATATGACGGCTGCATCTCCGAAATCATCGTGCCTGTTTCAATGGCATGATCCTCCCATCCATCTTTGCCCGCAAGCCCTGAGATGAACGTAACTGAAGACTGCATTCCGCATCTTTCAATTTTCTGAACAGCTGAGATAAGTTCAGCTCTTGTTTCTCCCTTGTTAACGGCTTTGAGAACCTTGTCACTTCCTGATTCTGCGCCTATGTATACCATAGTCAGACCTGCCTCACGCAGTTCCCTCATCTCCTCATCTGTCTTTTTGTTAACAGCTGTTGCTCTACCGTATATAGTAGTTCTCTCGCACTCAGGAAAATTATCGTTAATGTATTCCAGAATCGGCAGGAGTCTTTCATTTGAAAGTGCCAGAGCATCACCGTCACAGAGGAAAATCCTAGGAACGCTTCTGTAATGAGCTCTTGCCCATGCCAGATCCTCGAACACCTCTTCCGGTTTTCTCACTCTGAACTTCTTGTCCTTGAACATCTTGCAGAATGTACACTTATTGTGTGTGCATCCGATTGTTACCTGCACCAGGAGGCTGTACGCCTCACTTGGCGGTCTATAAATGTCACCTTCGTATCTCATAATTTACCTCACTTTGTCCTATATCTACATTCTTTCCGGAGCCTTCATTCCCAGAAGGTCAAGCCCGTTTCTGATTGCTGTTTCAGCTGCCATTACCAGGGCAACTTTCGCTGTCTTTTCTTCTTCATCATCAACGAGTATATGTTCATCATGGTAAAACTTGTTCGCTGCCTGTGCAATGTCCACAATATGTCTTGTTACAATTGACGGTTCGTACTTTTCTCCTGCTTCTTCAATAACTTCAGGAAGCCTGTAAATCAGCGTAATTAATCTGTGAGCACTGTCTCCTGTAAGTCTTGATGCGTCGAAGCCTTCCGATGCCGCAGCTGTAATTTTTTCACCTGCATTCCTCATGATGCTGCAAAGTCTGGCATGGGTGTACTGTACATATGGTCCTGTCTCACCTTCGAAATTGAGCACGTGATCCCACGAGAAAACGTAATCCTTGATTCTGTAATTTGACAGTTCGTTAAATACTACAGCACCGATTCCTACAGCCTTCGCAATTTCTTCGATCGATTCTTCATCCAGACCCGGATTCTTTTCTACAATAATCTCTCTCGTCTTGTCGACCGCTCCATTGAGTACATCCTCCAGGAATACCACCTTTCCCTTTCGGGTTGACATTGTGCCGCTCTCAAGGCTTACAAGGCCGAAAGGTACGTGAACGCAATCCCTAGCCCAGTCGTATCCCATCAGTTCAAGAACCTTGAACCACTGCTGGAAGTGAAGATTCTGCTGTGATGCCACAACGTATATGTTCTTATAAAAATCGTAAGTTTCTTTCCTATAGACTGCAGCTGCAATATCCCTTGTAATATACAGGGTTGAGCCATCAGACTTGGTAATAAGAGCCGGCGGCAGATCGTAATCGTCCAGTCTTACAATATTGGCACCCTGATCCTTTTCCATAATGCCGCTGTCAGCCAGTTCCTTGACAATTCTCGGCATCTTGTCAGAGTAGAAGCTTTCGCCGTTATATGAATCGAATTCAATGCCAAGCATGTTGTAAACTCTGTTGAATTCCTTGAGAGATTCTTCTCTAAACCACTTCCACAGTTCCACCTCCTCAGTTTCACCATGCTCCAGTCTTGTAAAGATTGCACGTGCTTCATCGTCAAGTGCCGGATCCTTCTCAGCTTCTTCGTGGAACTTAGTATAGTACGAGAGCAGTGATTTGATAGGTTCTCTCTCAACATCTTCCTTGCTGCCCCAGCGTCTGTACGCACAAATCATCTTGCCAAACTGTGTACCGTAATCACCCAGATGATTGATTCTTATCGTGTCATATCCCAGGAAATCATAAATCTTGTAAATTGAGTTTCCTATTACTGTACTTCTGATATGACCGATATGGAACGGCTTCGCAATGTTAGGTGAAGAATATTCGACAATTACCTTCTTACCCTCTCCCACATGGCTTCTGCCGTAGTCTCCGCCTTCAGCCAGCACCTGTGAAACCACCTGCTGTGCCATCATTTCTTTATCTACAAACATATTCACGTATGCATTAACCTGCTGAACATCTGAGAAAATTTCATTTTCGCTTATTGATTCTGTGATGCCTGCTGCAATAAGCGGAGGTGCCTTGCGGAGCACCTTGGCGAGTTTGAAACATGGGAAAGCATAATCTCCCATATTGCTGTCTGCCGGAATTTCTATCATGTCGAGAATATCAGCCGTCTCCAGTCCCTCTACATGAGGTGCGATAATCTCTGCAATTTTTTCTTTGTAATTAATCATAGTCTCTCCTTCATATGCTAACGCTTAAGCTTGACGACTGTAACGCCATCGCCACCCTCATCAAAGCCTCCACGTCTGAATTCACCGACACTCTTATTTCGCTTCAGCATGTCGTGAATACCCTTCTTGAGTATTCCCTCACCTCTTCCATGGATGATTGTCACGCTTGGAAGCCCCGAAATGAAAGCATCGTCTATATATTTTTCCACATCCATTACCGCATCGTCAAGATTTTTTCCGCGTACATCCAGAGATGCACTGACATTTTGCGCCTTCCTTTTATAAATGCTGCCGTAGGCTGTGTTCTTCTTTTTCTTTTGTTTTGTTTGGGATTCTATAAGCATGAGGTCTTTCACATTGACACCGATTTTCATGATGCCCACCTGTACCTGCAAATTGCCCTTTTCATCAGGCAGAGTCAACACTTCACCGTTTTGACCCAAGGTGAGAATTTTCACTCTGTCACCTGCCGCAAGTCTTGAAACGTCTACCGGATTATCGTTTGTTTCTCTCTTAATTCCGGTCCTGTTCCTATCCTCAAGCTCCTTAAGCTTCCTGCGGTTTTTTTCGAACACTTGATTTCTCTTGCCTAGACTCTCAACCTTTGCAAGCTGCTTAAGTTCGCTCCTTACCTCATCGGAAGTTTCCTTGGCCTCTCTGACTATCTGCCTTGCCTCTTCCTTGGCCTGCTCCATCATTTGAGCCTTATGCTTCCTGAACTTCGCTCTTTCATCTTCAAGTTCCGCCTGAAGCTGCTTCATCTGAATGTTGATGGCGATAGCTTCGTCTCTCTCAGCCTCGGCACGTTTCCTGTCTTCTTCAATTGAAGTAATGACATCTTCAAAGGCAATATCTCCCGCCTCCAGAAGATTTCCGGCTCTATTGACTATATCGTCCTCAAGTCCCAGCTTTCGCGAAATTTCAAAGGCATTGGACTTGCCAGGCAACCCTATCATCAACCTGTATGTCGGACTCAATGTCTCTATGTCAAACTCCATAGATGCATTTTCAACACCTTCAGCAGAAATTGCATATTTCTTGAGTTCCGTATAGTGAGTTGTCGATATGGATACCGCTCCTGCCGCCGCAAGCTTTTCGAGAATGGCAATAGCCAGCGCCGCACCCTCTGTCGGGTCTGTACCTGCACCCAATTCATCAAGAAGCACCAGACTTCCTTCTCCTGCCTCTTCAACAATATTAACAATGTTTATCATGTGCGAAGAGAATGTTGACAGGCTCTGTTCTACGCTCTGTTCGTCTCCGATATCTGCAAATATCTGGTTGTATACAGGAATGCAGCTTCCCGGTGCCGCCGGAATATGAAGGCCGGTCTGGGCCATAAGGCTCAAAAGTCCTGCTGTCTTAAGTGTTACAGTCTTACCCCCTGTATTAGGTCCTGTAATAATCAGAGTCTTGTATTTATCACCTATCTCCAGATTAATCGGCACTACCTTGTCCTTATCAATAAGCGGATGAGCTGCCGAGCGCAATCGCATTATGCCCTTCTCGCTTACTTCTGGCTCTTCGCCGCCCATTTCGATACTCAGTTTTCCCTTCGCCATAAAAAGGTCCAGTTCCAACAGCAGATCCTGATTGTTTCTCAAATCATGATAATGCTCTGCCACTCTGTCCGTAAGTTCTCCAAGTATTCGCTGAATCTCATTATGCTCATCTATTTCAAGCTGTCTCAGTTTGTTATTCAAGTCAACAATAACCTGGGGCTCGATAAAAAGCGTTGCTCCCGTTCCACTCTGGTCGTGAACTATGCCGGGTACACTTGACCTGTGCTCCGCTTTGACCGGAATCACATATCTGCCGTTTCTCACCGTTACTATTGAATCTTGCAGATGTGTCTTGTTCTCGGTTCTGCTTATTATCTGACTCATTCTGCTCTTAAGTGCGTCGTTTTGTCTGATTATTTCGCGCCTGATTCTTCTCAGCTCTGAGCTGGCACTGTCAGCCATCTCGTCTTCCGAAATGATACATCTGTCAATTTCACTGCTGAGTTTTTCCGTAGGCACCATAATATCGGTGATAGATCTGATAATGGGGACATCCGGCAGATCGCCGCCTTTCATGAATGAAATCACACGCTCGACTGTCTTCATGTTATAAAGAACCCGAAGAAGCTGCGCCATTGTAAGCACACCGCCCTTGCGTGCCAGAGAAACAATATCTTTTATATCATAAAAACCACCGATTGGTAACGCCCCTTTAGTGTTAATGAGTTTTACTGCTTCTGTGGTTTCTTCCTGTCTCTCCCTTATTTCGGACACGTCACAGATAGGCCTGAGTTCTGAAATGACTTTTTTTGTCATTTCAGAACCCGCCTGTATCTGAAGCATGTCTATTATTTTGTAATATTCCAGAACATTTAAGGTCTTATCTTTCATTGATGTTATCCGTTGTTTCTGTATTTCTCAAGCTTTTTCTTGAGCTGCAGATTTTCCATCTGAAGGTCAAAGAAGCTGTTTTCCAGTTCTCTGCACTTCTCTTCAACTTCCTTCACAACTGCGTCCATACTTGACTGAGTCTGCGTTCTTGCAGTCTCAACAGCTGCCTTGAGCTTCCTGTTTTCTTCTTCAAGAGCACCGATCTGTCCAAGGAGTTCTTCTTTCTGCAATACAACAGCCTGGGTTTCTTCCTTGTAGTCAATATAGTTCTTCTTGGACTCATCCCAAAGCTGAACGTAATGCTGGGCATCCTTCTCAAGCTGGATATTAATCCTTTTCTGTTCTTCAAGCTCCTGCATCACCTGGAAATACTCACTTGTAATGTTTACTGCCGCCAGTACACCAAGATTTGCTGCTGCAACACCCGATGCATTAGCCGCCTCAGCGATTTCCTGCATTTTCACATCTACATGCGCTGCCACCTGAACAATTTCTTCCCTTGACTTAGCTCCGGAAATAACGTATTCCTGACCGTAGATTTTGACTTTAACCTTATTATTTTCCATAAGAATTCTCCTACATTTCTCTGAGGACAGCATTGAGTTCATTCTTAAGTGCATCAAGAACTCCGTCATGAACTGCGGTTACTTCTTCATCGGTAAGTGTCTTATCCCTATCTCTGTAAGTCAGATTGAATGCCACGCTCTTCTTTCCTTCTTCAACCTGCTTACCCTTATATACATCAAAGAGTTTAACGCTCTCAAGAATGGTCTTGCCATGTTCCTTAATAACTCTCTCTATTACGCCAACTTCCATGTTTTCATCAACGAGGAGTGCGATATCTCGTGATGTTGATGGATACTTAGGAAGTGGAGTATATACAATCTCGGTATTTGAATTTCTCATAATTGCTGACACCAGTATTTCGCAGCAATAAATTCTCACTCCGCCCATACCGTAATTTTCTGCAACATCCGGATGGATTTCTCCCATAATACCAATTTCTTCAGTTTCGAATTCGCCTTCTTCGGAATCTCTCGACACAAGGATTCTGGCACATCTTCCTGGATGATATACACTGTAATTTTCCTCTGCAATGTACATGGTTTCATCAATGCCCATCTTTGCAATGAGTTCTTCAACAATTCCCTTAAGCTTGAAGAAGTTTGCCTCATCTCCATACATTCCTATACAGAGGGAGTATTCCTCATTAGGCAGTCCTGACGGATTAAAAATGTTCGGCATGAAAGTATTACCGATTTCGAATGCCTTAACTGCCGGAATCTTTCTTGAATAGTTCCTGCTGAGAACATCCATCATGTTAGGTGTCAGAACTGTTCTCATTACTGAGTTCTCTTCGCCCAGTGGATTTATAATCTTAACGAACTCTCTTTCCCATGCGCCGTCAGGAATGCAGATATTGTCTACACTCTTAGGGCTTACGAAGGAATAAGTCTGAATCTCGTTAAGTCCCATACCGCAAAGTGCTTCTCTTATACTGTTTCTAACAGCTGTATCTGCCGGAATCTTAGCTTCTGTATTACTCTTAGGAAGAGTAACAGGAAGCTTGTCATATCCGTAGATTCTTGCAACCTCTTCTACATAATCCTCTTCTTCAAGCAGATCCTGTCTGATAGTAGGCGGTGTTACTGTAATAATGTCGCCTTCTCCTGAAGTCTTAATTTCAAGACTTTCAAAAATATCGACCATTGCCTGTCTTTCAAGCTGGATTCCCAGAACATAATTGATTCTGCTTACTCTGACATCAATTGTCTTGGCAGTTTCAGGTTCAGGATAAACATCAACACTTCCCTTGCAGACTTTACCTGCTCCGGTAAGTTCGATGAGTCTGCAAACTCTGTCAGCAGCCTCTTCGCAAAGATTAGGGTCAATTCCCTTCTCAAATCTTGCTGAAGCTTCAGTTCTTAATGAAAGCTTGCTGGAGGTCTTTCTTATGCTGTCTCCGTTAAAGTTTGCTGATTCTATGATGATTGTCTTTGTATCTTCTTCGATTTCGGAATTAAGTCCGCCCATTACACCTGCTATTGCAATGCCTCTCTCCGCATCCTTTATGAGAAGCATATCTTCGCTGAGAGTTCTCTCTGTTTCGTCAAGAGTTGTGAAAACCTCGCCTTCTGAAGCATTTTCGACAATAATCTTGCCGCCCTTAACCTGATTGATATCAAAGGCATGAAGAGGCTGACCGTATTCCAGCATTACAAAGTTTGTAATGTCAACGATATTATTGATTGGTCTCATACCTGCATACATGAGTCTCTTCTGAAGCCACCATGGCGACTGTTCAACCTTGACGTCGGTTATCACTCTCGCAACGTATCTCTTGCAGTTTTCAGGATTTCTGATTTCAACTGAAACGTAGTCAGCTGATTCTCCTTCACCCTCTGTCTTCTCAATTGCAGTATCAGGATATGAGAAAGGTACTTCAAAAGTTGCGGATGCTTCTCTTGCCATTCCTACAATAGCCAGACAGTCAGGTCTGTTTGGTGTGATTTCAAAATCAACTACCGCCTGCTTTAGACCCAGCGCCTCTGCGAAATCTTCACCCGGTGTAAGATTATCCTCGAGAATCCATATGCCATCCTTGTGAGCCACAGGAACTACTTTGTCATCAAATCCTAGTTCGCCTGCTCCACACAGCATTCCATATGACTCAACGCCACGCAGCTTACCGCTGGTAATCTTAACTCCGCCATCCTTCTTTGGCTGACCGTGAAGAGGACCCGGCACTACTGAATTATGAATTGCCACAGGTACATATGCTCCTTCGAATACGTTAGGTGCTCCCGTTACAACCTGCAGAAGTCCTGTCGCTTCATCCTTGCCCTTTGCATCTGCATCTCCCACGTTAATCTGGCATACAACCAGCTTATCCGCGTCAGGATGCCTTTCTATCTTTTCGATTCTGCCTACAAGCACATTTGACATTTCTTTGCAGAAATATTCACATGTTTCCAGGTTTGAACCTGACATAATCATTCTATTGCAGAATTCTTCGTCTGTTACGTCTAATTTAATATAATCATTTAGCCATTCTACTGGTACTAACATTTCACCCTCCTACTTAAACTGATTAATGAATCTCATGTCGTTCTCATAGAACAATCTGATATCATCAACACCGTACTTGAGCATTGCCACTCTCTCTACGCCCATGCCAAGAGCGAAACCTGTGTACTTTTCTGTATCGATTCCGCCAACCTTAAGTACATTAGGATGAACCATGCCGCATCCGAGAATTTCAATCCAGCCGCTACCCTTGCAGACTCTGCAGCCTTTGCCGCCGCACTTGAAACATGAAACGTCCATCTCTGCCGACGGTTCAGTGAACGGGAAGTGATGAGGTCTGAACTTTGTTCTTGTTTCAGGTCCAAAAAGCCGCTTGGCGAAGCTATCCAAAGTTCCCTTAAGGTCTGCCATGGTTATACCCTCGTCTACTACCAGTCCTTCAATCTGATGGAACATAGGAGAATGAGTTGCATCAGGAGTATCGCATCTGAAACATCTTCCCGGTGAGATAACCTTAATCGGTGGCTCCTGCTTCTTGAGAGTTCTTACCTGAACACATGAAGTCTGTGTTCTCAGCAGTGTGTCTTCTGTAATGTAAAATGTGTCGGTCATTGCTCTTGCAGGGTGATTAGGTCCTGCATTGAGAGCATCGAAGTTGTTCTCTACAGTTTCTACTTCAGGTCCCTCAACAATTGAGAATCCCATGCTCATAAACACATTGTAAATCTCTTCCATTGTGATTGTCAGTGGATGTTTAACACCGAGAACTGTAGGTTCTCCCGGTTCTGTAACGTCAATCTTCTCCATTCTGAACTGAGCAGCCTTGGCAGCAGCCTTAACTTCTGCGAATTTGTTCTCGAGCATTTCTTCAATTTCTGCTCTTACCTTGTTTGCCATCTGACCTGTAGTCTTCCTCTCCTCAGGTGAAAGTTTACCCATTCCTCTGAGGATTTCTGT
Source organism: Bacillota bacterium (assembly GCA_030525285.1). Taxonomy (GTDB): domain Bacteria; phylum Bacillota; class Clostridia; order Peptostreptococcales; family Anaerovoracaceae; genus Lentihominibacter. The sequence continues at coordinate 13,342 of JAUNFA010000021.1, read as the reverse complement.
CAGCTGTCCCTTCTTTCCGAGAATCTTAACACGGATTTCTTCAGTCTGCGCTAATGTTTCAACTTCACTTAGTCTGTTCTTAGCTTCTTCCAAAATTTTGTTTAACTGAGCTTGCATTTTATTACCTCACACTATAATTATATCTTTTGTGACTCATACATTAATATTCCGGCAGCCACCGCCGCATTAAGGGATTCGATGGAACCTGCCATCGGAATCTTTATCTTAAGATCAGAGGCTTTCATGAAGCTGTCGCTTACACCCCGACCCTCATTACCTATTACAATCATATCTCTGCCGCCAAGACCTGCCCTGTCATAATCCACCGCTCCCTCAAGAGCCGTTACGGCAAGTCTCCTTCCTGTAGCTTTCGCAGCTTCTATAAGATTGTCCGTATCTACCTTCTGAATTATCGGTACCCTGAACAAAGAACCGGCCGCAGACCTTACAACCTTGGGGGAATACGGATCCACACACCCTTTAATCAGAATGACACCTGCCATTCCTGCAGCTTCTGCAGTTCTTATCATAGTTCCTAGATTGCCCGGATCCTGCACTCTGTCAAGAACCAGAATTCCGCCATTACCTTCGGCAAGTCTTAAAAGCATGTCGTTGCTGGACTCCTGCTGATTAACCATGGCCACTACACCCTGCGAGCATCGTGTGTCCGACAGTTCTTCAAACAGTCTTTCATTGAGAAGTATCATATTCTCTTCAGGTAGTCCGTGCTCCCGGCTTCTCTCAGTAACAAAGATCTGTTCTATCCTCATTCCTGCACTTATGGCATCTTCAAGGGGCTTTATTCCTTCAATAAGATACATGCCTGTCTCATCTCTATACTTGCGTTTCGTCAGCTTCGCAGCCAGCTTGTATGTGGGATTGTCTTTAGAAGTGATTGTTTTCATCTATCCTATAACCTAAACAATAGTCGGTTATAGAAACCGACTATTGAAATGCATCTTTCTCTTCCTTATTTCTGATTATTTAAGAAATGATGGGACATCAATGCCGCTGATTCCACCTGAAAACGCTGATGTTGAAGTTTCTTCTTCTTTAACTTTGTTTTCTTCTGGTTCTGTATTCTTCTTAGGAATTACACTGTCAATAATTCCGGCAGCCGGCGACTTCTCGAAGCCTGCTGCGATAACAGTAACGGCAATCTCATCTGTAAGTTCTTCTTTAACTGATGCTCCCAAAATGATGATGGCATTGCTGTCTGCTTCATCATTAATCTTAGTAGTAACCTTATCAACGTCAAACATTGTAAGGTCCTTACCTCCGGTAATATTGACAAGCACTGCTCTTGCACCTGAAATCTTAGTTTCAAGGAGAGGACTGTCAATGGCATCCTTAACGGCTTCTTCAAGTCTGCCTTCACCCTTGCCGTGTCCAACACCCATGTGAACGATTCCTCTGTCCTTCATGATTGTTGTAACGTCGGCGAAGTCAAGGTTGATAAGAGCATCATCAACAATGATGTCTGAAATGCCCTGAACACCCTGCTTAAGTACTTCATCGGCCAATTCAAAAGCTTCCATAAGGGAGGTCTGTTCCTGAACAGTTTCAAGAAGTTTGTCATTAGGCACTACAACGAGTGAATCCACATACTTCTTGAGGAATTTGATTCCCAAATCGGCGTGTTCACCTCTCTTCTTACCTTCGAATCTGAAAGGCTTGGTTACTACACCTACTGTGAGGATTCCCATATCCTTGGCAATCTTAGCAATGATCGGAGCTGCACCTGTACCTGTGCCACCACCCATGCCACATGTGATAAACACCATGTCCGAACCGGCGATATGCTTCTCCAGATCCTCCAGACTCTCCTCGGCAGACTTCTGACCTACCTCAGGATTGCCGCCTGCACCAAGTCCCTTGGTCAGCTTCTCTCCAATCTGAATCTTGGTCTCTGCCTTACTTCTTGCTAAAGCCTGTTTATCTGTATTAACGGCTATGAAAGAAACTCCCTTCATGCCTCCATCTATCATTCTATTAACAGCATTGCAGCCACCGCCGCCAACACCGATAACTTTAATCACCTGTATCGCTGTATCTACTGGATCAAATTGTAACATTAAGAAATACCTCCCCTAGGTTTCACGTATTATATTCTATCAGACATTATAGCACACCGGAATTATTCAGTAAAGGAACAATAATCGCCTCCACTTACTTTAATGGTGCCCTTGTTTTTGCCCTTCTGATATAAGTCATAGACTACTGTTTTTAATGTATTGTTCTCTATGGCAGCCATAACATTGTCATAGGATCCTGTCACCTTCAGATTATCGTAAATATATGCCGTAACTCTGCTTCGTGACATGCTTACGGACTTGAAATACAAATCGCCTTTATCCATTGCGGCCAGTAGCTTATAGATTTTTTTCAGACCGTTTGCATCCGCCGATTCAACCTTCATTCCCTCGGTTACACTCTTTAGATTAATGCCGTTAACCAGAGTAATATTTCGCATATCTTTGGTGATTTCAATCGCCTTTCCGTCGTTATCTGTCACCACATATTTCTTTCCGTGTGCGAACTGGGCGAGACCCTTTTTTTCTGTAATCTGTACCTTGATTTTATCGGGATATTCCCTGCTTATTTTGACGTCATCTATATACTTCTTTTTCTTTATTCTATGCTTCTCGATAAGTATGTGAGTATCAAAAATATTTCTTCCGGTTCTGATTTTTGTGCCGCTGAGAACCTGCTCTTCTGTCATGTATTCATTACCCGAAACTGTTACCTCGGATACTTTGAAATAGTCCACATGAAGTACACAGATTACAGCAGTTACAATTGCAAGTACAATCAAAATCCGCAGAATGTAGTTCTTGCTCTTTTTTCTCTTCTTCCTGCGTTTTTTGCCCTTCGAAGATGGTCTTTCCTCATTCTGCATATAAGGTGTCTGTCCGTATTCAGTTGCCTGAGGCTCTTCCCTGCCCGGATCTGTTCCCTCTTCGTGGAATCGCCTTTCTTCGTCTGCACCTGTTTCAGGTCTGTTTGCTGACTGCCATGGTGCCGGATTCATTCCATCATTCATTTAATGATTTTCCTCGTTAATCATTGCACTGTTTAAGCTCTTCAATGTTATCACATATGATTCTGACTGCATCAACAGGTGCGCACGATCTGCTTTTGGCAGCCATATCCGCAAGTCCTTCCTGATGATTCATCATATTAATTATTGTTTCAATAAGCTTCTCGTTATCCAAATCTCTTTCTTCAATAACGTTTGCTCCGCCCTTTTCTGCCACTGCTCTGGCATTAAAGAACTGGTGGTTTCCTGTTGCCGCCGGGAATGGTATGAATATTGCAGGCTTACCACATACAGTCACCTCCGCAACAGTAAGTGCTCCGCTCCTGCTCACAACCATATCCGCCGCACTCAGGAATTCAGGCATATTATCGATATATTCCATAATTCTGATATTATCCCTGATTTCCATGCCCTTTTCCTTGAGTTCGTCAAGAATGGCATGGTAATAATATTTTCCTGTTGCAAGGCATATTGTAATTTCACGATCACCGTTGAATCTCTCAATAGCGCTCATCATCGCCTTGTTGATTCTGCCTGCGCCCTGACTGCCACCAAAGGCCAGAACTACAAATTCCTTATTCTTAAAGCCCAGATTTTTTCTTGCCTGCTCTTTTTCAACACTCATAAAACCGGCTCTCACAGGATTGCCCGTAACAATATGTTTTGACGGATCCTTAAAGTATTTACCAGCTTCCTCAAATCCCAGAAACATTTTTGTAGCATACTTTTCACCCATTTTGTTCGTTACGCCAGGGAAAGCATTCTGCTCATGAATGTATGATGGAATTCCCAGTTTATGTGCGTTGTTTATAATCGGCGCACTGGCATATCCACCTGTACCCACTACAAAATCCGGCTTGAACTCCTTCATTATGTTTATTGCTTCTTTGTTGGCATTTCTCAGTGATTTGAGCACGCTCACATTTTTTATCATGTTTTTCCTGTTGAAGCCCTGAACATCCAGAAGCTTTATTTCATATCCGTTATCCGGTACAAGCGTCTTTTCCAAACCTCGCTGTGCACCGACAAAAAGTATTTCTGCGTCTTCGTAACGTCTTTTGATTTCATCAGCTATGGCAATTGCAGGATAAATATGTCCTCCTGTTCCTCCTCCGGTCATTATTACTTTCATTGTTATTCTGCCCTTTCTTCAACAACCTGTTCGCTCGCACTATTCTGTCTGGATATATTGACCAGAACCCCTGTACACAGCATGAACATTATTATTCCGTTTCCTCCGTAGCTTATAAACGGCAAGTTAATACCTGTTGCAGGCATACTTGATGTTACTACAGCCACATTGAGAACTACCTGTATTATAACCATAAGAACTATTCCCGATGCCAGAAGCATACCGAACTGATCTTTGGCATGAAGTGCAATGTGAATGCCACGCCATGCGAATGCGCAATAAAGAAGCATGAGAAGCATTATTCCAATTAAACCTAATTCTTCTCCTATGATTGCAAGGATGAAGTCGTTTTGAGGTTCTGGAAGATATAAACTCTTCTGAACGCTCTTACCGAGGCCAACGCCGGAAAGTCCTCCCGTTCCTATTGCCAGCAGCGCCTGCACAACCTGGTATCCGTCACCCTTAGGATCAGCAAAGGGGTCAAGAAATGTGGTATATCGTCCGTACTGATAGGAGCCCTTCATAAAGGTAACAAATCCCAGCAGTGCCGCACACCCTAGACCAAAAGCAGTGCATATCCATCTTTTCTGGAGTCCTGCTACAATCATCATGAATCCCACAATGAGCACCACCGTTATGGCCGTGGAAAGGTTTGGCTGTTTGAATATGAGTACCGCATACAGTCCACCGAGACCTGCCACAGGCAAAATTCCCGTAAGCATTTCTCTGATTCTTTCTGGTCTGTCACTGAGAAACCATGCTGTAAACAGTATGGCAAATATTTTGGCAAGTTCCCCTGGCATTATAGTAACAGGGCCCACTCCTATCCACCTTTTGGCGTTGTTAATTTCATGACCCAAAGGTGTAAACAGGAGCACGAGAAGTACCACTCCCACCAGCGCCAGCCATGGCGCCCACTTGTAATATTTGTGGTAGTCTATGCATGATGTGAATGCAAAGGCAACGCCCCCTGCCATAACCCAGCATATTTGTCTAATAAAGAAGTGATATGGCGTGCCATATCTGCTTATGGAATAGTAGTAACTTGAACTGAACACCATAATAATGCCAAAAATTACAAGCATTGTAACAAAGAGTACCAAAAGGGTGTCAGTTTTGCCACCATTAAGCTTCAGCCTGCCGGTCAATGGCATCTTGCGTGACTTTTTTCTCTTTTTCTTTGTTCTTCTTCCTGTGGATTTAATTTCATCAGTTTTAGTGTTTTCCAATTACAATTACCTTTCTAATTCAGCTACGCATTCTTTGAAATCTTTTCCACGATCTTCAAAGCTTGAATACATATCCCATGATGCGCATGCGGGCGAAAGAAGCACCACGTCTCCCTCAACTGCAATTTCATGTGATGTTTTCACACATTCTGCCATATCGCTGCACATGTAAATGTTGGTAAATCCGGCAGCAAGAGCCTGCTCTCTGATTTTGGGTGCTGTTACTCCCAGGAGCACCAGGGCCTTTACTCTGCCCTCAAAGGCTGCAACAAACTCGTCATATGACGACCCCTTATCGTAGCCTCCTGCAATAAGAATGATGTTCTCTCTCATTGCTTCTATTGCCTTGATTGCCGCATCCGGGTTTGTACCCTTGGAATCGTTGACATATCTTACTCCATTGATTTGTGCACAAAGTTCTATTCTATGCTCAACTCCCGCGAATTTTGTAAGAACCCCTGCAATTACATCAGGGTTTACACCCGCAAAATATGCGATGGCACATGCCGCCAGCGCATTTTCCAAATTGTGACTTCCCGGTATCTTAAGCTGATCCGTTCCGCAAAAGTCAATAATCTCTCCTTCTTCGTTTCTTATAACTATCCTTCCATCCTTGACAAATGCTCCGAATTCAAGTTCTTCAAGTCTGCTGAAAGGAACAATTCTGGCTCTGGTTGTTTTCCCAAGTGCAAAGCACTGCTTATCATCGTAATTGAGAACGCAGTACTGGTCTTCTGTCTGATTCATGAAAATGTTTGCCTTGGCGCGACCGTATCCTGCCATGTCTCCATGTCTGTTCAGATGATCCGGTGTAAGGTTCAGTATGGCTGATACCTCCGGTCTGAAAGTGCTTACCGTTTCAAGCTGGAAACTGCTGCATTCAGTAACAAGGACACTGTCATCTTCTGCTTCTATTGCCTTCGTAATTACTGCAACACCTATATTGCCGACAACATATGAACTTGGCACTGCCGCCGCAAATATTTCTCCAACAAGAGACGTTGTCGTAGTCTTGCCGTTTGTTCCTGTAATTGCTATATACCTTCCCTTACCAAGTCTGTATGCCATTTCAAGCTCACCTGTAATTTCAACGCCGGCCTGCTGTGCCTCGCGTATGAATTCAAGGGAAGTCGGAACTCCCGGACTCAAAACAACCATGTCAAACTGCGTCATATCATCAGGCACCTTGCCAAGATACAGTTCGTATCCTGCTGATTTCAAAAACGACAAAAGCTGAGGATCCATTGTATCCTCAGTTTTGCTGTCCTGAACCGAAATTTTTGCCCCGGCTTTTTCAAGAGCCATGGCCGCAGCTTTTCCGGATCTTCCCATTCCAACTACAAGAACTTTTTTATCATTAACATCATTCATGATATTCATCTCCAGTCTTTAGCAAATTTCATTATTTAAATCATAAAGAAGCCCACAATACAACAAATAAGTGTGAATGTCCAGAATGCCACCACAACCTGAACCTCGCTGTATCCGCACTTTTCAAAATGGTGATGTATCGGAGCCATCTTAAATATTCTCTTACCGCCTGTTGCTTTGAAATATCCCACCTGAAGCACAACCGAAAGAGCCTCGCACACATAGAGGAGTCCAACGAATACCAGCATGAATTCCAGTTTCATTACAATTGCCGCCGCTGCAAGTCCTCCACCGAGGGCAAGTGAACCTGTATCTCCCATGAATACCTTGGCAGGGTTCTTGTTGAACACCAGGAATCCAAGACATGCACCACAAAGAGCCGCGCAGAAATATGCTCCCGAATACACTCCATAAATCATGCCCGCTGCAGTAAAGAACAGTGTCGTCAACGCTGTTGCACCTGATGCCAGTCCATCAAGCCCGTCAGTAAGATTTACCGCATTTGTCATTGCTATGGCCACAAAAACGATGAAAGGTACATAGAGAATTCCGAAGTCCACATAAGTCTTAACAAATGGAATCCACACCTGTCCTCCTTCATGAACATAAAGAGCCACTGCAAGAACAATTGCAATTATTATGAGAAGGGCCATCTTTTCTTTTGGTTTAAGACCTTCATTAACTTTCTTTATAACCTTACGATAATCGTCTATAAATCCGACACATCCGAATCCTACAAATACCAGATTAATCAGAGCCACTTCAAACATGTTCGCTTCGAACACAACCCCACTGAAAATTGACGCAGCAGCTGCTGCAATTATAATTGCAATGCCACCCATACTCGGTGTTCCTGCCTTACTCAGGTGAGACTGAGGGCCGTCTTCTCTTATGTTCTGTCCTGCCCTCTCTCTGAGCACAGGAATTTCAAACTTTGTTATCACTACAGCTACTACGAAAGCGATTGCCATTAAACATATTGCGTAATACATATCTTCTAAATCTCCACTGCCTTTCCTACAATTTCTTCCATCTTCATTCCTCTTGACCCCTTGACAAGAACAACATCCCCTTCACCTATGTATTCTTCAAGATGTGGATAAAGCTCATCCTTGGTCTCGTACCAGCAAACCTCACATTTACTGCCTGCTGCGCCTTTGCTTATATGCTGCGCTTCATTTCCCACAGTTATAAGCATGTCTATGTCCAGCCTGCCTGCGAATTTCCCCACAGCTTCGTGTTCCTTGCCGCTCTCATCACCGAGCTCGAACATGTCTCCGAGAATTGCAATTTTCCTGCCGCTGCACCTGCTGCTTTCAAGAACCTTGAGCGCACTTTTCATTGAATCGGTACTTGCGTTATATGTATCGTCTATTACTCTTGCTTTTTTCCCCTGCACCACTTTGAGCCTGCTTCCTGTAAGCTCAGCCTTGTCAAGTCCTGCCACTGCCTCTTCTGTACTTATTCCAAGAAGCTTTCCTGCAGCAATGGCCAGGCATGCATTTTCCGCATTGTGGACTCCCGGTACGGGTAAGCTGATTTCGTAACTTTTGCTATCGATTACAACTGAAAATTGTATACCTTCAAGACCGCAATCGTCAACTGCGGAAATCATGTAATCGCATACTTTATCTGTACCGACACTTATCCGGCTGTAGTCACCCCTTGTTTTATCTTCAGTAAGAAACTCTCCGTCCCTGGCATAAACCAGCCAGCCATCCTTCCCTATGTGGGAGACAATTTCCATCTTTGCCTTGAATATACCCTCACGGCTTCCCAGATTTTCCACATGAGCCACGCCGATATTGGTAATTACCGCAATATCCGGTTTCACAATTGAGGCCAGTCTGTCTATTTCACCAAAATGGTTCATACCCATTTCGAGGACCACCGCTTCTGTATTTTCATCAAACTGAAAAATTGACAGCGGCAATCCGATATCGTTATTGTAATTTTTCAGATTGCGCCCCGCGTTATATTTCTCGCTGAGTACGTAATAAATCATGTCTCTTACAGATGTCTTGCCTACGCTTCCTGTCACTGCAACCTTGCGAACATTCAAACCGTCAAGATACCACGCAGCCAGATCTCCCAGACTGTAAACCGTATCTTCTACAACTATTGCATTAATGCCGTCTATATTGTCGGGCAAACAGCTTTCATCAGATATGAATACTGTGCTGCATCCTGCATCGATAACACTTTGGACGTACTTATGTCCGTCATGATTTTCACCCTTTATGGCTACGAACATATCTCCTTCGCCACATATTCTCGAATCCTGTTTAATGTCCTTAATGTAGTTGTTCTCATCACCGGCTGCAAGTCTTCCCCCTGTAGCCTTGATAATTTCACCTATACGTATCTTCTTCATTATGCTTTCTGCTTCGTAACTCCGTTTCCTTTAAATCAATATTTTGCATTTATGTCCTGCACTTAATTGTACAGATATACCTTCGTTCCTTTTTTTACATTGGTACCTGCCTTCGGATACTGCCTTGTTACAGTAAAGTCCGATTTTTCCGCAGTCTTCTTGTTATAGTCGTATTTAAGACCACATGAAGCCAGAAGTTCAATAGATTCACTTGCACTCTTGCCCTTGAGGTCAGGCACCTTAATGCTGGCTGTCTTAGCCTCCTTTATATTGCGTTCCGGAGATATATTCATATAATCGAGCACATTTTTGAGCAGTTTCTTTGTTCCCGGACCAGCTACAACGCCGCCGTAATGCACGCCTTTAGGATTATCTACTATGAGCAGAATCGCCACCTGCGGATCATCCATCGGTGCCATGGCTATACATGAAGAATATGTCTGGTCGATGTATTTACCGTTCTTTACCTTATTGGCAGTTCCTGTTTTAGCACCTACTTTGTGACCGTCAATCTTAACTGTTCCGGCACCTCCGTTGTCAACTACAAACTGCATTATTTTGCACATCTCATCTGCAGTCTCCTCAGACACAGTCTGTCTTACTACTTCCGTATCAAAAGACTTGACGGTTTTGCCCTTTTCATCCGTAATCTCTTTAACAAGTCTCGGTTTCATCATTTTGCCGTCGTTGCCCAGAGAACTTACTGCAGTTATAAGCTGAATAGGTGTTACCGCAATACCCTGTCCGAAACCAATGGTACCAAGTCCCACAGGTCCTGCCGTATCCTTTGACTGCAGGATTGCACTTGCTTCTCCCGGAAAATCTATGCCCGTTGTTCCCGTAATGCCGAAAGTATCCAGGTGACCGTAAAACTTCTCAATTCCCACCTTATTTGCCAGTTTAACGAATACAGGGTTGCAGGAATTAGATACAGCCTCCGCCAGAGTTTCGTGACCATGCGGATTTCCCTTTCTCCAGCAGTGAATAGTTGTACCTGCAACATTTATCGCACCTGTATCATAGTAGGTACTCTTGAGAGTTGCCGCATTTTCTTCCAAAGCAATGGCCGTTGTTATAAGTTTGAAAGTTGAACCCGGCTCATAGGTATCGCATATGAGCGCGTTTCTCCACATTTTTTGAATGTACTTCTTTTTTTCTGATGACGAAAGCTTGTTAAATTTTGCCTTGTTTACTTTTGATGACGGCTCCTGAGGATTATTGAGGTTAAAATCCGGAGTCTGTGCCATACCCAGTATATCACCTGTCTCCGGGTCCATTACAATTGCCATTACCCTGTCGGCGGAAGTCTTTTTGGCTACCCATGAAATTGCTGACTCTGTATAATTCTGAATTACTGAGTCCAATGTTGTAACAAGATTGTATCCATCTTCGGCTGCATAATATTCCGAGTCTCCATAGGAAAGACTGCTTCCGTTCTTGTCCGTGTATTTAACTTCACGTCCTGCTATCCCGCTCAGATAGCTGTTGTACTGCAATTCCAAACCGCTCAATCCTCTGTTGTCCGAAGAAACGGAGCCCAGAACGTGAGATGCGAAAGATCCCAATGGATAACTTCTCTTGGTATCTTCTACTATTTCTACTCCCTTAAGCTTCGCATCCCTGATATTGTCGGCGGTTTCTTTATCTACGCCTTTCTTGATTTTAATCAGATTCTGTTTCTTATTGAGATATCCGTTTACGGTTTCTTCATCAAGTTTCAGCTGTTTGCCGAATACAGTTCTTATATTATCGAGATTTTCTTCGATGTCCTTTTTCTTTTCTCCCGTTTTGGCATCTGCCGGTCTGAGCCATATTGTGTAACACGTTACGCTCACCGCCAGCTCATTGCCATTGGTATCGTATACAATTCCTCTCTTGGCCTCAATGGCATTATCCCTTACCTGCTGCTGTAATGCCATCTCGGAATAGTCGCTGCCACGCACGATGCTGATCCATCCCACTCTGACTATGAGCAAAAGGATAAATCCAAAAAGGACAACCATTAGAATTATTAAATTTCTTTTGCTTTTGTTGGATGTACCTGTCATTTATCCACCTAAAAAATCAACCCGGACATACTGTTTTTATTAAACTGTCCGGGTAAAACACTAGTTTCTTTCAATTCAAAGCTGGCATTAATCATATGCCTTTTCTCTTATTAATGCAGAGAATCCTTCTGATGGAACGTCATCGGCATAAACGTGAACACGTTTCTTCTCCGACGCATACTTCATTCCCAGGGCTCCCGTCGCTGTACTTTCCACTTTCTCAATATTTCCTGCCACATATAGTTCTGCCTGCAGATTTTCTATTTCGCCCTGAAGCACAGCATTTTCTTTGACTGTCTGATTTATATCATACTGCAAACCGGCACAAAAAGCAGTAATTACTATTGAAATCACTGCAAGTATTCCCAATATTCCCACTGTCGCGAATGCCAGTTTCTGAGTCTCAGCCCTATTGCGAGTATCCGGATTGATTACCAGAGTTCTCTTGCGTTTCCTCGGTCTGACCCTCTCGGGCTTCATATCTATTCCATACTTTTGATAATCTCTCTCGTATTCATACCATTTTTCTGCTTCTATCATTATACTTCCCCTTCGAAATGCTAACCTTCACTTCTTTTTTTATTCTATTTCTTTTCGATTACCCTAAGCTTGGCGCTTCTTGCTCTAGGGTTTGATTCCAACTCCGCTTCATCGGAAACTATCGGCTTACCTGTCACCTTCCTTACATCCGCCTTCTTGCCACATATGCAGACAGGCAACTCCTTAGGACACGTACATGGATTAAGTCTGTCCCGGAATTTTTCTTTTACAATTCTGTCCTCCAAAGAGTGGAATGTGATGATGCAAAGTCTGCCGCCCGGATTCAGTACGTCACAGTATCTGTCAATGGCTGTTTCGAGCTGCTCCAGTTCTCTGTTGACTTCGATTCTTATAGCTTGAAAAGTTCTCTTGGCCGGATGAGGACCGTCACGTCTTGCCGAGGCCGGTATTGCGGCTTTGATAATATCAACCAGCTGACCTGTGGTCTCGATATGACCCTCTTTTCTGGCTTTGCCTATGAATTTGCTGATTCTTCCGGCCCAGCGTTCTTCTCCATATCTGCTTATTATCTCTGTCAGTTTCTCTTCACTGTAATCATTAACCACATCGTAGGCGGAGAAAGATTCATCTGCGTTCATCCTCATGTCCAGTGGTGCATCATGCATATAAGAAAATCCACGTTCACCATTATCCAGCTGATACGAAGATACCCCTATATCAAGAAGTGCTCCGTCAATACCTTGGATGTCCAATTCTTCAAGAACTTCTTTGATGTCTGCATAATTGCTCTGTACCGTAATCACCTGGCACTTAAGATCTGCAAGTCTCTCACCTGCTGCTTTGATAGCTTCCTTATCTCTGTCTATTCCTATTAAAATGCCGTTTTCGTTAAGTTTTTCGCCAATGCCGTGAGAATGTCCTCCCCCTCCCAGAGTTCCGTCAACATAAACTCCATCAGGTTTTATCTTCAGATTCTCAAGGCACTCCTCATACAGGACTGGCACATGTTTAAAATCCATATTGTTCAAGACCCTCCGCAACTTCACTGGCATTGAGCAATTCTCCCGACTCTTCATCAAGCTGCATCATCCACTGCTCTCTGCTCCAGATTTCAATTTTGTTATTGCTGCCGATTGTAATAAGCTCCTTATCTATGTGTGCATAATCCAGCAGATCCTGAGGAATCTTAACCCTTCCCTGCTTGTCCACATCACAGGAACTTGCCGATGAGAAAAAATATCTCTTCAGCTGTCTTGCCTTAGGATTGCTGTCAGGCAAAGGTTCCAGCTTCTCCCTGACAAAGTACGCCCATTCATCATCTGTATAGACGTCCAGACACTTGTCCAGTCCCTTGACAATAATGCAGGAGTCTCCCAGTTCATGTCGAAACTTGGCCGGAACTATCATTCTGGCTTTAGTATCTATTGAGTTGTTAAACTTTCCAACGAACATAGAGTCCCCCTCCATTTTAGATTTACTCCATTTTACTCCACAGGTCACCATATTGCAACACTTTTGCTCCACTTAATAACCAATTTGCCCATTTCAATCCCAATACAAACTCAAAAAACTTCAAAAGCCCGAGAGTTTAACTCCCGGGCTTCACTGCTGTCATATATGCCTTAATGCTCATTTTAATGTTTATTT
>JAUNFA010000020.1 GCA_030525285.1 Bacillota bacterium | reverse complement strand
TTTATATACTACCAACTTACATCATCATTGTCAACACTTTTTTGAGATTTCCATAGAATATCTTTAATAGAGTCTTTAATGAATAACAATTACAGTCAGTGTATGAAGCCAATATCATCTATCAAGAGGATATTGCTCATTTTCCTTACATTATTTGTAAAGATATTTGCTCTGTCTCCTTCGATTATTCTTAAATACAACTACACCTTGTAGTTTTGCCGAATGTTTTCGCAGGATAATCCCTGAATATTTGTGTATAAGTTCTATTTTGTAATCTCATTGAGAATCTCATCAGCGGTTGAACCTTTTTTGATCTCATATGTATCTGCAATTATAAAATTTTCTTTTTTCTTTTCAATTGCGAAATCCACGAATGCGTCCGCCGATTTGACAAGGCCCTTCTTCTCCAGCTCCGCTGCTATATCGCTCAATGTATTATCTTCCTTGATTACAACTTTAACCAGTTCTGCCTTATCTGCAGTTCCTGTCTTTTTCTCTGTATCCGCCTCATGTTTATCAACACTCTGTGAAATGCTGTCCGCATTAGCATCCGGATAATCCATCACAACCTCCATGCGATTGCAAATGACAAAAGCTGCAGCTGCCAGAATCAGAAGAACCACAATTATATCGTTCTTGTTGTAAAAGAAATCTTTAATTTTCTTCATCACTATTACTTCCTTATATCATATGATTTAATGCCTATAATTTTATCACACAAAATGCCAATTCACAACAACCCCACTTCCCTCCGTTTTTTGAATACTTATGTTCCAACAATGTATGTTTTGTTGTATAATCAAGACTATGGTTAAATTAATTATTACGCAAAACGAAGGGAATCAGCGACTGGACAGATTCCTGCGCAAATATCTCAAACGTGCACCCCTTTCCATGATTTACAAACTCATCCGCAAGGACATAAAGATTAATGGCAAAAGAGGACACGAAGATACCATCCTTCAAGATGGCGACCAGCTTGTTATTTATATTACTGATGACAAACTGGCAGAATTTACCGCTCCAATCAAAAGGCAGAAATCACGCCGCAGTTTTGGCATTATATATGAAGACGATAATCTCATAGTCGTAAATAAGCCATCAGGTCTTCTTACTCATGGTGACAGTCACGAGAAAAAAAACACCTTAGTCAATCAGGTATGCGGATACCTGCAGGAAACAGGCTTCTACGACCCTTCCAGCGAGCGAATTTTCGCACCAGCACCGGCAAATCGGTTAGACAGAAACACATCCGGGCTTGTTCTTTTCGGAAAAAATGCCGACGCACTCAGACAGCTCACCGCAGTCATCAAAGATAAAGATAATGTACATAAGATTTACACTGCACTGGTTGCAGGACATACGGATGGTTCTACCATCATATGCGACAGACTCAAAAAAGATTCATCTTCTAACCGGGTTACAATTGCTGACGATAACGATGGCAAAAGTGCCGAAACAATTGTAACTACCATCAAGTCCGGAAACAGATTGAGTCTGGTTGAAGTTAATCTCATAACAGGACGAACTCATCAGATCAGAGTTCATCTTGCCTCTATAGGCCATCCTGTCGCAGGCGACCCTAAATACGGCATAGATAATATCAACAAGCACCTTCACCGAAAGTATGGTGTTAAATCACAGCTTCTGCATGCTTCCAGACTTGAATTTGCAGAACTTGACGGTCCCCTTGCATATCTTTCCGGCAAGGTTTTTGAGGCACCGATTCCGGATGTTTTTAATAAAATACTGGAGGATTTAGATTAATGAAAGAATTTATCAAAGATATACTTATTGCTTTGGCTATTGTTGTACTGCTGACACTGGTCATCAAGCCAACCATTGTTAAAGAGAGTTCCATGGAGGACACCCTTCATGAAAACAATTACCTTATTCTCAATAAACTGGCATATATAAACAAAGACCATCCGGATTACGGCGACATAATCGTCTTCGAGTCCGACATATACAACAGCGATGCCAACGCAGCAACACAATTTTTAAATAAAATTACCGGCGGTTCCCAAAACAAACTCTTAATAAAAAGAGTTATCGGCGTTGAGGGTGATACTATTACAATTGCCAACGGATATGTTTACAGAAACGGCCAAAAGCTAAATGAAGATTATATAAAATGCGATTTTGACGAGGGTACCGAAGGTGCTATACACAATTATGTAGTTCCCGACAATAAGCTGTTTGTTATGGGTGACCATCGTACCGTAAGCACAGACAGCAGATCAGATCAGGTCGGTACAGTTGATGAGGATAGAATTGTCGGTAAAGCCGTATTGAGACTTTATCCGTTCAGTGAAATCAGGACATTTTAGCAAAAAGGAGTTGATAGCATGAAATTAGTGGCTAACAACAAAAAAGCCCGACATGATTATTTCATAGAAGAAACCTATGAGGCTGGAATATCCCTTACAGGCACCGAAATAAAATCCGTCAGACAGGGCAAGGTAAGCATCAAGGAAAGCTTTGCTAAGATAGAAGGCGAAGAGGTAATTTTGTATGGCATGAACATCAGTCCCTACGAACAGGGCAACCGTTTTAATGTGGATCCGTTAAGACCTCGCAAGCTCCTGCTTCATAAACGTGAAATAAGGAAGCTTATCGGCTACACTACCATGAAAGGCTTGACATTAGTTCCTTTGAGGATGTATGTTAATGATAAGGGATTAGCCAAAGTAGAAATCGCTGTGGCAAGAGGTAAGAAGGAATACGATAAAAGACATGATATTGCCAAGAGAGATGCCGACCGCAGGATGCAGCAGGCAGTAAGAAAGTAAGGGGTGAAACATGCAGGATTTTCTTAACAAAGTAGGTAAGAAAGCTTCTCGGGCTGCGGATATAGCCGGAAACAAAGCCAGCGAAGTCATGGAAGTTACAAGGCTTAAATCTAAACTTAACGATATTAATCAGGTGAAAAATGCCGCCAAGAGTGATATTGGCGGGTATTGTTTCACTATGTACAAATCAGGAAAAATCGAAGATCCCAACATTATTGAGCTTTGCAAAAAAATCGAATCGGCAATTGAAGCTGCAGAGCATATTGAAAGTGAAATTGAGGCGGCCAAGGCCGAATACGCAGCTAGAATTGATTCAGGTAATCCAAGTCTCAATGACTAAACCGGTGAGTCCCTTCATTTGACTCGCCGTGAATATATGGGGATGTCTTGGTTTCGACGGGGGTGTGGAAACCGGATAAGCGAGCCGCAGTTTGTCCAGTCTGCGCTAAAAGGGACACGTTAAATATAAACGCTAAAAGAACAAACAATTTCGCACTGGCAGCGTAGTTCTGCCCCGCGCGTTCTCTCAGATTCACCTGCAGGTCTGAATCAGAACGTCAAACATGCAGGAAAACCTTGTGTGATTTCCTGGTAGCATAAGGGACTTACAGGATAGCTGATACTGCAGCCTGCTATTGGGCGTCAGAGGATGCGAAACTTTAAATCAATAGCTGCGCTCGGAGAAAATCCGTTGGAAATGCTTTCGGACACGGGTTCGATTCCCGTCATCTCCACCATTTAGCAAAATAGCTGTTCCATTAACAATCTGTTATTGGAACAGCTATTCTTTTTAATTTAATTATTTAAATTCCTTTTCGGACATCACAACTCATAGTTAGAGATTATGATGTCTACGCCTTTAACATTGACGCCAGGAATTCTTTGAGTCTTTCGCTTTTAGGATTTTCGAAAATTTCTTTCGGAGTTCCAGTTTCTACGATACGGCCTCCATCAATAAATACAACCTTATCCGCAACCTCTTTAGCAAATCCCATCTCGTGAGTTACAACAATCATTGTATTGTCCTTTGATTTAAGTCCTTTAATAACTCTAAGCACTTCACCTGTAAGTTCCGGATCAAGTGCCGATGTAGGTTCATCAAAGCAAAGAATGTCAGGATCCATAGCTAAGGCTCTGGCAATGGCAACTCGTTGCTGCTGCCCACCTGATAATTGCCATGGATAACTGTCACGTTTGTCTTCAAGTCCGACCTTTCTCATCAGCTCATCGGCCTTGCTATTTATTTCCTCTGCTGTACCAATCTTAAGAAGGTTTGGTGCAAGGGTAATGTTGTCCTTAACCGTATACTGCGGAAACAGATTGAATTGCTGGAACACCATTCCGAAATGAAGACGATTTATCCTCATTTCCTCTTCACTTATAGCCCTGCTTCCATCAAATATGACTTCACCGTTAACTCTGATTGTACCCTGTTCTGCAATCTCCAGGAAATTGATACATCTGAGCAATGTCGTTTTACCGCCTCCAGATGAGCCGATAATTGCCATTACTTCACCCTTATCAAGGGATAAATCCACGCCTTTGAGAACCTCAACTTTACCAAAGGACTTATGCAAATCTTTTACTTCTAATACTGACATAATTCCTCCTTATTTAAAATAGCTGAGTTTCTTCTCAATCTTGGCAAACATTACAGTAAGAAGTCCGCTGAAAAGCAGATAATAAGCTCCCGTCATAAACAGTGGCCAGATAAGACCGTCTGATTTGATAAAGAGTTGACCCGCCCATATGATTTCGTATACAGCAATAATTCTTGCAAGTGAGGTATCCTTAACCAGATTAATGAATTCATTACTCATCGGCGGCAGAATTCTCTTGATTACCTGTAGCAGAATAACCTTAAAGAATACCTGTTTCTTAGTGAGACCTAGTACAGCTCCTGCCTCATACTGTCCCTGTGGGATACTCTCTATGCCACCTCTGTAAATTTCGGAAAAATAGCATGCATAGTTTATTATGAAAGCAACAATAACTGCTACAAATCTGCCTGTTGTTCCCATTCCCCATACATTTGTTCCCAGTATAAGACCCGGACCGTAATATACAATGATTAGCTGGAGCATAAGAGGCGTACCTCTTATCATCCAAACTATCATCTTAACCATTACTTTAATAGGTTTTATTTTACTCATCGAACCAAATGAAATAAGCAGTCCGAGAGGCAACGCACCCAGTAATGTCAGCAAAAAGATTTCAATTGTCTTGACAGAGCCGTTTGTCAGCTCAAGCATGACCGACTGAAACATAGTCAAAATTTCTCCATTCTAGTTATAACTTATTCCCTTTAATCAACGTGATTATCAGGTAATTATTAGCGCATTCTCAATTATTCAGGTTTGATAACACTTTCGGAAGTACCGTACTTCTCACTTATTTTCTTAACTGTACCATCATCATATGCTGCAGCCAGGAATTCGTTAAGTGACTTAGCCATGTCTGATTCCTTTCTGAATCCAACACCATAAAGCTCTTCACTGAGTTTAATTGTTCCTACCAGATTAGGATATGATGTTCCTTCTCCAACCATGGCACCTGCCATAAGTGAATCAATAATGCATGCATCTGCAGTTCCTGCTGATACTTCCATTACTGCGTCCGACTGTGTTTCAACACCTGTTGCATTTAAGTCATTTTCTTTAGCCTGTTCTTCACCGGCAGAACCTGCTTCTACTGCAAATGTTAAATCTTTGCAATCTTTAATATCCTTTATTGAATCCGCTTTGTTCTTGTTAACTACTACCATCTGAGCGTTGTTGCAGTATGCATTACTACATTCCATCGCTTCCTTTACACCATCGGTAAGTGTCATTCCATTCCATACACAGTCAATGTTCTTGTTTTCAAGTTCCATTTCCTTTGAATCCCAGTTAATCTCGATAAACTCAACATCAACACCGATTGATTTTCCATAAGCCTTTGCCAGGTCAGCATCAAAGCCAATCCAATTACCGTCTTTATCCTTGTAATCCATTGGAGCGAAGTCAGTAATACCTACAACCAGCGTTCCCTTATCTTTGACATATGCCAGATCTGAATAATCCTTATCCGAATCCGAATCCGATGATCCGCAACCGGTTAATGCAAAACATGAAATAATCATTACCGCTACTGATAATAAAGCTACTATTCTTTTTTTCATCACAAATCCTCCGATTTTTTAGTGTTTTAACGTGTTAAAGTTTTTGTGCGTCTTTAGTATATACTTTACCACGCACTAAGTCAACGTCCTAAGTTTAAAAACTGTCCATCGATTTTTTATTTATGATTAACACGCTATTTGTACTCAATCTCTGTTTTATTACTGAGCATATCACTCTTGAGCTTCCATAGTTCATAGGATAAATCCACATAATATGTCTGTGGGTTCTCAAGTCTCTTCATTTCTGCCCATAATCCATCAAGTTCACGCCTGCAATATTCCCTGATTTCTCCAATTGTCGGACTTTCATAGACGCATTCGCCTCCAACGAAAACAGGTTTTCTCAGATTGACAGCATAAAAGTTGTTCACCGTCTTCTTTTTCCATGTTGCCTTAGGGTCGAATATTTCGTATTCTCCATCCTCAGGTATCACTTCTCCATCCAGCGCGATAAGGTCAGCCAAAGGCTCATCAGTGTCTCTGTCAAAAAGTCTGAAAAGAGATTTAAAGCCCGGATTTGTAATTTTTTCTACATTTTCACTGACTTTAATCTTGGGAACCAGCCTTCCTTCTTTTTCAATTGCTGCCAGCTTATAGACACCACCGAAGACAGGTTCAGTTCTTGCGGTAATCAAACGCTCTCCAACGCCAAAAGAATCTATGCATGCGCCCTCATGAAGAATATCCCTGATAAGATACTCATCTAATGAATTTGATACTACAATAGCGCAATCTGAATGACCCGCTTCATCAAGCATTGCTCTGGCTTTTTTAGTAAGATATGCTATATCACCACTGTCAATTCTTATACCCTTTTTCTCTGGCTTTACTTCATCAAACACTTTTATTGCTGCCGGTACTCCGGATTTAAGTACATTGTAAGTATCAACGAGTAAAGTACAGTTGTCCGGATAAATCTTCGCATACGCCTTAAATGCTTCATATTCATCATCAAACATCTGAACCCAACTATGTGCCATTGTTCCCAGCGCCGGAATTTCCATATCCTCATCTGCAATGACACATGCTGTTCCTGCACATCCCCCAATATACGCAGCTCTAGCTCCATATATTGCAGCCGAATTGCTATGGGCTCTTCTTGTGCCGAATTCCATTACAGGCCTTCCCTCTGATGCCCGAACAATCCTGCTTGCTTTGGTTGCAATAAGGCTCTGATGATTTATTATCAATAAAATCATTGTTTCAATAAACTGCGCCTGTATCACCGGTCCTCTCACTGTTAAAATTGGTTCACCCGGAAAAATAGGAGTTCCCTCAGGTACTGCCCATACATCGCATTTGAATTCAAAGCTTTCGAGATATTTAAGAAATTTTTCACTAAAAGAATTCTTGCTCCTCAAATATTCAATATCTTCATCAGTAAATTTAAGATCCTTGAGGTACTCGATTACTTGTTCAAGCCCTGCCATAATGGCATAGCCCCCACCATCCGGAATTCTTCTGAAAAACATATCAAAATAAGCAATTGTATCATCCATTCCGGTTTCCAAATATCCATTTGCCATAGTTATTTCATAGAAATCCGTAAGCATTGTCAGGTTTCTTTTGTAAGACATTTAACTGTACCTCCTCATCTGACCGGGATTACTGAATTAATCACACTGATTCTGATTATACCACCAGCCATCATCACTATACAACAACAACCTCCTGTCACTTTCCACAAACCTTGCGTACCAGTTAACATCACAGTCAAAATCGCAATTTTAACTACTACAACATTTTTTTGAGATACTGCCCTGTATAGGATTCTTCGACTTCTGCTACCTCTTCAGGTGTTCCCTGAGCGACAATATTACCACCTCGGAATCCCCCATCCGGGCCCAGGTCAATAATATGATCCGCCACCTTAATAACATCCAGATTATGTTCAATCACCACTACTGTATTGCCTGTATCCACCAGCTTGTTAAGAACCTGTATAAGTTTATCCACATCTGCAAAATGAAGACCTGTTGTAGGTTCGTCCAGTATGTAAAGAGTTTTGCCCGTACTCTTCTTGGAAAGTTCCGATGCCAGTTTAATTCTTTGTGCTTCACCACCCGAAAGTTCTGTACTTGGCTGTCCGAGTTTGATATACCCAAGTCCAACCTTCCTGAGAGTCTCAAGCTGTCTTGAAATAGCCGGATGATTTTTGAAAAATTCGCATCCATCATCGACAGTCATATTCAGCACATCATATATGCTCTTACCCTTATACTTTACTTCCAAAGTTTCTTTGTTATATCTGTGTCCGTGACAAACCTCGCACGGCACGTACACATCCGGCAGAAAATGCATCTCGATTTTGACGATGCCATCACCGGAGCACGCCTCACATCTGCCACCTTTGACGTTGAAACTGAATCTGCCCTTACCGTACCCTCTGAGTTTTGCTTCTGGTATCTGTGCAAAAAGGTCTCGTATATGTGTGAACACGCCGGTATATGTAGCCGGATTCGACCTTGGTGTTCGTCCTATCGGCATCTGGTTAATATCTATTACTTTATCGATGTTTTCTAATCCTTCAATGCTTTTATGCTGTCCGGGTTTGTCCTTACTGCCATATATTTGAGCTGAGGCTCGCTTATACAGTATTTCATTGACCAAACTGCTCTTGCCGGAACCTGACACTCCGGTCACACAAACCATCTTTCCCAAAGGAATATCCACGTCTATCCCTTTAAGATTGTTTTCAAAGGCTCCTTTTATTTTTATGAACTCACCATTACCATCTCGTCTTACTGCAGGTACTTCAATTTTGCATTCGCCGCTCAAATATTTTCCGGTTATAGATTCGGGACAGTTTATAATATCCTGTACCGTACCCTGAGCTACAAGCTGTCCACCGTTGGCACCGGCCTGCGGGCCTATGTCCACAATCTGATCGGCTGCATACATGGTATCTTCATCATGCTCCACAACAATTAGTGTATTCCCTATATCTGTAAGATTTCGCAAAGCTTCCAGAAGTTTGGCATTGTCCTTCTGATGCAGACCTATACTCGGTTCATCCAGGATATACAATACCCCCACAAGTCCCGAGCCGATTTGAGTCGCCAGTCTTATTCTTTGTGATTCACCACCGCTTAAAGTTGCAGCTGCACGCGATAATGTCAAATAATCAAGTCCCACATTGGCAAGGAATGTAAGTCTTCCCTTTATCTCTTTGAGAATTTCTGATGCAATTAACTTGTGCTCCGCCGAGATTTCTATATTATCTATGAAATTCAAAGCTTCACTTACTGACATGTCACAGAATTCCATAATGTTGATTCCGCCGACAGTAACCGCCAAAAGTTCAGGTTTAAGTTTTTTGCCATGACATACATGGCATTCACTCATATTCATGAACTTTTCCATTTTTTCTTTAATCCACTCGGAATTAGTTTCTCTATATCGTCTCTCAAGATTGTTAATAAGTCCTTCAAAAGTATGATTTCTATGCTGAACAGTGCCGTTTCTTGAGGTGTAAATATATTGAAGGGTTTCATCTCCAGTTCCATATAGAAGCACTTTCCTGAATTCTTCTGAGAGCTCGCCGAAAGGTTTGTAAATATCCTCATTGTATTTATCTGCGAGGGCTTTAATAACCTGCCAGTAATAGCTTGTATGTTCCATTGTCGAAAAAATGTTGCTGAGACATTTATCCACGATACTGAGACTGTGATCCGGAATTATCAATTCTGGGTCTATCCTCTGTAAATATCCAAGACCGTTACATTCCGGACATGCTCCCATAGGATTATTAAATGAAAACATTCTTGGCTCCAGTTCTTCAATACTGATTCCGTGCTCCGGGCAAGACAGGCTTGTGCTGAATGTTTTTTCTCTTTGTTCTTCTTCACCACCTATTATAACCTGAACAAGACCGTTGCCATGTTCTATGGCAAGCTCACAGGCCTCAGCCAGTCTTGCAGATATTCCGTCTTTTACCTTAACCCTATCTACTACTATCTCAATTGTATGCTTATATGTCTTCTCAAGCTTTATCTCATCTTCATCAAGTAGCCTGATTTCACCATCTACACGAACTCGCCTGAAACCTTCTTTCCTTATTCGTTCCAGAATTTTCTCATGTTGCCCCTTCTTCTGTCTGATAACAGGAGCCAGTACCGTAAGCCTTGTTCCCTCTTCCTCGGACATTAAAGCCTCAACAATCTGGTCCACCGTCTGACTTGAAATTTCTCTGCCACATACAGGGCAATGGGGAATTCCTATCCTTGCATACATGAGTCTTAGGTAATCATAAATCTCCGTTACAGTTCCCACTGTGGATCTCGGGTTTTTGTTGGTCGTTTTCTGATCAATTGATATGGCTGGAGACAGACCTTCAATATATTCCACGTCCGGTTTTTCCATTTGCCCCAGAAACTGTCTGGCATAGGACGATAAGCTTTCCATATATTTTCTCTGTCCTTCTGCATATATTGTATCAAATGCAAGGGAACTTTTGCCTGAACCCGACAGCCCGGTCAGCACAACCATCTTGTCCCTCGGTATCGTTACATCAATCCCTTTTAGATTATTTTCCCTTGCCCCTCTTATCACTATGTCCTTCTGCATTTTCCACTCCTGTGCTACATTCTCGTTTTGTATTCAAACAGCATATCTCTAAGCTGCGCAGCCCGTTCAAACTGCAGGTCGGCGGCAGCCTGTCTCATTTCTTTCTCCAGCTGTGCAACGTAATTCTTTAATTCCTTCTTCGTCATTTCAAGCGGACTTCTGCCTTCATATTCCGCGGAATCCTCTGCAACCTTCGTTGCCTCTATTACACTCCTAATATCTTTCTTAACCGTTTGTGGCACAATACCGTGAGACTGGTTATACTCATTCTGAATCTGTCGTCTTCTTTCAGTTTCATCAATTGCCGCCTGCATTGCCTTGCTGATTCCATCGCAATACATTATAACCTTGCTGTCCGCATTTCGAGCAGCCCTTCCTATTGTCTGAATCAGAGATGTTTCAGTTCTAAGGAATCCTTCCTTGTCCGCATCAAGTATCGCAACAAGAGAAACCTCAGGAATATCAAGACCCTCTCTTAGCAAATTGATTCCGACAAGCACATCAAAGACACCCTTCCTAAGGTCTCTTATTATCTCCATTCTCTCCAGTGCATCTATTTCAGAATGAAGATATCTTACCCTTATACCTACATCCTTAAGATAATCCGTAAGACTTTCAGACATTTTTTTAGTTAATGTCGTAATCAACACTCTATCACCTTTTGCCACAGTTGCCTTAATCTCACCTATCAGATGGTCCATCTGACCCTCGGTTTCATGAAGCTCTATCACCGGATCCAGCAGACCTGTAGGTCTTATTATCTGTTCTGCCGAAATTCCTCCGCTCTCTTCTCTCTCATATTCCGCAGGAGTTGCACTTACATATACAATCTGATTTACCAGTTTATTGAACTCCTCGAATTTAAGAGGTCTGTTATCCAACGCCGATGGTAGTCTAAAGCCATAATCCACCAGCGACTGCTTTCTTGACCGGTCACCTGCATACATTGCCCTCAGTTGAGGAAGCATAACATGAGACTCGTCGATTATTATAAGAAAGTCATCCGGAATATAGTCAATTAGCGTATACGGTCGCGATCCGGCAGGAAGCCCCGTAATATGTCTGGAATAATTTTCAATTCCTTTGCATGTTCCAATTTCACGCAACATCTCTACATCGTATCTGGTTCGCTGTTCTATCCTCTGTGCCTCAATCAGTTTGCCCCTGTCAGTAAACCACCTGATTCTCTCTTCCAGTTCGCTGCTTATAGTTCCTGCGGCCTTCTCAATGTTTTCTTTACTTGTAACATAATGGGATGCAGGATAAATTGCTACGTGCTTTCTTATACCTATTATTTCTCCAGTTATTCCGTTTATTTCCTTAATTGATTCAACTTCATCCCCAAAAAGTTCTATCCTGACCGGATTCTCAGCACCTGCAGGAAATATATCTATGATGTCTCCTCTTACACGGAAGTTACCCCTTTCAAGTGCAAGGTCATTTCTCGTATACTGAATATCAACAAGCTTTCTGAGAAGTTCCTGTCTATCCTTCTCCATTCCAGGCCGCAATGAAACCACCTGATTTTCATAGTCAATAGGTGAACCAAGACCATAAATGCAGGATACCGATGCCACTATTATTACATCTCTTCGTTCACTGAGTGCTGCAGTTGCTGAATGCCTCAGCTTCTCTATCTCTCCGTTGATATCAGAGTCCTTTTCTATATATGTATCCGTTGATGCAACATAAGCCTCCGGCTGGTAATAGTCATAGTAGGAAACAAAATATTCCACAGCATTTTCAGGAAAAAATTCCTTGAATTCACCATGAAGTTGCGCCGCCAGCGTCTTATTGTGACTTATCACTAAAGTCGGCTTCTGTACCTGTTCTATAAGCTTGGCCATTGTAAAAGTCTTGCCTGAGCCCGTCACACCCATAAGAGTCTGCGCCTTCTTTCCCTCTCTTATGCCTTTTGCCAGTATATCTATTGCCTGAGGCTGGTCCCCCATAGGCTGAAATTTTGAATGAACCTTAAATTCTGTCATTTTACATTCCCCCTGTGTCCGCTTGTCTAATTATACTATTTCAGGTTTTATAGCTCAATGGGTTTGCGAACATTTGTTCTGTTTTTTATTAATAAAATAAGGAGCACCCTAACCCAACTCAGTTTCCGGTGTGCCCCCTAACATCTGTTATTCTTTTTCTTTTCCTTCTTTTAAAGTTTCTTTCTCATTGTCCTCCTGGCTATCTTCAGCTTCAAGATTATTGAGTTTTTTTCTTACCATTCTCTTATGATACTTAATATCCGCATATCGACTGATTTTGCGCATGGTTAACGCATTTGAAATTCCTCCAGCTGCTCCTACTACAGGCATTCCCTGAACAAATTTCATGTAAATCATACTGTCTGCCAGTGCATGAGCCGCTTCATCGAGTTCATCTCCCAGCCAGGAATCATAAACGCACCCTCTTAAGTCCACATCATCCGCATATCTGTCAGTCTCTGCAGCAGTTGTTTCCGCTTCTTCTCCAGATGCAAGGGCGCCTTTTATAACCTTAAGAATATATACCTGTTCAGTCCTGCTTCTGTAATCAAATCCGTATGCCGATGCTATCTGATATATGTTTCTCAGAACCATCGCCGTAAATACCGGAATGTCAGGAACCCCTATACCCAGCAAACCGAGTCCTGTCCCTGTCACAAAGGACATGCCTGTATCAAAAGTTGCTGCGAGCTTTGATTTTCTCAGCATTTCCTCCGCTTCCTCGGGACTGTTCTTGTCAAACGTTATGGATATCAATTCAACTCCATTCTGGAAAATCTTGCGAAACGCAAGCTCAAACATATCATTGAGTGTCTTCTTAAGATTATCCGGAACATACTGCTGTATCTTCCTGTCTATAATCGAAGTTCTTTTACGCGCTGCTGCTTTCAGGAGTTTTCTTTCCTTTAATTCAATTGTCAACAGTTCTGAATCGTATTTCAACTATCTGGCACCTCTTTTTGCTGCCTTAGGGAGAATAATTTTTCTTTTTTCAGGATCTCTTGCCTTCCTGTAAAGTACGAAACGCCTACCTATTGCCTGCACGTACTCGGCACGTAGCAGTCTCGCCATTTCATTGGCTGTTTCTTTAGCATTGAGAGTGCTTGTATCCTGAATTTTGGCTTTAACCAGTTCTCTACTCTCAAGAAGTGAATCCATTTCATCGAGCACGGTTTTCGTCATATCATTCTTTCCTATATAAACCAGTGGATCCAGTTCCTGAGCAAGCTTTCTTAAATAACTTCTTTGTTTTCCTGTTAACATATTCACCTATCGCTTCCTGTGTTTAATTTTGCTGTCGCGCCATTCTTTCTCCGCGACTTCAATACGCTTCTTACCTCTTATGTTCATGAAGATTCCGAAAAACAGTCCCATGCAGGCTCCTATAATCAGACCTTGCACAACGCTGTGAATAGTAAATCCTATGGCAAATCCTCCACTAAGGAACATGCTCATGGTTATAATCAGCCACGGCATCTTATCTCTCCTTCGTATATATCTTGTTTTCTTGCCGATATTCTCATCTTCCACAAATTTAGCATGTGTTAGCGCTGTTATTGCAGGTCGGTCATCCACATATGCATAAGCTTCTACAAAGAATACTTTATCCTTACCCAAAGCCCAGTTGGAAATTATTTCGAGAGCTTCACTGTCATAATCTCTACCTCTGAAGTCCGACTTGATATTTATCTCAATCTCCACGGCATAATTTTCTGGATTACCCTTGAATGCAACACGTCCCACATTTGTCCCGGTATCTCTTTTGTTAATGTACCATGGTTTAGTCCATAATCTGCTATCATCTGCAGGGACCAGTATCAGATTTTTGGTTTTAAGTGTAAATCCTGATGGTTTCATATACTAATTCCTTCCATAACAAACGTGGGTTCATTATACCACAAATACAATTTCAATTTACACTTTTACTCGCATTTATTTATTTTCCATTTTATGTTACAATATTCACCGTAAAAAATAAAAATGAATGGAGATTAACTATGAAAAACAGCATATTCTCGAGGAAACTTCCCATTCCAAAAGTCATTAAGGAGGAGTATCCTGTCACTAAAGAAATTGCAGCAATCAAAGAAGAACGCGACACAGAAATTGCCAAAGTTTTTAGAAGCGAAAGCGACAAATTCGTTTTAATCATTGGACCTTGCTCCGCAGACAGAGAGGATGCTGTACTTGACTATACATCCAGACTCGCTACAGTTCAGGAAAAAGTAAAGGATAAGCTTATTCTTATTCCAAGAATATATACTAATAAACCTAGAACTACAGGCCAGGGTTATATGGGAATGGTTCACCAGCCTAACCCGGAAAAGGAAGAAGACCTTCTCGAAGGCATCGTTGCCATCCGCAGGCTTCATACGGCCGCCATCAAAGAAACAGGGCTCACATGTGCTGACGAAATGCTCTATCCCGAAAATTACAGATACCTTTCAGATCTTCTCGGATACTGTGCAGTAGGTGCTCGCTCAGTTGAAGACCAGCAGCACAGATTGACAGCGTCAGGAATGAGTATACCGGTAGGAATGAAAAACCCAACCTCTGGTGAAAATTCCATTATGTTCAATTCAATCATTGCTGCTCAAAGTCCGCACAAATTCATTTATAGGGGATGGGAAGTCAAAACACTTGGCAACGACCTGACTCATGCCATACTTCGCGGATTTGTCAATCACAGAGGTTTGAGTGTTCCTAACTATCATTACGAAGATCTCGTTGCGGTAAGTGAAGCATATGATAAGAACAACCTAAAAAACAAGGCTGTCATCGTTGATGTGAATCATGCCAATTCTGATAAGAAATATCTTGAACAGATTAGAATATCCAAAGAAGTTCTAGACTCAAGAAAGTATAATCCTGACCTTAAGAACATGATCAAAGGTTTCATGATCGAAAGCTACATTGAAGATGGAACTCAGAAAATCGGCGAAGGAATTTACGGCAAATCCATTACCGACCCTTGCCTCGGATGGGAGAAATCCGAAAAGCTCATATATGACATTGCCGAAAATATATAAAAATAAAAGGGAGAGTACATACCGCACTGCGAAAGCAGGCCAGTATGCACCCTCCTTTTATTTTCCAATCTATTACAATCTTTATCTCTTTCCGGAATCCTGCATTCTGCTGTTTTTCTTTCCTCCTGGACCTCCCGCTTCATAAACAAACCACATGTACATAGATACAAGAAATGCCGAAAGCAGAACCCCACCGATAATATCCGTAAACCAATGAACACCTGATATCATTCTTCCTACAACTGTAAGAACTATAAGAGCCCACAGCACTCCCTGTACAATACGGCTTATATGTTCATCGCGCATTTTCCATTTGAGTTGCAGTATTGCCGTGCTCATTATGCAGATTGCTAACATTGTATGAGATGATGGATATGATGATTCCAGTTCTCCGTCAATCATTACAGGACGATAGTTAATAGTGAAATGATCAAAAAGCAGATAACAGATAATGACCACCACATAAAATACGCCGAGAATTATAATATCTCTGTCCACCTTAAAAAGACTCTTTCTCGTTATAAGCTGAATCACCCCTACCGCGCAGAAAAAACCTGCAATAAGAAGACCTAGAATTCCCAGAATATTTGTTATGTCATACCATATCATATGAACGCCCAATGCGTCTGACACTGCCTTATTTATTGTAGCCATTCCAATATTGGAATGCATCTGTCCCTCAGGCTTTACATCTACTAGTGCCACTGCTGCCGTGTACAGAACAAAGACAATGAACGTAATAATCGGAGCCTTAAGACTGTTTTTGCTGTTTCCCATAAGCAAACTCCCTTCCAAATATGTTGAATTCCTTTCTATGGTATGCTCTTTTTTTCGACCTGTCAATA
Organism: Bacillota bacterium; assembly: GCA_030525285.1. Classification (GTDB taxonomy): domain Bacteria; phylum Bacillota; class Clostridia; order Peptostreptococcales; family Anaerovoracaceae; genus Lentihominibacter. The sequence continues at coordinate 8,288 of JAUNFA010000020.1, read as the reverse complement.
TTTGAATTCCCCCTCTTATTGCGTTGCATTTTACCCGGCTTTGGTTTATATTGAAAAGGTAGATTCATACTTTAATCTGATATCAATTGTTACAGTTTAAGATAAAGAATTTTGTTAAAGGAGTTATGTGAAATGAAAAATGTAGATTTAACAAAATATGGTATTACAGGTACAACGGAAATAGTTTACAATCCGTCATATGAAAAACTGTTTGAAGAGGAAATGAATCCTGATCTTACAGGTTATGATGTGGGTCAGCTTACAGAACTTGACGCAGTTAATGTTATGACCGGAATCTATACAGGTCGTTCGCCTAAGGACAAATATATCGTAATGGATGAAAATTCCAAAGATACAGTATGGTGGACAAGCGACGAATACAAGAATGACAATCACCCTATGTCCGAAGAAGTATGGGCAACAGTTAAGGGAATTGCCAGAGATGCTCTCTGCAACAAGAAACTCTATGTAGTTGATGCTTTCTGCGGTGCTAATCCTGACACAAGAATGAACATCCGATTCATTATGGAAGTAGCATGGCAGGCTCACTTCGTTAAGAACATGTTCATTGTTCCTACAGATGAAGAGCTTGAAACATTCGAACCTGATTTCGTTATTTACAATGCTTCCAAGGCTAAGGTTGAAAATTACAAGGAACTGGGACTTAATTCAGAAACATGTGTTGCATTTAACATTACAAGCAGAGAACAGGTTATAATCAATACATGGTATGGCGGAGAAATGAAGAAGGGTATGTTCTCAATGATGAACTATTATCTGCCTCTCAAGGGCATCGCTTCAATGCACTGTTCAGCAAACACCGACATGGATGGTAAGAATACCGCTATCTTTTTCGGTCTTTCAGGAACAGGCAAGACAACCCTTTCAACTGATCCTAAGAGACTTCTCATCGGTGATGATGAGCACGGTTGGGATGACAACGGAATCTTCAACTTCGAGGGCGGATGCTATGCCAAGGTTATCAATCTTGACAAAGAAAGCGAACCTGATATTTACAATGCCATCAGAAGAAATGCACTCCTCGAGAACGTTACCGTTGATGAAAACAGAAAGATTGATTTCGCAGATAAAAGCGTAACAGAAAATACTCGTGTTTCATATCCAATCGAGCACATCGACAATATTGTACGTCCTGTATCATCAGCTCCTGCAGCTGAGAACGTAATATTCCTTTCAGCTGATGCTTTTGGTGTACTGCCACCTGTATCAATTCTGACTCCTGAACAGACTCAGTACTACTTCCTGTCAGGCTTTACAGCTAAACTTGCAGGTACTGAGAGAGGTATTACAGAACCAACTCCTACATTCTCCTCATGCTTTGGTCAGGCATTCCTGGAACTGCATCCGACAAAGTATGCTGAAGAACTCGTTAAGAGAATGAATATTAGCGGTGCCAAGGCTTACCTGGTTAACACAGGATGGAACGGTACAGGCAAGAGAATTTCAATTAAGGATACAAGAGGTATTATTGACGCCATTCTTAATGGAGACATCAAAAATGCTCCTACCAAGACAATCCCTTACTTCAACTTCGAAGTTCCAACGGAACTTCCTGGTGTTGACCCTGCAATTCTTGATCCTAGAGATACATATGCAGATGCGTCAGAGTGGGATGTTAAGGCAAAGGATCTGGCTGGCAGATTCATTAAGAACTTCGCAAAGTATGAAGAAAATGAAGCCGGCAAGGAGCTTGTAGCAGCAGGACCTCAGTTATAAAGAGCGTTGAGAAACTGCCAATAGGCTGCTTCTCTGAATTGTTACAATGATATAAGTAAGACCCGCGACGATTATATGTCGCGGGTCTTTTGTATGACATTGATAAATGTTCTGAATTCATGCTTTATTCATGTCTATATTCCCAGCAAATCAGAATACCCTTTCAATGCTCCATCTGTCTTGTGAGACAACACGTCACGGGTAAGAGTTTTGCCCAGCTGAACCCCTTCCTGATCAAAACTATTAATGTTCCATATAAAGCCTTGAAACATTATTTTGTTTTCAAAATGTGAAATCAATGCGCCTGTCGCCTCCGGGGTTAATTGTTCTCCAACTATCAAACTACACGGCCTGCCTCCGTCGAATCTTTTATTTGTATCCTCATTATCTCTGCCGCAGGCAAAGGCCATAATCTGTGCTGCTACATTGGCACACAGCTTCTGCTGACTGGTGCTCCCCTGAATCTCCAGATCGCTGCCTGTCTGGCTCTTCCTGAATCCAATGAATTGCAGCGGTATAACATCCGTTCCCTGATGAAGCAACTGATAGAATGAATGTTGTCCGTTAGTTCCCGGTTCACCAAATATAATATATCCTGTATCATAATCAATAGGCTCCCCGAATCTGTTAACCGACTTGCCGTTCGATTCCATTTCAAGTTGCTGAAGATGGGCTGGGAATCTGCTTAATGCTTGAGAATAAGGGAGCATTGCCATTGCCTTATATCCCAGCACATTTCTTTCATAAACTCCAATAAGTGCGTCAAGTAATGCTGCATTTTCAAGAATTTGAGGATTATCTGCCATCTTATCAGCTTCAGCTGCCCCCGAAATAAATCTATGAAATATGTCTGGACCAAATGCTAAAGAAAGGATTACACCTCCCACCGCCGACGTTACCGAATATCTGCCGCCTATGTAATCGTCCATGAAGAATGCCTTCATATATTCGTCACTTGTAGCAATCGGTGATGTTCTGCTCGTTACTGCAATCATGTGCCTTGACGGTTTAAGACCGGCTTCAGCCAGTTTTTCTCTGACAAAAGATTCATTTGTCAATGTTTCCAACGTTGTTCCTGATTTGGAAACAAGTATGAATAGTGTATGTTCAAGATCTGTAGTTCCAATCACGTTCAAAGCATCGTCAGGGTCTACATTGCTTATGAATCCAGCTTTCATAAGAAGTCTATCTTTCGCCCTGCACCAATTTTCCAGTGCCATATATACGGCTCTCGGTCCCAAATCGCTACCACCTACACCAATCTGCACCACAGCTGTAAATCTTTCACCTGCTTCATTAGTTATTTCACCTGAGTGAACCTTGTCCGCAAATTCTGCAATTTCCTTCTCTATGCTAAGATAAAATTCGCGTTTGTCAACACCATCGGCAATAACTGCATTACCTAACTGCCCGCGTGTAAGATGATGAAGGACAAGACGATTTTCACCGGTATTTATTATTGCTCCGTTATAAAGCTCTCTGTACTTTTGAATAAGCTGAGCCTCATCGGCAAGTTCTGCAAGTATATTAAGAATATCACCGTCAACAGCTTTGGCTGCATAATTATATACAAGACCTGCTGCCATTGGTACGCTACATTCGGCAACTCTTCTGGCGCCTTCTGCTCCAGCCATTACTTCCTGCAGATTCACAGACACAGAGGCCAGAAGCTTATTGAATGCATCTAATTCAGTTGTGTTTTCCCAATTAATCATTATCAATACTCCCGAAGCTGTTCAGTGTTGTAATTTTCTATATATTCAATTGCTGTGTCTGCGTCTGCAGTCACCATAAAAAGATTCATTTTGTCCCGTGACATAAAATTGTTGTCAACGGTATGCATCAGCAGTTTCACCATAGGATCATAGTACCCGTTAATATTATAAAGTACAATAGGGCGATCTATTCTGCCAAGACTTTTGAGAGTAAAAATTTCCATGAATTCCTCATAGGTTCCAATACCTCCCGGTGTCACTACAGTTGCCTGAGACATGCTTTCAAGAAGGGATTTGCGCTCTCGCATATCTTCTGGATAAATGAATTGCGTGCACTTATCGTACAATACTCCCGGTTTATCAAAAAATCGTGGTGCTATGCCTGTTATATCACCACCACATCGGCTAAAACCTCGTGCTACAGCTCCCATTGAGCCTTCATTTCCGCCACCGAATATGAGACTGTGACCTCTTGAGGCCAGGGTCGCTCCCAACTTCTCCGCTTCAATCATATATATATCATCAATAGTTGAGCTTGCAGCTCCATAAATGCAAATATTCATGCCTATACTAAATTCTTTCCTTTATTTTTTAGATGTCTTTATCTCGACCTTTAAAATCCGAACAATGTTTCAATTCACATATTCCGAATTCACTCCATTATAACATAGCTCGGTCCTTTCATGACAAAAATAAAATGCCCGTGTCCATCTAATATGCTTTTATCATAAATGTCAGGTTACGGGTGTCAACTAGCTAATTGCAATTTACTTTTGTAATGATAGTACATCTGTGGTATCATTGTTTTAATTGTCACTAATTCGGTGAACAATAAATTCAGATATGACAACATTTATGGAGGAAACATGAAAAAATTACTCAAGGCCTGGAACAGCCTCAGTCTAGTAAAGCAGATAATAATAGGTCTGATTCTTGGCATTATTCTCGCGCTCATAGCTCCGGAAAAGCTGAGTGCCATCAGCATGCTGGGAAATCTGTTTGTAGGAGCTCTCAAGGCTGTAGCGCCTGTGCTGGTACTATTCCTTGTAACATCTGCCATCGCCCAGCACAAACACGGACAGAAAACCAATCTTAAGGCAGTTCTGGTCATGTACATTGTAGGAACTATTGCTGCTGGAACCATCGCCGTACTCATGAGCTTCGTCTTCAAACTGAAGCTTTCGCTTCCTAACTCGAGTGGTACGGACATAACTCCACCTTCTGATATTTCTGAGGTAATGCTAACATTGCTCAACAATATTGTATCAAATCCTATAGGTGCTCTTGCCGATGCTAACTATATCGGTATTCTGGCATGGGCTGTACTGCTTGGTATCGCACTGAGAATGGCAAGCCCAGCAACAAAGAACTTTGTTCAGGATTTATCCAATGCCATGAGCAAAATAGTAAAATGGGTTATCCGCTTCGCACCTCTTGGTGTAATGGGCCTTATATTTGCTACGATTGCCGAAACCGGAATAGGCTCTTTGCGTTCATATGCCAAAATCATCGTACTTCTCGTAGGGTGTATGCTTATTGACGCACTTATCATTAATCCGATTATCGTATTCATTGCAACCCGTAAGAACCCTTATCCACTGGTATTTAGATGTATTAAAGACAGCGGTATAACTGCATTCTTTACGAGAAGTTCAGCTGCAAACATTCCTGTTAATATGGAACTTTGTAAGGCTCTGGATCTTGATGAAGACACTTATTCAATTTCAATTCCTTTGGGAGCTACAATAAACATGGGTGGTGCCGCAATCACAATATCCATTCTCACAATGGCCGCAGTATATACCATGGGAATTTCTGTTACTGTACCTGAAGCAATTATTCTTTGTATACTCAGTGCCGTAAGTGCATGCGGAGCATCAGGTGTTGCCGGTGGCTCGCTTCTTCTGATTCCTATGGCAACTTCACTTTTCGGAATTCCTGCAGACATAGCAATGAAAGTTGTGGGCGTAGGTTTCATTGTAGGGGTTATTCAGGACTCATGCGAAACTGCTCTCAACTCATCCGTAGACGTTCTTTTCACTGCAGCTGCTGATGAAAGAAAAAAGCGACTCTCAGCTGAATAACATATTCATAATCAAAGGGGATTAGTCCATATCATTGGTGCTAATCCCCTTTTTATTTCAATCTTTTATTTAGTTGTCAATCTGTGCTGCAATTACATCATACAGCACTTTTATCGTCTTCTCATAATCATTCTCGCTTACATTAACAAGAAGATTTAAATTACCTGCTCCCTGATTTATTGTGAATATCTCAATGTCTGCATGGTTAATTGCACTCAAAAGTTCCGATGTGGCATTGCAGCTATCCGCATTGTTTTCGCCTACAACAGCTACCATTGCCATGTTGCTTCTGACGAAAATATCGTCCGGCTCCAGCTTTTTTTCAATATCATAGAGAATATCCTTGAGAATTGCGCCTTCAACAAATTCACTCTTGACTGACACTGTTACAGTGTCTATACCTGTCTGACACTGTTCAAAAGGTATTCCTTTATCCTTGAACACATCCAGAATAACAGCTGTAAATCCAGCCTCATCACTGACGCGCATCTTTTCAATGTGGATAATTGTAACCCCCTTGAATCCTGCCACTCCTGAAATCTGATCTGACATTACCCATTCAGGCATGTCGGACACTATCATAGTGCCTTTATCATTAGGTCTGTTGGTATTTCTGATGTTAATAGGTATTCCCGCTTTGGCAACGGGATATACTGCATCCCTATGGAGCACCGATGCTCCCATGTACGAAAGAGCTCGCAATTCCCTATATGTAATGTATTCAACACCTTTGGGATTATCTATTATTCTCGGATCGGCAGCAAGAAGCCCTGACACATCCGTCCAATTTTCATAGATATCCGCACCTACAGCTTCTGCTACAATGCTCCCTGTTATGTCAGAACCGCCCCTCGAAAATGTCTGAAGTCTGCCATCTTTCCTGGCCCCATAGAATCCTGCAATTACCGCAGCATCCACATCCTCAAGCCGCTTGCTCAGAAGCTCTCTTGTTTCTTCCGCCATGAAATTGCCCTCATTATCAAACACAACACACTTGGCAGGATCTATGAATTCAAATCCGAGATATTCTGCTAATATTTTGGAATTAAGATATTCACCACGACTTCCCATATAAGAGGTATCCGGAGTTCCCAAAAGATGCTCCCTAATAAGCTCAATATCAGGTTCAATATCCATTGCAATTCCCAAATCTTCAATAATTTGTTGAAATCTATCCTTGATTTCATCAAGCCGGCTTTGGAAATTGCCACCTGATACAGCCTTCTTCATTGACTTATAAAGCAAGTCCGTTACCTTAATATCTTCGGGAAATCGTTTGCCCGGCGCCGATGCCACCACATACTTATTTCCCGGCTCTTTGAAAATTATTTCTCTAACTTTGCGGAACTGTTCCGCATCAGCCAGGGACGAACCACCAAATTTAAGAACTTTAATCGTCATATATTATGAATTCCTCTCTATTACAATATCTTAACAATTATACTCCAAATTGTGATATTTTTCACCTGTAAATTATAATAAGAAAGGAGCTGCAGCATTAATGTTTGGATTGTGCGTAAATCCAGTGATTTCAATGTCTTATCGCTATTCACTGGATTTTTTAACCACTTTTTATCCATTCGGTTAATCAATTTTAAGTGCAGATTTAAGCCCATCTTGCACTCATTCTGTATTTATTACAAAACCAACCGCTAGCTTACAAAAACGAAAAAGTCGAGATAGCACGGATGCCCCCTCGACTAAAACACAACGGTTTTTATATTACTCTACCAGTATACGTTTTCTCATACAAAAAAACAACTATTTTTTTGATGAAATTATAAGTGCTGCAAATTGCAAATCCATCCGTAAATGGTATAATAAAGCTCTTGAAAATTCAATAATTACACATCAAAAAACACATACTGCTAAACATGAAAAAGAGCAGCTACGTGTATGTAACTGCTCCGTTATCCTGTCCTTATTCCCATGTCTGTGCTATCTCATATAATTTTTTAACCACTTTTTATCCATTCGGTTAATCAATTTTAAGTGCAGATTTAAGCCCATCTTGTAAGACTTGAGAAAAATTCAATCCTTTTGCAATAGCTGCTTCATTTAACCATTCAGGAATTGATAACGTTTTTTTGACTGCACGATTACTGTGTTTTTTTCTGTATTCTGTAATGTCACAGTATACATAATTCACAAAGTCATTTTTTTCAATTTCTATCGCCTCAGGGCTACTATGTGCAGGAATACTACGGCCAGTATCTTCATAGTGGCATAATGCACAAGCAAGAACATCTTCCGCCATAAAGATAGCATGTGCTAAATCATTTCCGCATGTGTAGCAACCTTCAATATCTGGAAAAATAACTGAATACATTCCGTTATCTTCTGGTTTAAATATAGCTGGATAAACATACTTCATAATAAAAGCTCCTTTCTTATAAAATCCCAATAGGTGAGGGGCTATTTTAGCCCCGCATCTTTTAGGATTGCATTTGCAGTTCCTTTTGGTACTTCCTGGCTTTTATGTCTTGGAATCCAAATATCCTTGCCAGTTATTGGACTGTACCATAAATCATGATTCGAACCATTCTTCACGAATTTGCAACCGTTCTTTTTTAGTAGTTTTAATAATTCTGATGTTTTCATTTGGCTCGTCCTTTCTATGTTTTAATTGTACTACGTAATATTACGTATGTCAACACTAAACACGTAATATTACATAACAATAAAAAATGAGGGGTAATTATTTACCCCTCATCATCCTCTAATTGGTCTGTTTTTCGCCTGCAGATATAAC
>JAUNFA010000019.1 GCA_030525285.1 Bacillota bacterium | reverse complement strand
TCCCATCTTAATTACCATAGAACGGATAATTTACAGAAATTATTTCACACACTCTATACAATCAATACTATAAATTTCAAGATTTTTATGCACACTTTTTATCAAATAATAATGTACAGTTTTTATGATTTACTGTCTTCATCCATGTTATACAGTGATTGCAATCTGTAGGATTTACCTTTGATTGTAACCACTGTTGAATGGTGAAGCAGTCTATCAACAATTGCTCCAGCTATCATTGCATCTCCAAATATTTCATCCCACTGTGAGAAGTTGATGTTTGTTGTTATGATTGTGCTATTTCTTTCATATCTTCTATCTACTAGCTGGAAGAATAGTTTCGAATCTTCTTTCGAAATTGGAAGATATCCTAATTCGTCAATTATCAGTAGTTTGTATCCGCTGAATTTCTTTAGTCTCTCTGGCAGTCGTCCTTCAAGCTGAGCCTTTCTCAATGTATCCATCAAATCAGAACATTTTATGAAATACGTTGATTGCCTATTCTGTGCTGCTGTTATTCCTATCGCAGTTGCCAGATGGGTTTTCCCAACACCACTGTTGCCATAGAATATGACATTTTCCTGCTTCTCAATGAATCGTAGAGAATTCAAATCATATATCTGCTGTTGATTTATGGATGACTGATAATCAAATTCAAACTCTGCCAATGTCTTGTGCTTGGGAAAGCCTGCCATATTTACCGAATGCTTAATTAGATTTGCTTTCTTCTGCTCAACCTGGGCCTCCGTGAAATACAGAAACCCATCTACGAACGACATGTTGTTTGCATTTACATAATCTAAAGTCTTGTCTATTACTTTTAGTGATTCATTGCTTTTTAGAAACTGCAGATTCTCAATGATCCTTGTGTATGCACTTGTGTTATTCATATATGCCTCCAATGATTTCAAGGTTGTGCTTTGCCATTTCTCTTACCTCATCGGAGGATCTATTAATATATTTAGTTGCAAGAACATCTGTATAATAATCTAATGCGTAATTCAGTTTTCTGGTACTAACAGGATGAACTGCTATCAATTTTGTGTTAAAGTACACATAGATAGTAGAATCATGTATCTGATATGTGACATCTTTACCGACATAGTCACGAGGTACAGAGTACTGATTTGACTTTACGTTAATCATACTGGCAGCATTAACCTTAACCTGTCTGGTTCGAATTCTGTATTGATTCCTTACGTTTTCGTGTGGTAGCGGTAGTAGGGAATCTTTTTCTTTTTTGAATTCCATTATTGGAATTCTTCCTGTTCCCTGGCAAATCGAATTGTTAACCCTGTTATTTATTCGTTCTATCAGCTCATACAATTCAACTAAATCCAGCTGTCCGCTATACGCACGTATCTCATCAAGGTACTTCATCTGAGATTCTACTTTTCCTTTTGTTTTAGGTGTTGCTGCTTTGCATGGGATTACCTCAAAGCCAAAGTCTTTAGCAAATACTTCAAATCTATTATTTACTTTACCGTTCTGATACTTTGTTCTAGCTTGTGCCATAACAGTTTTCATATTATCTGTTAGTACTACTTTTGGCACTCCACCAATAGCTTCAAAACTTTCTGTCAGAAGATGCATCAGTACATCCTGTGTCATGCATACTGCAGGTTTGTATATTCTGAACCTTGAATACCCCAGGATTAAAACCAGCACATTAACATTTATCGTTTCGCCAGTGTCGGCTAGTATGAAAGGTATAGATTCCTTCCAATCCAGTTGGGCCTGTTCTCCATATCGCGTTTCAAACCTAATTACAGTACCCGATTCGCTACTTGAAGAATATTTTCTAAAGTAGTCATCAAATTCTGGAACAGATTTTATGTAATGGTAGAACGTTGGTGCAGGGATGCACATACCATAGTTATCAGTCAAATACCTGTACAGTACACTTTTGTAATGAAACACTTGAGTATCAGATGATAGTAAATTCTGTATCACATCCTTAAATTCATCAACCTTTGACGGCTTGTCTCTATGTGCCTTTTTCTTAAACCCTTTCAGATATTTGTCTACAGTACGTCTGTCAACATTGAGTTCTCTTGCTATTGCAGACTTGTTAAATTTTAAGTTGTTATCTTGCATAAATTTCCTCAGTTTCGGTAGATCAGTTAACTTATCAACCTTTAAGTTAACTGGCGTTTCTATTTTGATTGACACAAGCATTACCTCCGGATAGTAGTGCTTGTATTATACAAACTGAGCATATTTATTTGATAAACTTAGTATGGAAATGTAGTGCCTACTTCCTGGTTCAGCAAGATAAAGCTGGATAGTGGAAGACCAAATACAGTAGCAATAATAGTTTTATCAGAGCTGCTGTACTGGTATAGACCTACAGAAAGTAAGGATGAAGTAACAGGTCAAACGATTTGGAAAAAGAAGTTTTACGCAGACTTGCTTCAAAAAAGCATTGGAGACTTAGCTGATAAATTCAATTTCTCGTATGAGCAAGTCAAGCAAGCACTTAATAGATTGCAAGAGTGCGGTTATATCATTAAGCATAAAAGGCATGAAGTCATAAATGGTCACAAGTATGGAAACCATCTTTATATAGAACTTGTGCCGGACAGAATAAAAGATCTGATGTATATCGAAAGCGTTAAGCCAGTAGAGTCACCAGAGCCTCAGGATGCAGAACCACCAACAAAGACAAAGACTACAACAAAAAATAAAACAATAGACTATCAATCAATCGTTCAAGAGCGTGAACGATTGATTGATCAAATTGAGTTCCCAATTCTTCTTCAAGCCTATCCAACACACACAGATATGTTATGTGAAATTGTTGATACTGCAGTTGATGCACTGACATCATCCAGAGAAACAATGAAGCTGGATGGAGAAGAGCGATCTGTTGAACATATTAAGCATCGCTATAAAAAGTTGAACTTTTGTCACATGCAATATGTAGTCAACTCGTTATTGAGTCATGAAAAGGGAATTAAAAACATTCCTGCATTCATAAGAACAACGCTGTATAATGCTCCTGCAACAATGGGAATTCACTATGATGCGCTTATCCAGCATGACAAGGCCGTAAGAGAAGGAAGAATAGCTATGTAATAAAACATTACCTTCGAGCAATAATCGTCGCTTACAGGGAAGAAAAATGTTAAAAACAGCACCAAATCATGACTGTAAAAGAGGGGGGGTGGTACTATGGGGCGAATGAGAAAAAGTGATAAAGAAGAGTGGGATTTCTTCATTGATCCCAGCACTGGGAGACGCAAGTACAACGACAAATGCAGACAATGCGTGTGCAAATGCAAGCAAAGTTATCGGGCAACTATAGTGCGATGCCCTAAGTACGAGAGCAAAAGAAGCGTTAAGTGACCTCGTCGTCATATGTAACAAGCAGAACCTTTTTACTCCGAGTGCGGAAAAAGGAAATTGCTTGCGTCGTACGAAAACTTTAGCAAGCATCGCCGAACTACTCTGAGTTCTGCAAACCTGCTTTTGATGAAAGCAGGAGCACGTAGGGAGTGCCCTAAGACCCCGTTGGAGATATTTTAATTCAGTCATGTGCAAATTCAATTCAGTCATTTCTTTTAAAAATGACTGAATTGAATTCAAAAAGGAGAATGAGCATGAGAAGAAGATTTAAGTTTGATGACTATGAAATAAACATCATTGTCAGAGCATTAGTTGATTTTAGGAATCAGTTAATTGCTGAAGGCAGATACACGGATGCAGTAGATGAATTGATTTTAAAATTGTGTTCGGTTAAATAATATTTCTGTCGACGATAATGAGCAGAAAAGTGTGGTATAATATACTAATTTAGATGGCGCAAAGGAGATGCAGATGAGAGAATTTACAGCTGTAAGTCTGTTCTGCGGTGCTGGTGGTTTAGACATGGGATGTTAACCGGTTTAGTGCACAACATATGATTGAAGATATTGTTGAAGAAGGTATCGATCCGATGCTAGAGGAATTGATTATACAATAAGCTTAAATGTCATTATCTGACGCATTTTTGACGCACCGAGCTCTGTGAAATGCAATCAAATGGTTCAAAGCGTTCAATATCGAACTGTTAATTCAACAAAACAAGGGGTTTCAGTGCGATACAAAAGTAATTTAAAGAGCTTGAGTGATGATACACGAGCTTGTATATACTAGATATAAAACAGTAGCGTAATCTAACTTGCTTATAACTTGCTTTTTGTATAGATAAGCAAGTCGCAAGCACAATATATAGCTATTGAAAGGTATCTTGATACAGTATCTTGGGAAAGGCTAACTTGCTTTTTGATTGGGGAAACAATGAAGAACATAAATCTATTAATAAAAGAATTATTAAAAACTGGTTCTGAACATCCGTGTGTAGAATTCAAGCATAACAATAGTGATCCTCAGATGATAGGTGAATATATTAGCGCTTTGAGTAATACTGCTGCACTTGAAGGGAAGCCATATGCTTATGTTGTATGGGGAATCGAAGATGATTCTCACGAGGTTGTTGGTACGGTATTTAATTATAGAACTAAGAAAGGCGAAGGCAACGAAGATTTAGAGCCATGGCTGAGAAGATTATCAAGTGATAATGCAAATTTTGAGTTTGCAGAAACAGAAGTAGATGGCAAACACATTATCGTTTTGATTATTTATAAAGCAATAGGCAAAACGGTAACTTTCAAGAAAATAGAGTACATTCGCATTGGTTCACATAAGAAAAAATTAAAAGATAATCCTTCGGTGGAGGCAAAACTCTGGCAGCAGATTAACAGTTCAAAATTTGAAGAACTACCAGCACTGGAAGATGCGACTGTTGACGATGTGTTAAATTGGTTGGATTATACTAGTTACTTTGACATGAGCGGAATTGCTGTACCTGGAGAGAGTAGCAACATTTTACATTATATGGTAGAAGACAGAATTATTGCTAAGCAGGATAATGGACTGTTTACAATTACAAATCTTGGTGCATTGTTGTTTGCAAAGAAGTTGGAGCAATTCCCTTCATTAGCGAGAAAAAGGATTAGAGTGATTCAGTATGAAAATGATACAAGGCTTAATATACTTAGGCAGGATACTGGGGTAAAAGGGTATGCATCTGGGTTTGAGGGTTTGGTAAAGTACATTAGTGGGTTACTACCTTCAAAATCAACAATAGAATCACCTATACGAAAAGATAAAACTATATATCCAATTGTGGCTCTTCGTGAGCTAATTGCGAATGCTTTGATACATCAGGATTTGTCTATCACTGGAGCAGGACCTACTATAGAAATCTTTAGTTCAAGAATAGAGATAACTAATCCGGGAACACCGTTGGTAAATGTGAATAGAATCATAGACAACCCGCCTAGATCCAGAAATGAAATTATGGCTGGACTTATGAGAAGACTGGGCATTTGTGAAGAATTAGGTACTGGATGGGATAGAGTTGCGACTTACTGTGAAGAATATTGTTGAATGCGGGATGGATATAGTTACTGTTCAGAGTAAGCCAAACAAATATTTCTGGGGGGGGTCCAGGAGATTCGAACAGGCTTAGCTTATAATGCTTATTGATGCGGTAAGCTCATCCAGATTCATTACTCAGAAGAAGAGCCAGGTGCTTGCCAAGAAGCTAATGGGGCTTTCTAATGAGCATAGGCAGAAGGAGCTTAAGCGCAATATCTATGCTGCGAATCGCGTTAAGTCTAGAAGTAAAAGCCTTCTTTATACGGTAGATACTGCTAATGAGGCAATCACAAAGAAGAAGAAAATCACTTTTAATTACACAGAGTATTCTCCTGAAAAGAAGAAGGTGTATAGACATGATGGCGAGGTATATATTCTTAGCCCATATGCACTCTTCTGGAACGAAGACTACTATTACATCGTTGGATATTCTGATAAGTACGATAACATATCAGCCTTCAGGGCTGACCGTGTAGCATCAATCGCTATATCAGATGAGAAGGCGGTTAAGAAACCTGCAGACTTCAGCGTTGAGAAGTATTCAACCGAGGTCTTTGAAATGTTCGACACTGGTGAAATTATTAGAGTTAAGCTCCAGTGCAGGAATGAGCATATGAAATATATAATAGACAGATTTGGTGAGGACATTGAGACAGAAATCGCAACAGACGCCACTTTCTATGCATATCCAGAAGTGGCGCTTAGCCCGAACTTCTATTCATGGGTATTTAAGTTTGCAGGAGAGATAAGAATTCTTTCCCCAGTAAAAACAGTAAACGAGCTTACAGAAATGGCTCAGAAGTTAATAGCAGCAGAGACGATATAAAGGTAAGCACTCAATAACATGATGCCTTAAACGCATTATCCATATCGGCGTGAGATACTGCGACAGGCCTTTCAAGGAGGTAGGAGCATGAAAAAAATATTTTCTGCCGTGAATCGGCAATTAATGAGCACGGTGATAATAGTAATAATTGTAGGAATGGCGCTTACAGGCTGCGGAGGTTCTGACAAAACACCTGAGTTTTTGACTGAGCACGAGTGGGTTCACTATGATTCTGCATGCGATGAAACAATAAGTTTTGGGGAGGATGGACATTTCGCGTTTTACTGTGCTTGTGGGGACCCAGTCGGAGATTCCGACGTATATGACAGGTATTCATACGATTCTGAAAGTGGGGAGATTAATCTCAAGCCTGCAGGCGATATGTCAATTAAGGTGCTTCGTCACAAGAATTCAAGGCTTCTTCTGGATATCAATGGAGATGTGAAGGAATTCGTTGATGAGAAGGACAAGCTCATTGCTGGAGGAGCACCTCAGAATCTTGCATACGATACAGATAACACTGTCAGTGGATTCAGTTCATACCTTTCTATTATCGATAAGGACGGGTCTGAAATCATTACTGCCCCGGCCAATTATGATGGCGATGATCCGGACTTTAAGGAATATGAGCTTTCAGAAACACTGGCCAATGATGCGGAATTTTATGACTGGACTTATAGTGTGGATGAATCGGGAAAACACATAAATGCGGAGTCGAAGTACAAGATGCTGACTGAAAAAGAAGCCTCCCGAATAATCAAAAATGGAAGCGCGGTAGGTTTCGTGTGGTATAACGAAGACGCAGAGATTACGAAAATTGTGCTCTGGGGGAGCACAATCAGGCAGTAAGTTGTGACAGAATCGACAACATGAGTGTGACGCATAAACTCAAGGTGAGCACTTGTTTTTTTTGTTGCAGGGTGATACGATAAGTGTGCGTATACGAAGGTATAAAGTTCTTCTACAGAGGGGTGGTATGCCTTGTTTTGGCACGAACTCATCTGTAGATTTTAGGAGGTATATAATTATGGCATGTTTTCTTGTTCCAGCGGCAGAGGCTATCGTAACTACATGCGCTACGAAGATAATCAAGTCAAAAGAAAAAGAGGAATCTATCAGAATTTCTCTCCCGGACAATTCCGTTAAGGAAGTGACAAAAGTCAAATTTTCCACAAAGCTTGGCTGGCTGAATAAGATGCTTTGGGGTGGATCGGCACTTCTGGCATTTGAACATCTGTGGCATGGCGAGGTGGTTCCATTCTTCCCATTCCTGACTGCAGTTGAAAATGGGCAAACGTCCAGTATGCTGGCGGAAATGAGTAGTGCCGGTGTTATGATGGCGGTTCTTGTTACGGCTGTATGGGGCGGTATGGTTGCTGTATATTCCGTTATGGAAAAGAAGGCGATGCGTAAGCCGGAATCCGTGAAGGAGGGAGTGTAAGGTATGACTTTGCTTACAACGGTTTTCGCGGCTATTACTGCTACAGTCGTTTGGTATAAGAATGCGCCCCGAAATGAAATGAAGGTCGGAACTCTTTGCTGGATGTACTGGGGCGCATCTCTTATGTGGCTTGTTGATGCAGTGTTCGAGTATGCAGAACTTGGTGCAGAATTTTTCACCCCGGCGCCTACGGATATGCTCAATGATTTTTATCTGGGACTGTCCGTTGTTGCTCTTGGACTAATTATTTGGCTGGTTATTCTAATGGTTAAAGATCCAAAGGGCGTTATTAAGGCGGAATTATTCAGGAAGCAGTAACAATATAGTTAAATTAAGAAAAAATTACTTTGTGGCGAGGCGGAATTTTCTGCTTCGCCTTTTGTATCTTTTTGTCCTATAACTCTCTTTTGTGATATAGCCCTATCTTCTGAGTATGAATGTCTCAGAATCTTTTCTTGTCCGCGCGTATCGAAGAATTTAACGGAAATTCAGTAAGCGCACAATAACCGGGTGCCTTTAATATCCGAATCCTCAGTGAGATAATTTAGAGTAGGTTGAACTGATTTAGAATGCTAATTTACTCCAAGCAAGTCTAAAAAGGTCTAACTCTAAGGAGGTCTCACTTATGGATAAAGTTAAAGCGGTTAAGGCGCAGCTACGGCTTCAGCAATGGGATGAGCGCATATCTGAATGTCAGGCCAGTTCCATGACCGTTGTGGCATGGTGCGAGTCACATGACATCAATGTCAAAACATATTACTACTGGCTCCGCAAGGTTCGCGAAGCTACAGTAGAGAACCTTCCGGTAAGTGCCATGCACATTCCGGCTGAGGCTCACCAGGAGCCTGCTCACTTCAAAAAACTTGAAGTTCAGTCTCCACTGCCTGGAATGCAGGCAGCCGTAATAATACATCTTCCTCAGGCTATCGTTGAAGTTACCAGCGGCACAGATCAGCAAACTGTGGAGGCAGTGCTCATGGCACTGAAATCAGTATGCTAGGCGACATCTCTATAGCCAAGGAAATATATATAGCATGTGGATATACCGACATGCGTAAGTCCATAGACGGCCTTGCTACACTTGTACAGGAACATTTCCAGATGGATCCGTTTGCACCGGCACTGTATATCTTCTGCGGAAGAAAGTGTGACCGGATCAAAGCCCTGCTTTGGGAAGGCGATGGATTTCTCCTTCTATACAAGCGACTTGAAAGCGGCAAGTTCCAATGGCCTCGTAATGAAGACGAGCTAAGACCAATCACATGGCAACAGTTTCGCTGGTTAATGGAAGGCCTGAAACCTGAGCAAAAACTTGCAATTAAACCCGCAAAAATCGGCGCAATATTTTAGGAATACAAACGGCGAAAACCCTTGGTATTACTGGACTTAAAGCCATTTTTATGGTACAATATCTTTAGTTAAAAGCTAAGAAAAAGGACCGTAAAATGACTGCAAATGAAGCCCGAATAAGGGAACTTGAGAGCGAAATCACTAAGCGTGACAATACAATTCTCATGCAGCAAAATTCCATAAATGACCTGAAACGCCAGGTAGACAACCTTACTGAGATTCTCATACAGATGCGCCACGACAAATTCGGACCATCCAGTGAGAAAACAGTCAAGGCTGACGATGGTAGCCAGCAGGTGTCAATCTTCAACGAAGTTGAAGTGGAAGCTGACTCTACTGTACAGGAGCCATTTAAGCGTAATGCTAAAGGTGACATTGCTCCTCGTAAAAAGCGGGTTCGCAATGAGATGATCATTGGCGACCTCCCTACGGAGGAAATAGTTTTAAGCCTTGATGAGAGTGAACTTGTATGTGAAGTCTGTAACGGTAAGCTTAAGCCTATCGGCAGAGAAGTTGTACGGCAGGAACTTCAGTACATACCTTCACAACTCAAGCTGGTTAAGTATGTTAGAGAAGCGTATGAATGTCCTGCCTGCAAGCATACAGACAATCCTTACATCATTAAAACTGTAGCACCTACATCACTGATGAATCATTCACTGGCATCGCCAAGCTCTGTAGCTCATGTGATGTACCAGAAATATATGCAAGGCATTCCACTCTATCGCCAGGAAAAAGACTGGGAGAGAATAGGTATCTTGCTCTCAAGAGCCACCATGGCCAACTGGGTCATACGGTGTGCTGAGGACTATCTTATGCCTGTAACGGATTACCTGCGAAGGAAGCTCCTCGCCCGAGATATCGTCCATGCGGACGAAACACCGGTCCAGGTCCTCAAAGAGGACGGTAAGAAGCCACAGACCAAATCGTACATGTGGGTTTACAGAACAGGAAACGATGGTAAGGAACCAATAATCCTGTTCGACTACCAGCCTTCAAGAAGTGGTGACAATGCAGCCACGTACCTGAAGGATTTCAAGGGCTATGTTCACTCAGATGGATATTCCGGATACAACAAACTCACAGAAGTCACCCGTTGCGGGTGTTGGGCACACCTCAGACGAAAGTTTGTGGAAGCCATTCCGCCAGGTAAAGAGGCGGAGCTACGCGGATCGTTTGCAGTAACCGGAAAGGAATACTGCGACAAACTGTTCGCAATTGAAGATGATCTAAAGGATCTTAGTCCTGAAGATAGATACACCCAGCGTCTTGACCGTGAGAAACCGGTTCTCGAGGCTTTTTGGGCGTGGCTTGAAACAGTTAATCCAATTCGCGGATCCAAACTCGCTAAAGCTGTAAGCTATGCTCAGAATCAGAAGCCATTTATGGAGAACTATCTTCTTGATGGAAGATGTTCATTGTCAAACAACGCAGCTGAAAATGCCATAAGACCATTCGTAACCGGCCGGAAGAACTGGCTATTCGCAGATACACCTAAAGGTGCAGATGCATCAGCCACAGTCTACAGCCTTATTGAAACGGCTAAGGCAAACGGACTTGATGTATTCTCATACCTGCAGGAACTGTTGGCGAATATGACCGATTGGGATCACACAGATGAATATCTGGAGGATCTCATGCCATGGTCAGAGTTTTCCAGAAGCCAATGCTGCAGATGAGCTTTCATTTAATTGTATCTATTCAGGGCGGTGTCCACTAGGCACCGTCTTTTTAAGCGCTTACGAAATTCAAATAGGATTTTGTAAAATCAGTGCGTTTTGTAGTACAATTAGTTTGTTAATAATTCGTACGTTACGGTTTTTATTATGTGAACATAAATAGACAATTAAATGGAGGGAAACATTATGGCTTTAGACAGACGTCCTGAAGATATGGTTAGGATTACAACACCTGAACTTGCACAGGCATTCATTGATGAACAGATTGAAATTGTACGTAAGCAGGTAGGTGACAAGAAGGTTCTTCTTGCTTTGTCAGGTGGTGTGGATTCATCGGTTGTTGCGGCTCTGCTGATTAAGGCTATCGGCAAGCAGCTTGTATGTGTTCATGTTAACCACGGCCTTTTGAGAAAGGGAGAGCCAGAGCAGGTTATAGAGGTGTTCAGAAATCAGATGGATGCTAATCTCATTTATGTCGATGCTGTAGACAGATTCCTTGATAAGCTTGCGGGCGTAGAGGACCCTGAGGAAAAGAGAATGATTATTGGAAATGAGTTCATCGAGGTGTTTACTGAAGAGGCAAGAAAACTTGATGGTATTGAGTTCCTTGCGCAGGGAACTATTTGGCCTGACATTCTTGAGTCGGAAGAAGGTATCAAGGCACACCACAATGCAGGCGGACTTCCTGAGGACATGAATTTTGCTCTTGTTGAGCCGGTAAGAATTCTGTTCAAAGATGAGGTTCGTGTAGTTGGAGATCAGCTAGGACTTCCCCATGAGATGAATTACCGCCAGCCATTTCCTGGACCGGGTCTCGGTGTTCGTTGCCCAGGCGCAATAACTCGTGACCGTCTTGAAGCTGTTCGTGAGTCGGATGCTATTTTGCGTGAGGAATTTGCAAAGAATGGTCTTGAAGGAAAGGTGTGGCAGTACTTTACTGTAGTTCCTGATTTTAAGTCAACAGGAATCAAGGATGGCAAGCGAGCATTTGAGTGGTCATGTATCGTTCGTGCAATCAATACAACGGATGTAATGACATGTACAGTTGAGAACGTTCCATATGAGTTGATGTGTCACATTACAGACAGAATTACACATGAAGTTCCGGGAATCAACCGCGTATTATACGATTTCACACCTAAGCCAACAGGTACCGTAGAATTTGAATAGACCCATCCTGAAAAGGAAAGAGCCTGCAGAATGCTCACGGTTATGAGCGCATTGCTTTAGCACAATTCTACCTGCAAGGGGTGTTATATTATTGTCACATATTGTATGATTTTCCCATAAATGAGGGAGGAAAGTCATGAATCAGATTAAGATAGGTGCATACATAGCAGTCAAAAGGAAAGAGCATGGTCTGACACAGGCACAACTGGCGGAGCAACTGGGTATTTCAGACAAGTCGGTGTCAAAATGGGAAAGGGGAGTCTGCCTCCCGGACGTGAGCCATTTTCAAGATATTTGTGACATACTTGAAATATCGATCAATGAATTCTTTGCAGGCGAAGACATAGCACAGGAAGCTTTGGAAGAACAGTCAGAGAAGAATATAATAGCGATTATGAAGGACAGTATTCAGCGAAGTGGTAAGCTGAGGAAGACAATTAAAACGCTGGTTATTTTAGTTGTGTTACTGTTGGTGTCATGTGGTGTGATTGTTGCGAAAAGTTTGCACGATAACGGATATTTTGATAAAAATTATGTTCGCATGGCAACGAAAAATGAGGAAGTAATGAGCAAAATGTTCGGCTCCGTGGATAGGAATTATGGCATATTTGAATACTCCAATGATTTCGGAGCGAAAGAAGTAACAATCGTCGCTAATGAATACCTGAACGGGGAACTGATTAGCTCTGAAGATTGTTTCACGATGCCGATTGAAAAGCGCAAAGGGATGATAGGCATGACCATGGATGCGGTGAAAGGCGAGTATATGGTATCTGTCGGTGATGACGGGGGTGCTGGATCTATGGAGGCGTCTATTGAGAACGAAGTTGTGGCGAATGAAGATAAAATGACATCAACTGAATTCCTACAGGGAACAGAATCCATGGAGAACGGACCTGTTCCACTGTTAACTTATCTTGCAGAAGCGAACGGAGAATCTTTAAGCGGAAGGTCTGCTGAGGATATAATTGCGACTAACGGTCGGTGCCTTAAGGAAGAGGGTGTTGATTATTGTTTGATTGTTACCTGTGAGTTCAAGTAATCATATACAGAATTTGAATTATTAAAAAGCGCTGAACAGTAAACCTGTGCGGCGCTTTTTTATAAAAGGGCTTGACAGATAGGAGGATAAAATATATAGTTGCTTTATTAATAAAGGGGAGTAACCTACGCTTTATATTCGCGTTTGTGGCGTCGTCAGTACGATGAAAGCATCCGGTGCCTCAAGGAAATGGTGAGACTTTTATTGCAGATTTTGTTGTGCAATAAAGGTTTCTTTTTTTATATCATTTTACAAAAGATTCGCTTCATTGCACAGGAAATTCAGTCGGTGAATTCTTGGACAAAGAGGAGGCAAAATAATGAAAAAATATTATCAGCAGACGGCAGAGTCGGTTCTCAAACATGTGAATAGCAGAGAGACCGGGCTCACAGGCGAAGAGGTGAGCAGATCCAGAGAGCAGTGCGGATGGAATGAGCTTGCAGAAGGTGAGAAAAAAAGTATCCCGCAGATTTTTCTGGAGCAGTATAAGGACTTTCTGGTGCTGATTCTCATTGTGTCAGCAATAATATCCGGTGTGCTTGGAGATGCAGAAAGTGCAGCAGTTATTGTAATTGTTATTACGATTAATGCGATTCTGGGTACTGTGCAGACGGTAAAGGCAGAGCAGTCGCTACAAAGTCTCAAAAGCCTTTCGGGACCTGAGGCGAAGGTGTTGCGTGATGGAGCAGCAACCATAATTCCTGCCAGGGAGCTTGTGGTAGGGGACGTGATTCTTCTTGAGGCGGGCGACATGGTTCCGGCAGACGGAAGATTGATTGAGAATGCAAGTCTCAAAATCGATGAGAGCGCGCTTACAGGCGAAAGCCTCGCAGTCGAAAAAAGTACGGCAGCCATTTTGGAGGAAGTATCTCTTGGAGATCGAACTAATATGCTGTTTTCCGGAAGCTTCGTAACTTATGGACGCGGTAAAGCAGTTGTAACGGATATAGGAATGGAGACGGAAGTAGGTAAAATTGCTGGACTTCTGAAGTCGACATCGGAGAAGCAGACTCCGCTCCAGGCAAACCTGGAAGACTTCGGTAAGAAACTGTCCGTTCTGATTCTCGTATTTTGCGGAATTCTGTTTGCAATCAATGTTTTCCGAGGTGAAAATATTGGCAGTGCATTCATGTTTGCCGTAGCACTTGCAGTTGCAGCGATTCCGGAGGCCTTGAGCTCGATTGTGACAATCGTTCTTTCCTTTGGTACACAGAAGATGGCAAGGGAGCATGCGATAATTCGTAAGCTTCAGGCAGTAGAAGGACTGGGCAGTGTATCTGTCATATGTTCGGATAAAACAGGAACCCTTACACAGAACAAAATGACCGTTGAGGAGTACTACATAGAGGGTAAAAGAATTCCGACAGCAGCAATTGATGTGAATGACCCGGCGCAGAGATGCCTGTTAGAGTACAGTATTTTGTGCAATGATTCCACTAATGAGAATGGGGTTGAAATAGGGGACCCGACGGAGACTGCCCTTATCAATCTGGGAAGCCGATACGGGATTGAAGCGGCAAGGGTAAGGGAGCATTATCCAAGAATGGGAGAGCTTCCTTTTGATAGCGATCGTAAGATGATGTCTACCCTCCATCCTATTGATGGCGAAAATCGTATGGTTGTAAAGGGTGCTATGGACAGACTTCTGGAACTTACGGAGCATATAAGGACAGCAGAGGGGATCCGAGAGATAACCGAAGAAGATAAAGAGATAATCAGACAGCAGAATCAGGAATTTTCAATGGAGGGATTGCGAGTGCTGGCATTCGCCTATAGGCAGATCCCTGAGGGACACGTGCTAACAGAGGCCGATGAAAGCCATCTCATATTTCTGGGACTGATTGCTATGATGGACCCGCCGAGAGTAGAGTCTGAAGCTGCAGTTGCAGAGTGTATCAAAGCGGGAATAAGGCCGGTTATGATTACCGGAGACCACAAAATTACAGCAGCAGCCATTGCGAAGAGAATAGGAATTTTGCATGATTTGTCCGAAGCGTGTGAAGGCGCAGACATCGAAAATATGAGCGATGAAGAATTGAAAGAATTCGTTCCGAGGATTTCAGTTTATGCGAGAGTTTCACCGGAGCACAAAATACGAATTGTTCGTGCATGGCAGGAACGGGGAATGATTGTTTCGATGACAGGTGATGGTGTCAATGATGCTCCCGCACTTAAGCAGGCTGATATTGGTGTTGCCATGGGAATTACAGGAACCGAGGTGGCAAAAGATGCGGCCGCTATGGTTCTGACCGATGACAATTTTGCAACCATTGTGAAAGCAGTAGAAAACGGACGAAATCTGTACAGGAATATCAAGAATGCTATTCAGTTCCTGCTGTCGGGAAACTTCGGCGCAATTCTGGCGGTTCTATGTGCGTCCGTTACCGGATTGCCGGTTCCTTTTGCACCGGTACACCTGCTGTTCATAAACCTTCTTACGGACAGTCTTCCGGCAATTGCACTGGGAGTTGAGCCTCACAGCAGCGAAGTGATGAAGGACAAACCGAGAGCTGCGAAAGCATCGATTCTGACCAGGGACTTCTTAAGCAAAATAGCTGTGGACGGGCTGGTAATCGGAACTATGACTATGATTGCATTCTTAACAGGTTATCAGCAGAACGGTGCACTGCTTGGGAGCACCTATGCCTTCGGAACCCTTTGCCTAGCGCGTCTGTTCCACGGATTCAACTGCAAATCGGACTATCCGGTAATTTTCACTAGAAGGTTTTTTAACAACAAGTGGTTGCTGGGAGCATTTGGCCTTGGAGCTGCGCTTATAACTGCTGTACTTACCATTCCAGTACTGGAAACAGTATTCAAGGTTGAAACATTGAACCTTTTCCAGCTTGGTACGGTGTACCTGTACGCATTTGCCAGCCTACCGATTATCCAGTTGATCAAATGGTTGCGTATGAGATTGAGAAAGTAGCGATATGGTAGAAACAAGAAAGACGAATTCAAAAGGAGAAATGACTGAAATGGACGAAAGTGACAGTGATTCTGAAGCGAACCGATTCAATAAAGTTTTAACGTATACGAGACAAGGCATGGACTATATATTGAGACTATAGACCATGTCTTGTCTTGCTTTGAAATAGATGCGATTTTTAAGAAAATATTATTGTAGAAAGGTTCAGGTATGGATACATCAATTTTTATTTTACTGTTTATACAAGTTGTTTTGATTGTTTTAAATGCGATTTTTGCAAGTGCAGAAATTGCAGTTCTGTCATTAAATGAAACAAAAGTGAAAAGAATGGCAGACCAAGGGAACGGACGTGCTAAAAGACTAGTAAGATTAGTACAGGAACCTGCACGATTTCTTGCAACAATTCAGATAGCGATTACATTGTCGGGATTTCTGGGGAGTGCATTCGCGGCGGATCATTTTTCGGAGCCGATAGTTGAATGGATACTGGGAATGGGAGTGAATCTATCCAGTGGAACATTGGATACTATTGCAGTTATCTGCATTACTTTAATCTTGTCCTACTTCACATTGGTGTTTGGCGAATTAGTTCCCAAAAGAATTGCAATGAAAAAATCTGAAAAACTTGCTATGGGAGTTTCGGGATTGATTACCGGAATATCCGTGTTATTTAAGCCGTTGGTTTCTTTTCTCTCAATATCAACAAATGCAGTTTTAAAACTACTTCATATTGACCCCAATGAAGCGGATGACGGAATAAGTGAGGAAGAAATCCGTATGCTTGTGGATGCAGGAAGTGAGAGGGGTACTATCCAGCACCAGGAGAAGGAATTCATTCAGAATGTATTTGAATTCAATGATATTAGGGTTGGAGAAATTGCGACCCATAGAACAGATGTGGCTATGTTATGGATGTCAGATGAAATAACTGAATGGGATGAGATTATTCACAACACACGATACACACTTTACCCGGTCTGCGACAATTCAATAGACGATGTTGTCGGTGTTTTAAATGCCAAGGACTATTTTAGATTGAAAGAAAGAGATAAGGAAAAAGTCATTGATTCCGCAATAACAGCACCGTACTTCGTCATGGAAACAACAAAGGCTGACATACTTTTCAAAAACATGAAAAAATTAAAGCAGCCCATGGCGATTGTATTAGATGAATATGGCGGAATGGTCGGCATTGTGACTATCTTTGACCTTTTGGAAGAACTTGTCGGAGATCTGAATGATATTGAAGTCATACCATTTGAAGAAGAAAGTATCGAATATATTGATGACAACAAGTGGGAAATAAAGGGCAATGTACTATTGAGTGATATTGAAGAGGCTACAGGGGTAATCATGGCAACAGAGAAGTACAAGACATTTACCGGATTTGTATTTGAAATATTTGGCATAGTGCCGAAGGATGGGAATGAAAAGATAGAATTAGAAACAGAGGATGTGCATATAACGATTGACAGAATAGAAGAACACCAGGTAGTGCATGCTATCATAGAAGTTTTGAAACAAAGAAATGCAGGAGCAAGTAAAGAATCGGGAGGAGTAAGTTAAAGCGGTATGGACTGCTGGCTAAAAATGCTGTAAAATCGGTACTAGAATCTTCGATGCAGAATCGGAACTTATGGAGGCATATTAGCAATGATGAACAGTACACAACGCAAGCAAATTATAATTTTAACCATAATACTCATAGTAGTAACAGTTGCTTCAACGGCATACAATTCATGGATAACGGCAGAAATGCCCAAGGTTAAGAACATGAACCTGACAGAAGCGATAACCGCACTGGAAGAAGCTGATATCATTCAAGATAATTCGTGTATTACAGAGGTGGTTGTTACCGATGCTAAGGGTAATAAATTAGATATCGACAAGATAAAAAATCGCGAGAATTATCAAGTTACGAAACAATCCCCGAAAGCAGGTGAGAGTTTCAGATGCCGTCCGGGTATTCTATCTCAGAGTGGGAAGACTGACCTGGCAGAGCTTACAGTAAAGAAGGTAAAGTAATGAGAATCAGGAAGGCAGAAAAAAAGGATATTCCTCGTATTATTGGTTTGCTGGGACAGGTGCTGCAGATTCATGCAGACATACGTCCGGACGTGTTTATCCCTGATACTACCAAATACACCGAAGAGGAACTGGCAAAATTTTTGAAAGATGAGAATAAGCCGATATATGTCGCAGTGAACGAAGAGGACATGTGTTTGGGGTATGCGTTCTGTCAGTTGACAGAGCAACCGTTCTCAAATAATATGGTGCAGTTCAAGTCGCTCTTTATCGATGATTTGTGCGTTGACAGTGATGCCAGAGGGCAGCATATTGGTGAAAGTCTTTTTGAATATGTTAAGCAGGAAGCTGGGCGAATGGGATGCTACGAAGTAACATTGAATGTATGGAGCGGGAACATAGCTGCAGAGAAATTCTACGAAAAGATGGGAATGAAAACAAAAGAAAGGCAAATGGAGTACATTCTGTAATGTAATTATGTAAAGAACGATGAACGGCACCGTAAGGTGCCGTTTTGCGTGCTGTACCATCGAACTGAATGAAGCACATGGAACCATTCGTCCTATGACATTTTGTGAAAAATATTATTTTGCAGTATATCCGCCGTCCACCATGAGAGTTGTGCCCGTAACAAATGATGATTCGTCGCAGGCAAGATAGAGGAAGGCATTGGCAATATCCTCCGGTTTGCCCAGATGGCCGATAGGATGATCAATAGCCATTGTCCTTTCATACTCTTCAAGAGTCATGTTCTTTTCGGCGGCATCCTGAGTAGCCATAGGTGTCATGATGTATCCGGGCGCCACTGCGTTAACTCTGATGCCCAGATTCTCCTGACCGCAATAAATTGCAGCGCACTTAGTCATTGCCTCAAGCGCAGCCTTTGCGGCACAGTACGAGAAATATATGGGATCACCTACAACACCATCAATGGATACTGTACTGACAATGGAGCACGGGTCTGGATTGTCTCTCATTTTTTCTATGGCAAGCTTCATGCCGTAGAATGCTCCCACCTGATTGGTGTTTATGATATTCATATAGGATTCAGGCGTAGTGTCTGCGATAGTTTCAACTACGCTGATTCCGGCATTGTTGATCAGAATATCCAGTTTGCCGAATCTGTCGATTGTGAAGTCAATGCACTCCTGCCAGTTATCAAAGCTCGTCACGTCAAGTTTGAAATATGCTGCCGAATTGCCCAGTTCGGTAGCTATTTTGTTGCCGGAGGCATCATTACGTCCACACACAACGACTCGACATCCTTCTCTTGCGAAAATTCTTGCGGTTGCCTCACCAATACCTGCGGTTCCTCCGGTAATAATTGCAACTTTGTTGTCAAGTCTCCCCATATCTAGCTCCTTTTCTCGTTTCTTCCGGCAGAGCCCATAGGAATCTCGCTACTTGCTGCCTTGATTATTTCAGAGGACTTCGCATCATCAAACCAGCTGCCCATTTCTATGAAGGTGGCGCCTTCAGATACAAGTGATTTGGCGGTCTTGATGGCGTCATCCATTGAACCTACAATTCTTACACTTGAATGAAATTCTCCGGGCAGTTCCATTTCATGAACCCTGTCAACGCCGTCTGCGGCGAGGAGCACTCCGAATCTGCTCCAGTCATCGCCGGTAAAAGTTACATAAGAAAAACCGGCACCGCTCTTTGCAGCATCAACAACTTCATTGGCCATCGATTCGTCAAAGGAACCGCAAAGGTCAAACTTTTCATAACCTGATGCCATAAGTTCATCAACAACAGCCTTGGCCTGATCCATATTATCAACACCTACGAAGGTAATCTCATTATCTCCTGCAGAGCAACTTGTCCTGTATTCGGACGGATTAAGATCAGGCATCATGACTATGAAAGCATATTTTCTCATATGTACACCTCCAATATGCGAATAAATTATCCATATATAATTACATTATATATTAGTAGCGATGGTAGGTGCAAGAAGTGAGAGCACTACGGAAATACAATTTAAAAATTTTAAATTTTTTTTGTAATATCGGACGTGTTGATTTTTTGCACAAGAGGAATGATTGGAGTCGAAAAAATATAGCTCTGATATGATAATATGATTATACGGTAACTGAAATAATTTTACGGAGCACGGATATATATGAGAATGAGTAAACGAAAGTCGACTAAAAATCTAATAATAGTGATAATTGCTGCGCTGCTGGCGGTGATAGCTGCCGGATTCATGTTGATTTATATGACTGACCAGAGAGAGGTAAGCACAGAATCCTCCGCAGAGAATACCCAGGTTGATTCTGATGAGGCGCAGCCCCTCGCTACATTGTTTTTTGCGTCTGATTATCAGGAGCAGTCCTTCGAGAACAGTCCTGCCGACAATCTGAAGGAAATTCTGTCTGCGGCGAAGGATGCGGGTAAAACCGTTGAGACTGTAATTATTTGTGGTGATTACACGAATGACGAGAAACTTCATGACTATCAATTGAGTCCGGATGCATCGATTAACGAAATAAAGAATGTGATAAAGAATGTGTGTCCGCAAGTCAAAGAGAATGACGAGATATTCGTTCAAGGAAATCATGACAGAATGTCAGATTTGATATCCGAATCGGGCCTTCACGAATTTGATGATTTTCTGGTTTATGTTGTAAATACACAGGAAAATTTTCCGTGGAAACAAGGCGTAACACGCCACGCAAAGGAGAAAATAGAGAAGACATCTTCGGATATGAAACAGTGCTTCGATAAACTGATTGCCGATAATGAAAAACGTCCTGTTATTATTGCGGGACACGTTCCTTTACATTTTAGCGGCAGGACATCGTCTCTGCATACTACCGGTGATAATATGTACTCGTCACTGCTTTTCAACGAAGTTAACGAGGCTGGAAAGAAACTGGATATAATATATTTGTTTGGACATAACCATACGAAAGGATGGGATTGCTACATGGGCGGAAGCTGTGTGTACAGACAGGCTGGCGATGAAATACTTATTCCGGATTGCAGGACCGGAGGTAGGACTACGGACAGGTACTCTGCTGAAAGGTTGAATTTCACATATATGAATGCCGGATATATAGGACACTATATGAATTGTTCCCCAGATGAGGTGACTGCCGGCACAGTAGATAAATATGCTGTATCCGACTGCGCTCTGACGGGTACGGTCTGTGAAATTTATGGTGATAAGATTGTGCTGACCAGATATTCAAAGGACGGCGAACATCCCCTTGGGGGTGAGGGGTGCCATAACCCCTATCGTGACGATTCTTCAATAATAGATGCTGAGCATTATAGCCACGGGACTGCCGGCGCTGTAAGTATTGAGCGTGGGCTGTTGCGGTAGCAAAAGGAAGGACAAGTATGATATAATCAGCATACTGTTGCCCATATCATGATGGTAGAAACGTGTTGGAGGTATTGCCATGATAATAAGGTTAGTAAAGAATGCAGGTGATATGCCGGCTGAAATGGTTGTAAACGAGCCGATAACAGTTGAGGAACTGGCTAACAAATATCAGGATGAAATCAAGTACAGACCTATGCTCGCCAAGATTAACGGTCTGGAAAAATCACTGACGACAACAGTCGGAGACGGAGGAGACATAGATTCTGACGAGCCGATTCTGGTGGAGCTGATAGATGCACGGACTCAGAGCGGAAATCTGGTTTATCAGCACACACTGAGCATGGTTTTCCTTAAGGCGGTGAAGAATATTCTGGGTAATGTTGTAGTCAGAATTCAAAATCCCCTCAACAAGGGGCTTTTTATAAAGATTGATACGGAGGAGTTGCTCGATTCTCAAATATCCCTTATTTCAGGACTGATGAGTGAATATGTCAGACGCAAAATGCCAATCGAAGAAAGGCGAGTGTCGCGGGATGAAGCTATCGAAACTTTCGGCAAACTGGGCTATAGGGATAAGACGCTTCTTATTAAACAGGCGGAAGATATAGAAGAGCTTTCCCTTTATTATCTGGGGGACTATGTTAATTCTTTTTACGGCATAATGGCGCCTTCTACCGATTATGTGGGTACTTTTGAGCTCATGAAATATGAAGATGGAGTTCTGTTGAGGCATCCGTATACTGACGATCCGGACATCATACCTGAATACAGAGATGATGCGAAACTTTACGAGGCTTTTGAAGAGGTAGAAGAGTGGGACAGACTCCTGGGCATTAATTATGTTTCAGAACTTAACAGGAATGTTGAAAACGGCAGTGCAAGGGACATGATTCTCCTTTCTGAGGCACTTCATGAGAAGAGGGTCGCAGAGATTGCTGACATGATTAAGGCATCGGGTAAAAGAATCGTGCTTATCGCAGGACCATCATCTTCCGGCAAGACCAGTTTTGCCAAAAGGTTGTGCGTACAGCTGAGGGTTAACGGTATTAAGCCTTTGTACATGGGGACTGATGACTATTTTGTGGAGAGAGAAGATACTCCTATGGGAGAGGATGGCAGACCGGACTTTGAGAATCTCAATGCCATGGACATAGAACTCTTTAACAGCAACATGAACGATCTGTTGTGTGGATGTCAGGTGGATATGCCTACCTTTGATTTCAAATGTGGCAAAAAAATCTTCGGCAAGAGAATTACGAAGCTTGACGATAATATGATAATGGTAATAGAAGGGATACATGCCCTCAATGAGGCCATGAGCACGCACATAGATGAAAGTAATAAATTCAAGATCTATATAAGCCCGCTGACTCAGCTTAATATTGATGTTCACAACAGAATATCCACAACGGATGCCAGAATGCTCAGGCGCATGGTCAGGGATTACAAGTACAGGGATCATTCTGCAGAAGAAACTATTTTGGAATGGCCTAAGGTTCGTGCAGGAGAAGATAAGAACATATTCCCGTATAACGGTGAAGCGGATGTGCTGTTCAACTCGGTGACCATATATGAACTGGCTCTTCTCAAAAAATATGCTCAGCCGCTTCTTGAAAGGGTGCCTGAGGATTCGGAGTGTTACGGTGAAGCTCAGAGGCTCATTGAATTCCTCAGATATTTCAGGCCGCTTGATGCAGAAGAATATATACCGAACAATTCGATACTGAGAGAATTTATCGGTGGAAGCATACTTCTTCAGGATTGATTTTGTACAGAGACTGCCATGTTGTGCAGTGCTGCAAACGAAACTACAATAAATTGTATAATTTGATTTAATAGTAAAAATTCAAGGATTTCAGGACTTTCGACAAAATATTTAAAAATGTCGAAAGTTCTTTTGCGTTATGAGACTATCAAAAGTGGAAACACCAAGCGGAGTGTGTGAGGGGTGAAAGCTGTAACCATTGCAAACACAAGATTACACCCTTGCAAAAAAGTTAAAAACCCTCAAAAATAATTTTCAAAAAAGCTTGCACTTGACCCGAGAATGCGGTATATTATAAAGGCTTGTGTAAGGCGATGAAGTGGGAAGTTACCTTGCTATGGGAGAATTTCCACTGAGAATTGTCCCCACATGATCGGGGGCGAAGGGATTCGCTGAATTTTGTATTGTGTGAAACAATAGAAACACATGGGCGCGTGTACGAAGCAAGCAATTCCACTGTACACGTTGAAATTTCAGCATTTAGGACCCCTTGTACGAGCATAGCGAAAACTGTACAAAAGAATTTAGGAGGATGAAATGAGCGAATTACAGAAAATCAGAATTAAGCTTAAGGCTTATGACCACGCACTTCTGGATCAGTCAGCTGCTAAGATTGTAGAGACTGCCAAGAAGACAGGTGCTGAAGTATCAGGACCTATTCCGCTTCCTACAGAGAAGGAAGTAGTAACTATCTTGAGAGCTGTTCACAAGTATAAGGATTCAAGAGAACAGTTCGAACAGAGAACTCACAAGAGATTAATCGATATCACAAGTGCAACAGCCAAGACTACAGATGCTCTGACTAAGCTTGACCTGCCTGCAGGCGTTGATATCGAAATCAAATTATAATCTAAGGCGTTAGAAACGAAGGGGACTCTCCCTTAGTATGATCGGACAGCCAATGGTTCGATCCGCTGTAAGTTTCAAGGAGGAAAAATATGAAAACACTTTTAGGAAAGAAGCTGGGAATGACTCAGATCTTTACTGAACATGGTGCAGTTGTTCCGGTAACTGTTATCGAAGCAGGCCCTGTAACTGTAACTCAGGTCAAGTCAGTTGAAACTGACGGTTACGACGCAGTTCAGATCGGTTTTGAAGATGCAAAGCCACAGAGAGTTAACAAGCCAATGGCAGGTCATTTCGCAAAGAACGAAATCACGCCTAAGAAGCATCTGGTTGAGTTCAAGGGTGAAGAAGGAACTGACTATGAAGTAGGACAGGTTCTCACAGTGGCCGACTTCGAAGTTGGTGCTAAGCTCGACGTAACAGGAACTTCAAAAGGTAAGGGAACTCAGGGTAACATCAAGAGACACGGACACCACAGAGGCCCAATGAGCCACGGTTCAAAGCACAAGAGACTCGCTGGTGCGCTGGCTGCAGGTACTTACCCATCAAGAGTATTCAAGGGTAACGCAGGTCCTGGTAGAATGGGTCGCGAAACAGTGACTGTTCAGAATGTTGAACTGGTAAAAGTTATTGAAGAAAAGAACCTGCTGCTGGTTAAGGGCGCCGTTCCTGGAAATAAGGGCGGAATCGTTCGTGTACAGTACGCAGTAAAGGGACAGAACTAATAGATGACTTCAGAAAGGAGGAAGTAAAATGTCAGAAGTGAAAATGCTTAACATGGCTGGCGAAGCTGTTGGCACTATCGAACTTAACGATGCTGTCTTCGGAATCGAACCAAACCAGAATGCAGTACATGCAGTAGTAAAGAACATTTTAGCAAACAAGAGACAGGGTACTCAGTCTGCAAAGACAAGAGCTGAAGTCAGAGGAGGCGGAAGAAAGCCTTTCAGACAGAAGGGTACAGGACGTCACAGACAGGGTAGCTCAACAGACCCATCACAGGTAGGAGGCGGAGTTGTATTCGCACCAAAGCCAAGAAGCTACAGATACACACTGCCTAAGAAGCTGAGAAAACTGGCAATGCTGTCAGCACTCTCATCAAAGGCTCAGGAAAACGAACTTATCGTAGTTGACAAGCTCAGCTTCGATGCTCCTAAGACTAAGGAGATGGTTAAGGTTCTTGAAAACCTGAACGCAGAAAAGAAGGCATTAATCGTTATGGCTGAAAAGGACGAGAACGTAATCAGATCCGCAGCTAACATTCAGGGAATCAGAACAGCACTGGTAGGAACAATGAACGTATATGAGATCATCAACCATACAAGCTTTATTGTTACCGAAGAAGCTGTTAAAAAGATTGAGGAGGTGTACGCATAATGAAAACTCCTTACGATGTAATCCTTAAGCCTGTTATTTCAGAACAGTCAATGGATTATGCAGAAGAAAAGAAATACGTATTCAAGGTTGCAGTAGATGCCAACAAGACAGAAGTCAAGGCTGCTGTAGAAGAAATCTTCGGTGTAGATGTTGCCAAGGTAAACATCATGAACGTTGTAGGTAAGAAAAAGAGAATGGGAAGATACGAAGGAATGACTGCTGCTTCAAAGAAAGCAATCGTTACTCTTACTAAAGACAGTAAGGAAATCGAATTCTTCCAGAGTCTTTAATATAGGAGGTAGGCAAAGATGGGAATTAAAAAATACAATCCAACCACTCCTGGTTTAAGAGGAATGTCAGTTTCCACATTTGAAGAAATCACTACTTCAACTCCTGAGAAATCACTGACAGTTACTCTGAAGAAGCATTCAGGAAGAAACTCAAGAGGTAAGATTACTGTAAGACATAGAGGTGGCGGTTACAGACCTAAGTACAGAATCATCGACTTCAAGAGAAACAAGGACGGTATTCCAGGAACAGTATCAACTATCGAATACGATCCTAACAGAAGTGCTAACATCGCACTTATCGTATATGCTGACGGCGAAAAGAGATACATCATCGCACCTAACAAATTACAGGTTGGTGACAAGATTGAATCGGGCGCAGCAGCAGACATCCAGATCGGAAATGCACTTCCACTGGCAAACATCCCTGTAGGTACTATCATTCACAACATTGAATTGAAGCCTGGCAAGGGTGGACAGCTTGTTAGAGCAGCAGGTAACGGCGCACAGCTCATGGCTAAGGAAGGTAGCTACGCACAGGTAAGACTGCCATCCGGAGAAGTTAGAAAGGTAGCAATCAGCTGCAGAGCAACAATCGGAGAAGTTGGTAACTTAGACCACCAGAACATCCAGATTGGTAAGGCCGGAAGAAAGAGACATATGGGTATCAGACCTACAGTAAGAGGTTCTGTAATGAACCCTAACGATCACCCACATGGTGGTGGTGAAGGTAGAGCTCCTATCGGAAGAAAGAGCCCTGTTACTCCTTGGGGTAAGCCTGCTCTTGGCTATAAGACAAGAAAGAAGAAGAACGCATCTAACAAGTACATCGTTAAGAGAAGAAACGAAAAATAATCGGGAAGGAGCATAGATAATGGGAAGATCACTTAAAAAGGGTCCTTTCGTAAACGAGAAGCTGCTCAAAGCCATCGAAGAGATGAACGCAGCTAACGAAAAGAAAGTAATCAAGACTTGGTCAAGACCTTCAACAATATTCCCACAGATGGTGGGACATACAATCGCCGTTCATGACGGCAAGAAGCACGTGCCTGTATACATCACAGAAGACATGGTAGGTCACAGACTTGGAGAATTTGCTCCAACTAGAAACTACAGAGGTCACGCTGCTGACAAGAAATCAAAGTAAGAAAAGGAGATAATTAGAAATGGAAGCAAAAGCAATTGCAAAATACGTAAGAATGTCTCCTATCAAGCTTAAGCCTGTT
>JAUNFA010000033.1 GCA_030525285.1 Bacillota bacterium | reverse complement strand
GATATTTAAAAGAAAGGAAACATGGTGTTTTCGCTTCCATAAACATCATACAAGGAGATTATGGGAACTAGTGTGTTATTTGCAGGTATTTCATTAATATTGGTTATGGTATATCTGGCGATATTTGTGATAATGCTTGTCGCCGCATGGAAGGTATTCGTCAAGATGGGTCTTCCAGGATGGTATTGCATTATTCCATTTTTCAATGTGTACGTTGTACTAAGAAAAGTGTGGACGGTGAAGCTACCCTTCACAGCATATGTGGCAGGTGTTGTGCTGTCATATTTAAGCACATTTGTAATCAGCAGTAAAACAGGCGATTACCTTGGATTTGCAAGCATTCTGATTCTGATTGTGTTTACCGTCATGTTCAATAATTACGTTGCGAAGGCATTTAACAAGTCTACAGGATTCACCGTTGGGCTAGTGCTGCTGCCGGTAGTTTTCTGGCCAATTCTCGGATTCGGCAGTGCTTACTACATGGGGAACAGGTACATGGAAGGACGCATGATGAGATAGGCGGAAGTCAAAGGAAACAAATCAGAAGCTGCAAAGTGAAATAAAATGGTGAAGGCAGGTGCTGGAAAGCCGATGACCGTAAGGTTATGGCGTTTCGGAAACCTGTCTTTTTTCATGCATTTCATGAGAAATGTATGGGTGAATCTGAATTATATATATGTTAATAGTTTGCACCAACCATTTTCGTAGGCTCACGAAAATGGTTGGTGGATGAATAGAAGGAGAATGACATGCAGGAAAATAGTAAATTGCAGTTATTTGAAAATCAACTGATTCGTACGGCATGGGATGAAGATGGTGAAGAGTGGTATTTTTCGATAGTTGATGTTGTTGCGGTATTAACTGAAAGTAAAAACCCCACTGCGTACTAGCTTGCACAAGTTGGGCGCGAGAGAATAGAGGAAATAATTGATCCTGAACTTACTACTGACCGTGCACTTGAAACCTATAGGAAGAAAGGCTATCCGGCAGACTGGATAAATCAGAGATTGCAAACAATACGAGCACGTAAAGAATTGAATGATACATGGAAAGACCATGAAATTGAGAAAAGCAATGAGTTCGCAATTTTGACTGATGAGGTCACTAAAGCATGGTCGGGATTAAGCTCCAGACAGTATAAAAATCTCAAAGTACTGAAGAAAGAGAGCCTGAGAGATAACATGAATACACTTGAATTGGCTCTTAACATGCTGGCCGAAGCTACCACAACTGAATTGACAAAGATTAAGAATCCGGAAGGGATGGAAGAAAACTTAATCACCGCAAAGCAAGGGGGAAGTGTAGCTGGAAATGCCCGAAAAGAAATTGAAGAGCAAACAGGCAAACCCGTTGTTTCATCAGATAATGCAGAATCAATGATAATGGGTGATGTTGTTGCTGAGATGATAGAAAAGGTCTCAAATGATATTACTGTCCGAATTATTACCTGAAATGTACCTTAGTCAATGATGTGACACCAAAAGCCTAAAAAAAGAAAACAGTGTTGGGTATCATTAGATTGTTCATTGATTCTGCTGCGCAATTTGTTAATTGCGCAGACAGCTAAGCGATGAGACGCCAAAAGAATCGCCGAACTGAGAGAGTGCTGTATGATATAATATCAATAAATGAAAGCAGAGGGTTTAATTGTTCCTATAGGCAGCGGAAGAGGTTCAAAATACATTTTGGTAAAATAAACGCGTTAAACGTGTTTTCGAAATGCGTTATGAAAGTATCACGTGACTGTGCATTGACTACATAGTGTCAATATTTACAGAAATACAGCCACGTTTGACTATGTATATGGATCAGTTCATGTGGACACTGAGTGTAGTTGTTTAGTCAGGAAGTTCGTGTGAGCTGCCGGTTAATTGAATGAGTTGAAACGGAGGTATTGTAATTTGAAACTGATTGATTATAACAGAGAATTGCTTGATGGATTTCAGACCGCTGCTATAAATAGCTCGTACAATTCTAACTTGGCATACCGCCCGGAATTCCTTTCAAACAATGCGAAAATGGGAAGAAAAGTTCTTGTATCAATTGAACAGGAACTAGCTTTGTGCGATGAATTTAAGATTAGCGTAGCGTTTATTACCCGAAGTGGCATTACACCATTATTACAGGTGTTGAAAGAACTGGAGGCAAAAGGTGTTCCCGGGGAAATACTAACCACGGATTACTTGTCTTTTAGTGAGCCGGAAGCTTTAGAGAAGCTGGCTTCATTAAAAAATGTCACACTGAGAATGTTCAGGACAAATTCTGAAACCGGAGGATTCCATACCAAAGGATATATTTTTAGAAATGAAGAGATATACAGAATAATTATTGGCAGCTCGAATATGACGTTAAGTGCGGTTACACGAAATAGAGAGTGGAATACTAAGATTGTCTCCACTGAACACGGAGAAATTGCACGGGATGTATTGAGTGAATTTGATGAGCTTTGGAACTCTCCATACACGCAGAATTATGTGGAGTTTATTGAAGAGTACAAGTTGAATTATCTAAAAGAACAGATGATTCGAAAGCAAAGGCAGGCGGCATCACAAGAGCAGACGATTGAATTAGACCGATATAAACTTACTCCGAACAAGATGCAGGTTGCATTTGTCCAAAATGTAGTGCAATTATATGGTGAAAATGCTGATAAAGCGCTTCTTTGTAGTAGTACGGGGACTGGTAAAACAATCGCGTCCGCCTTTGCAATGAGAGAACTGCATCCGGATAGAATACTATTTATAGTTCATAGGGAGCAAATTGCGAAGCAGGCATTGCGAAGTTACAAAAGAATTTTTGGAAGTTCAAAAACTTATGGATTATTGTCTGGAAATCAGAAGGATATGGATGCTGAATGCATGTTCTCAACTATGCAAATGATGGCAAAACCGGATATTCATGAGACATTTGATCCTGAGTCATTTGACGTGATCGTATTAGATGAATGCCATCATGCAGGCTCTTTAAGCTATCAAAGGATAATGTCATATTTCAAACCTAAATTTTGGCTTGGTATGACGGCTAGTCCTGATACAAATAATTATGATATTTATGACTTATTTGATCATAACATTGCATATGAAATAAGATTACAGCAGGCTTTGGAGGAGGATTTGCTTTGTCCGTTTCATTATTTCGGAATAACCGATCTTGAGATTAACGGCGAAGTATTTGACGATAACGCCGGTGTTAGAAACTTTGCAAATCTGACTTCTGACGCGCGTGTTGATTATGTATTAGAGAAGGCGGAGTATTTCGGATATTCCGGTGAGCGCGTCAAAGGCTTAATCTTTTGCAGCAGAAAAGAAGAAGCCTACGAGTTGTCAAAGAAGTTTAACGATAGATGTAAGAAAAACGGTGAGTTATACAGAACAGAAGTATTAACCGGTGAAGATAATCAGGCAAGGCGTGAAGAGGTAATCGAACAGTTAACAGCAGAAGATACAGCGAATAGTTATATTGATTATATTTTTACTGTTGATATTTTTAATGAAGGCGTTGACATTCCAGAGATTAATCAGGTGATTATGCTAAGACCTACCGAATCGCCAGTTGTTTTTATACAGCAATTAGGCAGAGGGTTAAGGAAACATGACGGTAAGGAATACGTGGTTATTCTCGATTTTATAGGAAACTATATGAACAATTTTATGATTCCTGTTGCCCTGTCAGGAGACCGTAGTTATAACAAGGACTCCATGCGTAGGTACATTCGCGAAGGGTCAAGGGTGATTCCAGGAAGTTCGACTATTCATTTTGATGAGGTATCAAAGAAGAGAATATATGCGTCAATAGATAATGCCAAAACAAATGATATGCGGCTCATTAAGGAGTCCTATACGTCGTTAAAATATAAACTTGGGAGAATCCCTACAATATTAGAATTCAAGGAACATGGCGCGATAGATGTATCGAAGATATTTGAGAAGTGCGGTTCCTATCATGCTTTTCTTAAAAAATATGAACCTGATTATAAGTGTTCGCTTTCGGATGATGAAACCGTGGTAATTGAATATATTTCCAAAAAGGTCTCGGCTTACAAGCGCATTCATGAGGTTGCCTTGCTAAAGCACCTTATAAACCAGGAACGAAGAACGGGGTTATATTGCAATGAACTTATCAGAAAAGAATATAATCTTGATGTACCAGACAAAATAGAAGAATCTGTATACAGAAACCTCGCGAATGAATTTCCCAAAACTGAGGAGCAAAGGAAATATGCGCCTTGTGTACTTCTTGATAAAGCTATTGACGGTAGATTGAGTCTTTCGCAGAACTTTGAGAATATGCTGCTGAAGCCGGAATTCAAGGAAATGACAAACGAGATTCTGACGTATAGCGAAGAAAATTATCAAGAAAAATATAGTGCACCATATAAAAACACAGGATTTCAGCTTTATCAGAAATATACGTACGAAGATGTATGTAGACTTCTGGGATGGAAGAAGAACATGAATGCACAGAATATAGGCGGTTACTTCTATGATAACGATACCAAGACTATGCCGGTGTTCATAAACTATGATAAAACTGAAGACGCAATTCAGTATGAGGATCGATTTGTTTCGGAAAGTCATCTGATCGCATTATCAAAGCACCCGAGAAAAATCACATCGGGTGATGCTGATCATATTTATAAAAGAAATCCGGAAGATAAAGACAATCGAATATTCTTGTTTGTCAGAAAGAATAAGGATGATAAAGAAGCAAAAGAATTTTATTTCTTGGGTGAGATATTTGCCGAGGGGGAACCTGTTGCAATCCATATGGAGTCAACAAATGATAATGCCTTTGAAATAAAATACGGATTGGATATTCCGGTAAGAAGCGACATATATGATTATATAGTAAGAGATTAGGAGACAGAATAGATGAAAACAATAAATGTTGTTGCTGCTGTAATCATTGATAGAGATAGAGTATTCGCAACTGCGAGAGGATATGGAGAATTCAAAGGTGGATGGGAATTTCCCGGTGGCAAAATTGAAGCAGAGGAAACACCTGAAGATGCCCTTGTTAGAGAAATTAAGGAAGAGCTTGACGCAGACATTAAGGTGGGGGAACTGATTGATACAATAGATTATGATTATCCGAATTTTCACCTTAATATGCAGTGTTTCCGTTGCGAACTAATGTCGCAGCATATGGAATTAAAAGAACATGAAGCGGCAAAATGGCTTACCAGAGACGAGCTGAACGGCGTACATTGGTTGCCTGCAGATATTACCATTATTGAAAAAATTAGAAATTTGATTTAATATGAAAATTAATGCGAAAACCGTCGCAAATGCCACGTAGGCACTTGCGACGGTTTTATTTACAATCATATACGTGCGAAGGGAACAATATGCTAAGCGCTTACACAACATTAAGGCAGCTCTACGCCAAGACTCTGGAGAATCTCTGTAGAGAGTTCCATGCGTACTGTCTTTTGCGGATTCACAATCTGACAAATGATAAGGTTGCCGGCAAGACTCAGGAGCATGCCGCATGAAGCGGTATCCATTCCGGTTCGCTCCTGTATGAAGCGGAGCATGACTTTGCTTGCATCGCAGCTGGCGTGGTCCAGGTCTGTGGCACTTTGAATTGTGCAGAATATGTCATCTGAAACAAGGCAAGGAACAGGGAGTGAAACATCATTAAGCACTGTAACTTTAACGGTGACGGTGCCGCCGGTCTCCATTCCGCAGATGAGAACTTCGCCATCACCCATAACTGCATGGAGATCCCCCATAGAAAGAAGTGCGCCAGGCACATTAACCGGAAGATACAGGGCGCTGCCCTGCGTGACTCGGGTGCAGTCCATATTACCGCCGTGATTGCCGGGTATGTGCGTGGAAATGGATGATTCCTCTGGAGCGGTGCCTATAACACCAATCATAGGGCGCAAAGGAAGTTTAAGTGATTCGCCAAAGGATATTCCCTCATCAGCAATAGTAAACTCCTGTACGTGTTCCCGTGGCAGCATTTCACCGAAGGCTCCGGCACCGGGCAGTGCCTGCATGATACCTGTTGATTTAAGTGCGATTTCCTGTATTTCAACTTTGAGAATATCTCCGGGGTGGGCGCCTCCAACATAGAGAGGACCGGTTGCCGGATTGGATAGTGTGTTTTGGGGATCGAGCAGAGTGCCGTCGGCCATCAGGCGGTCATCATAGCAGTCGCGTGTTTCGAATTTGATTGTTTCGCCGCTTTCGCAGTATGCGACAGGTTTGTTATCCGGAGCAAGACTTCCGGTAACATGATTACAGGATATGATAAGCATGAATAACTCCTTTAATATCTTTAGGTCTTTCGTTAAAGTATCACCATAAGTATAATTGTGTTAATTACAGCGTATCAGAAATAACTTGCAAAATAAATGCAAA
>JAUNFA010000018.1 GCA_030525285.1 Bacillota bacterium | reverse complement strand
CCCATCTTAATTACCATAGAACGGATAATTTACAGAAATTATTTCACACACTCGTATAATCCAAACAATCCATTTACATTACATATTCAACACGGCGGTTTTTAACCGCCGTGTTTTTATATGTTCACGGCCATGCTACATAAAAAATACCCTCTTTACTGGTTTATCCAGTAAAGAGGGTATGTGCTGCTTTTGTATGTTAACATTATCATTTTGCCGGCTTTGGCAATCTTTCTGAAATAACATTCATAAGACTGTCTGTACACTTAATAGGATCTGCGAATTTGCCCTCTCCTACTCCAATCAATCTTGTAGCAGCAGTTGGCTTAATTACGCCACCGTAAATTTCACCGATTACTGAATCTCTGTAAATGTCAACATTCTTATCCATGTCATCTGATATATCGTCAGTATTCTCCCATCCGAAGTCAACTTCAAATACATGGGCAATGGCAGCAGCTACCTCCCAGTTGCTCAATTCAATGCCTTCATCAATTGCAGCCTGTACTATCTGCAGTCTTCTTTCTGTATTTGTGAACGTACCGTCTACTGAAGCGAAGCCTGTTCCAGGAATAACCATATCAGCTTTAGCTGCGAGAGGTGTCATATGTGTGTCACATACTGCCATGAATTCAAGCTGGGAAGTATCAATATCAGCTTCTTCACCAAATACCAGAAGTGCCTTAAGCCCTTCCAGTTCTTCTGCACCTGCAGTAATTCCCATGTCTACGAGGCCCTGTGAATTATTCTTTGCTTTAATCTGCAGAATACCATCTCTTGGACTTCCAATATGTCCGCTTACTCTTGCCATATCGGCAATAAGTGTTGCAGCTTCAACAGAAACCATATTCTGGTTGAATACTATCATTGCCTTTTGAGCGCTACAGTATATATCAGCCAGTCTGCTGATTTCTTCTGTAATTTCAATATCCTTGACACTTTCCTTAAGTTCTTCGATGCCATCA
The DNA here is from genome assembly GCA_030525285.1 of Bacillota bacterium. GTDB lineage: Bacteria > Bacillota > Clostridia > Peptostreptococcales > Anaerovoracaceae > Lentihominibacter. The sequence goes on along the minus strand of JAUNFA010000018.1, from coordinate 26,754 downwards.
ATGGAACACTCGGAATTTCTGTTAATGATTTCTGATGTCATTCCCTTAAGGAATCCAAGACTGTTGTCTGTATAAAACTCTTCCTCAAGGAAGTTCATATGCTGAGGGAATTCTTCAGGGTTAACCAGATAAACCTTAGTGCCATCTTCCGCAGCCTGTTTTATTTTATTTGAAATAACAGGATTGAGCGCAGTATCATATCCCATGCAGATTATTACATTTGTTGAAAGAAGCTCGTCAATTGTATTCGGTGAAGCATCATAGCCGATTACAGGCAGAAGTCCGCTCTTCCTGCTATTCATAGTGAATATTTTCGCACCCATTGCTTCTGCCATCGACTTAATCGCATAAGCTTCTTCATTCGTATATCTATCCGATACCGCAACGCCTATTGCGTCTCTGCCGTACCTTGTACCAACAGCCTGACACTTCTTAGCAATCTTAATTATCGCTTCATTGTAATCCAGATCCATGAATTCGCCGTCAACCTTTTCGAGAGGTTCTTCCAGCTTGTTTTCAAGAACGGCACAATCAAATCCCCATTTACCTTTACCACAGGAAATTCCTCTGTTAACGGCACCGTCAGTTGAAGGAACAGCTTTAACAAGTGTGTCACCAATTGTCTCAAGCTTCATGCTGCATCCTACAGAACAGTATGCACATGTAGTATCTGTTTCAACAGTCTCAACAGGTGTTTCCTTAATCATTGTAGTTTTTTCCTGAAGAGCACCTGTAGGACAACAGTTAACACACTGACCACATGATACGCAACCTGATTCAGCTAATGGTTTCATCATGTTCGGCATTACGACTGTATCAAAACCTCTGTTAACAAGGCCTAATGCACCGATTCCCATAACCTCATCACATACTCTTACACACAGGCCGCAAAGTATGCACTTGTTAGGATCTCTTACTATAAACGGATGATCATCTTCATATTCAATTTCGTTTTTGTCTCCCTTGAATCTGTCAGGATCAACACCGTACTGGTTAGCGAAGTCAATGAGCTTGCATTCATAATAGTCGTGACATCCGCATTCAAGACATCTGTTAGCTTCTCTCTCAGCCTCTTCTGCTGTGAAACCTTCCGGTATTACTTCTGCAAAATTATCACGTCTTTCTTCCGGTGTAAGCTGAGGAACAACTGGTCTGCACTCTCTTTCTCTATCCTCAAAAGTCTTCTCTGTTATATCATCTCTCTCAACAAAATACGGTTTTTCGTACTTGATCTTTTCACCGAAAAGATATGCATCGATAACTTCCGAAGCTTTCTTGGCATCAGCAATTGCTTCAACAGCAATTGAAATTTTATCGTTACCGCAGTCTCCGCCTGCGAAAACACCTGGAATGCTGGTCATGAATGTATCCTTATCATAAGCGATTGCATTCTTTCTAGTCTTATCAAGGTCAAAGCATTCGGCATCTACCGCCTGTCCGATTGCCAGAATAACTGTATCCACCTCAATTGTCTCAGTCTTTCCTTCTACCGGAATCGGTCTTCTTCTGCCTGATTCATCAGGTTCTCCCAGTTCCATTATCTGAAGGACCATTTCTTTGGCATGTCCATTTTCATCCTTAACAATCTCCAGTGGATTTGTCAGGTTTTTGAAAATTACACCTTCTTCTTCTGCTTCTTCGATTTCTAACAGATCTGCAGGCATTTCATCCTTTGTTCTTCTGTAAACGTTATAGACCTCTTCAGCCCCCAGTCTTACAGCTGTACGACATGCATCCATTGCAGTGTTACCGCCTCCGACGATAGCAACCTTGTGTCCGAGATTTATTTCTTCGTTTCTTACAACATGTCTCAGGAAATCGATACCGCCTATAACACCGTCAGCATCTTCTCCCTTACATCCAACTCCTGTTGATACCCATGCACCGATTCCCAGAAGCACAGCGTCAAAACAGTTTCGAATTTCTTCGAATTTTACATCTGTTCCTACCTTAGTATCGGTAATAATCTCAACACCTGTAGCTTCTATTGCTGCAATTTCGGCATCGAGAACCTCTTTTGGAAGTCTGTATTCAGGAATGCCGTATCTAAGCATACCACCTGCCTTAGGCATTGATTCGAAAACAGTGACAGCATGTCCCTTCTGTCTTAAGAAGTAGGCAGCTGAAAGTCCCATTGGACCTCCACCGATAATTGCAACAGATCTGCCGGTATCCTCTTCGCATTCCGGTACAAACCCATTTTCTTCTGCCAGATCTTCATCAGCTACAAATCTCTTGAGCATCTGAATTGACACAGGTTCATCAATGAGACCTCTTCTGCATTCAGCTTCACATGGGTGAGGACATACTCTTCCCAATGAGGCAGGAAGCGGAATCTTATCCTTAACAAGTTCGTTTGCCGCTTCATATTCGCCGTTTGCAATCAATCCTACATAACCCTGACAGTCTGTCTGAGCAGGACATGCTTTAACGCACGGAGGTCTACAGTCACCTACATGGTTTGAAAGCAGCAGCTCCAAATTTGTTTTTCTCGATTCAACTACCCTTTCTGTATTAGTTCTGACAACCATTCCCGGTGCAATTACAGTAGCACAGGCCTTGCACAGTTTAGGATTGCCCTCAACTTCTGTCATGCATAATCCGCATGAACCATAAATCTTAGTTCTTTCATCGTAACAAAGTGTCGGAATGAAAATTCCATTCTCTCTTGCTACTTCAAGAATAGTCTGTCCGGCAAAACCTGTCACCTCTTTGCCGTTTATGTTAATTCTCAGTTTCTGCATGATAATCTCCCTACTTCTTGATGATTGCACCAACCTTGCATGATTCGATGCATTTGCCGCACTTGATACACTTATCATTGTCAATTACGTGTTTTTCTTTTAACTCACCTGTTATTGCTTCTACAGGACAGTTTTTCTTGCAAAGTGTACATCCAACGCAGTCGTCTGTGATGTTATATGAAATCAGTGCTTTACATGATCCTGCTGTACATTTCTTGTTGTAAATATGATCCTCATATTCGTTTCTGAAATACTTAATGGTTGTAAGTACAGGATTTGGTGCTGTTTGTCCGAGACCGCAAAGGGAACCATCCTTAATCTTGTTTGCCAGTTCCTCCAGAAGCTCAATGTCTCCCTCCTTGCCTTCACCTTCTGTAATTCTTTCAAGAATTTCAAGCATTCTCTTGGTACCGATTCTGCAGTAATTACATTTGCCGCAGGACTCGTCTCTCGTAAAATTGAGGAAGTATCTCGCCATGTCAACCATGCATGTATCCTCGTCCATTACGATCATTCCGCCCGAACCTACAATGGCACCTGTTTTGTTAATATCTTCATATGTAACCGGTGTATCTATAAGTTCTGCAGGTATGCATCCGCCTGATGGTCCACCCATCTGAACAGCCTTGAATTGTCTGTCGTTTTTGATTCCTCCGCCTATACCGAAAATAACATCATTAAGAGTAAGACCCATAGGAACCTCCACAAGTCCGCCCTTCCTGATTTTTCCTGCAAGTGCGAATACCTTTGTACCCTTGCTCTTCTCAGTTCCCATTGAACCGAAGGCTTCCCCTCCGTTATAAATAATCCATGGAACATTGGCAAGTGTTTCTACGTTGTTTATGTCAGTAGGCTTCTGCCAGTAACCCTTCTGTGCAGGGAACGGTGGTTTAAGTCTCGGCATTCCTCTTTCACCTTCAAGAGATGCTATGAGTGCCGTTTCTTCACCACAAACGAAAGCGCCTGCTCCAGCCTTGATTCTGATATCAAAGCTGAATCCGCTTCCAAAGATATTCTTCCCCAGATATCCCTTTTCTCTCGCCTGATCCATTGCAATCTCCAGTCTCTTGATTGCCAAAGGATACTCGGCACGGCAATATATTATTCCCTCAGTTGCGCCCATTGCATATCCGCCGATAATCATGCCTTCAATAAGGGAATGAGGATCTCCTTCAAGTACAGATCTGTCCATGAAGGCACCTGGGTCACCCTCGTCAGCATTGCAGACCAGATACTTTTCTTTGCCAGCGCTCTGATGTGCTGCATTCCACTTGAACCATGTCGGGAATCCTGCACCGCCTCTGCCTCTGAGACCTGATACCTTAATCTCTTCAATTACATCTTCAGGGCTCATTGAATTAAGTACCTTTTCAATTGCCTTATAGCCATCTGCTGCGATATATTCCTCAATCTTTTCGGGATTTATCACTCCGCAATTTCTTAATACAACTCTCTGCTGTCTTTTTACGAATTCCTCATCTTCAGATGAAATTGACTGTTCTTCTACAGTACTACCATTCTTAAGATGCTCTTCAACTATTTTTTCAACTTTATCCGGTTGAACCTTAACGTACCTTGTAAGGTTGTCTTCATCATCATAAACATCTACAATCGGCTCAAGATAGCATGTACCTACACAACCTGTAACATCAACTTTAATGTCCAGATTATTTTCAGCGATAAGACGTTCAAACTCGGCGGCTGTCTTCTTAGCACCTGTTGCAATACCGCAACTGCCCTGTCCAACTACTACTCTCATTTGTAATCCTCCTAAGCCCTTTCTCTTATTTCATCAAGAATCTGCTTAACCTTGGTTTTAGTCAGATTCCCATATGTTTCATCGCCTTCAGCGTTTTTAACCATCATTACAGGTGCCAGAGAACAGCATCCGAGACATGCCACATTATTCAATGTGAAAAGATTGTCTTCAGTTGTTTCACCGTCCTGTATTCCCAGATGTTCAGTGATTGCTTCTTCAATCAGTTGTGAGCCATTAACATGACATGCTGTACCCTGACAAAGCATGATAAGATTCTTGCCTACAGGTTTAAGCCTGAACTGTGCATAGAATGTGGCAACGCCATAAATCTTGGCAGGCTTGATACCTGTTACTTCCGCGATGTAATTAATAGCATCAACCGAAAGATATCCGTAAATGTCCTGAGTTTTCTGCAGAATGGTAATCAGACTGCCTGGTACCTTGGCATACTGTTCAAGTACCGGAGCAAGATCTGCAAACATTGCTTCCCTGTTCTCAGCACAGTTACATTTGCAACCGTTTTCACTCATTGGTTTGTACCTCCTGTTTGCTAAACAAACATATTACACATACATTAAACATACATTGAAAATTTTAGCACTGCCTTTATTTCAAATCAAGTTCTATTGTAAAAAACAAAATTCAATCTCCACACTATTAAATACTTGAAATGAAATATTCCACTGCAAGCTCCGCTTCAAAATTTCCCATCTTTATGTTCCTGTCTATTTCATAGGCTTTTACCAGAATATGCTTTATATGTCCGGCAGAATACTTTTGTGCCAGTGAAGCGGCCTTCTTTACCTTGTATTCACTTCTATTTCCTGTCATCTTCGTAATTTCCTTAAGCGAATATCCGTTATCTGATAATTCCTTTGACATAAGCATAAGTTCCAACTGGGAAACTATCATTGACTGAATTAAGAACGGGCTTGCTTTTGAATTAAAAAGGTTATTTACCATAATCAATGCTTCTCCCTTCCTATTCTGTCCGATGGAATCAAGAAGGGAAAAAATATTGTTTTCGGGATTTGTACTTATTACCGCATGGACATCCTCAGGGGTTATCTCACTGCCTGAGGCATAAGCTGCAAGCTTATTAAGGTCGTTGTTCAGATTGTAAAGAGTGTAATCTATGTATTTATTACCATAGCCGCTGTCTGCAATTATGGCATTTATAATTGATGGCTTGTATAACTTGCCTGAAGTTCTCAATCTTTTCTCGATAAAACCTCTAAGAAGACTGTCATCAAGGGTCTGAAAATCGTATACTGTACCAACCTTTCCCATGGCATCTCTGAATTTAGGTGTTTTGTACGATTCCGGCTCACCAGAGGTAAAAATCAGCAATGTACTCTCCGGAACCTGTGGCAGATATTCAATAAGACCCTCCATATCCTTATCCGAAAATTCTCGTATGCTTTTACCGTCTGCCGGTGCAAAATCAGGAACCAAAACTATCTTTCGCTCCGACATTAGACTTAATGTTTCGCAGTTATCGATAATCTCTGAAAGGCTGAGATTATCATCCTCAAGAGTTACGAGATCTAAGGCTTTCACTGCATCATTAACGTACCTTTTCACAAGACGATCTACATAAAATCTTACGAGATATCGCTCGGATCCGCAAAGCAGAACAGCCCCTCTTATCTTTTCTGCCTTTATATCTTTTTCTATTCTTCTGAATGCATGCTCTTCCTTGCGAAAACCGTATGCCATTACTTTACTCCCTTCTTCAGCGCCTCCATATAAGTTTTCCCATATTGGGACAGTACCGTATCTTTTCTCATAATAGTTCCAATGCGCATTTTTTCCTGCATTTCAAGAGGCTTTGCTATAATATTATCACCATTAAGTTCATGTGAGATAACACCGCTGCTTACCGTATATCCTTCAAGACCAATAATCAAATTAAAAAGTGTTGCTCTGTCCCTTACTCGGATATTTTTATCCTGATCAATGGAATCCAGAAATTCTTCCTGATAATAGAAAGAGTTGTACACACCTTGTTCATAGGTAAGATATGGATAAGGTTTCAAATCGTCAAGTGTGATGGATTCCTTCTCTGCCAGCGGATGGTCCGAATGTAGAAACACATGGGGATCTGCCGTAAAAAGTTCTTCAAATACAAGATCATTTGCTTTCAATATCTTGCAGATTGCACTTTCGTTTGCATTGCTTAGAAAAATCACACCAAGTTCACTTCTCATGTTTGTAACATCCTCAATAATTTCATGTGTCTGTTCTTCCCTCAATGTAAAATCGTATCGTTTAGCATCAAAAGTATGAATCAGTTCTACAAAAGCATTGACTGCAAAGGAATAGTGCTGACATGAGACTGCAAAGCGCGGTTTCTGGTCAACACTGGTAATAAAGGTGTCTTCCAGAATTTCTGCCTCTTCCACTACACGTCTTGCATACGCCAGAAATCGATTTCCAGCCTCGGTTAAAATAACGCCCTTGCTTTTTCTTCTGAAAATATTAAATCCAATTTCTTTTTCCAGATCCCGAATGGAATTTGTAACACTCGGCTGTGAAACAAACAAAATTCTCGCTGCCTCCGTAATATTGCCCGTCTCTGAAACAGCAATAACATACCTTAACTGTTGAAGTGTCATCTTAATCTCCCTACCATGAACTTTTATGAAATAGCGTTTTGCTATTTCACATGATAATTATATACATTTTAATATCTCTAAAAACCTATTATATGCGATAACGTCATGCTTGAACAGATACACATTTCATCTTTAACGCATTGTTATAACATCTCTGATTTTACCTCTTTCTATTATGAAACCTACAGCTCCATGTATGTCATTCCGATAAACAGCCGTACCTCGCTCATTCAGTTTTTCCAGAACCTCTGGTGCTGGATGTCCATAATTATTTTTTCCAACCTGAATTACTGCATATTCAGCCTTTATCGCCCTGAGAAATTCTTCTGATGAACTAAACCTGCTTCCGTGATGGGACACCTTCAGAATATCAACATCAATTGACACTCCCCTTTTGTCAATCAGTCGATTTTCACATTCCGAATCTGCATCACCTGCAATTAATGTGCTGACACCACTGGCATTCAGAACCACTATCAGACTTTTGTCATTCTCATTCTTTTCATCCGCTTCAATGTTTTCATATTCTGATATCGTTTTTCGTTCCGGCATAATCACTCTTACCGAGTTCCGTTTATCGATTCTTATTATCATACCCCCGTAAACATAATTTATCTGCTCTTTATCTAATCCTGTTTCCTGAAGTATTCTGTCCTCCCATATCCGGTTTGACTCATATACATAAAGCCTGTCTATCATGCCCAATTGGCACAGTTCTTTAATTCCCTTGTAATGATCCGTATGCAAATGTGTCACGAATGCTCCATCAATATGCGAGATACCGTTCTTGAGAAGGTACGGCCTGATAATTTTGTTACCTACATTATAGTTTTCACTGCCACCACCATCTATCAGATAGTTCTTTCCCCCTTCAGTTTTTAAATGAATGCAATCACCTTGCCCTACATTGACAAAGGTAAGAGAAACTTTCTCAAATCCGGTTAAGGTTCCCATATTAAACAAAAGTGACACGCTTAATAATAGTATTATTACTGTCAGAACATATTTTTTCCCTTTGCGAATTATGCCTATGCGACCTTCCTCGGACAAAAGCGTCAGCAGTGTTCCATAAAACAGAACTACAAAAAATTCAGGTGGACTTTTGACGCCAAGTGCAGTAACACCATCAATGCATGTAGCTGAATTGAATTTAATAAGTCCGGTACATAACAGTTTGAGCATCTCTGACGTAATGTCAAAAAGACAATCGTTTAACATGTATGCAATCATTGATATGAGCCCAAGTGGAACAATTATACCTGTAATCATTATTATAGGTATGTTCACTAAGAATGCTCCCAACGGCAGATAATTAAAAACATACATGATATATGGCATCAATCCCGCCTGAACCGCAATACTGCCGCTTAATATTCCATCGTGAATCCTTTTCACATAGGGTGTAATAAGGCTCATTGTCAGTACAGCAAGAAAGGACATCTGCATACTAACATCATATATTGACATCGGATTTATGATTACCATCAGAATTACTATTGCAAAAGCCGCCGAACTCAAATCGTATCTTCTATTTGTCAGCTTTGCCAGCAGGTGCAAGAAAATCATTATTGAAGCGCGCAGTACAGATACTGCAAAGGATGCCATCATTGAATAAATAAGCAGAAACACTACTATGAAAAGTGCGAAACATTTTCCCTTTGTCCACGGCCATAGAAAACAAATGAATGCGTATATTATGCCTACATGCAGTCCGCTTACAGCAAGAACATGAGCAGTTCCGTTCTTTTGAAATTCTGTAACAGTTTCTTCCTCCATCCTACTACTGTCACCAAAAAGAATCCCCAGAACGGCAGCTGCAGTCTCTCTACTGGCATTTATCTCCAGTCTTTTGATAAATTCATCCCTTTTGATAAAAATTTTTCTCACAAACAAACTCTTCTTATCTATTATCCTGTAATCATTCCCATTAACAATTACGTGAATCCCCTTGGCTTCCAGGTATCTGCTGTAGTCAAAACATGCCGGATTAGCTCTCTTGTCAGGAGCAGTTACCTGACCTCTGAAACTGATATAGTCTCCTGGCATTATTTTTTTATCTCCATCGCCGTAAGTTTTGAACAAAATCCTGCGATTGTATTTATCCACGCGCACCACGGCAGACTGCTGCAATTGATCTTGGGGTTCATTACCCATCTGCTTATATGAACATGTTATTACTCTCCCTCTTAAATCTTCTGTGCTCCCCACGAAATCTTCCAGAGGATCACTAATCAAATCATGTACTGTCCAGTTCATGCTCCCGCATACAAAAAACACAATGCACAGCACCATACTCCTCTGGCATTCCTTTTGTTTTGAAATCATAACAGTTATGATCATCATCATCAAAACACCGGTTAAAACAGCTGCTTTGAACCCGAACATATCAATTAATATTATCGGGAGCACAAAAAATACAGCCCCTTGCAATAAAGGTCTTCTAGGCATAGTTTCTCCTCTGCGACAAGGCTGCAAAATTATGTTATTACCATTTTATTCCATTATGGAGTGATAATCAACCTGCTTTTTCTTTTCACTCACATCATCACCTACATAATGTATATTTTCGTTTAATTTCAGACACATGTATGATACAATTATACAGATAATGCAGTTAGGAGGATATTATTTTGTCAGATAAAAACAAACCTAGAAACCATCGAAATAATGATATAGATGATTTCTTTGCACAGTTTGACGATTCATCGACTCAGCATAGAAATCAGACTACCAGACAGAGTGCGACAATTCACGGCAGAAGCTCCAGCAGAAGCAGTTCCTCTTCACCACGCAGATCTGATTCTTCAAGACCTCAGAGGCAGACAGAATACAGAACAAGTGCGGACCGAGAGGCAGCCAAAGCTCAAAGACGTGCCATAGCAAACAGTCAGTCCGGTGCCAGAAGATATGCACAGATTCATAACAACGAAGACTCAAATTCAGATGTTTTGAGAAATAGCAGTTCTGCAAGAAACTCCGGTACTTCAAGACCTTCGGATTCTTCAAGAAGAATCGCACCAAATGAATCCGGATCTTTCAATTCGGCTACATCTTCAGAGAGAAGAAATCGCAATGAATCTTCAGAGAAGACATCACGTCGCAGTGATAAATCACGCAGATTTGCAGCTGCTGACAAACCTTCAAGAAAGAAGATTTCCGATAGAATTAAATTTATTGGAAAATCGTCCGATGATTCAGGAAAGGGTTCAGGAAACGGCTCGGGCAGAAGCCGCGGCAAACTTAACGCATTAAGGCCTCCTCAGGGCGGCAAGAAAATAATGCTTAAGTTTATCGTTTCATGCTGTCTTGCTCTTGTAATGGCAGTCGGCGTTTATGTGGGCATCGTGTTCCTCACTGCCCCTGCAGTAAACACTGACAACATTTACGAACAGCTGTCACAGCGTTCAACCTTATACGACGATCAGGGCAAAGAAATCGATAGCCTTTACTACGAAAATGGCAACAGAACAATCATCAAATACGATGATATTCCTGAAGACATGATCAATGCCGTAGTTTCAATTGAAGACAAAAAGTTCTGGTCACACCACGGCTTTAACTGGATAAGACTTGTTGGCGCTGTCAAGGACTCTCTCTTTGGCGGTGGTCAGATAAGCGGTACATCAACCATAACTCAGCAATTAGCAAGAAACGTATATCTTTCGGATATCAAGAGCCAGAGAAACATGGGACGTAAGATTACAGAAATGTATCTCTCCATCGTTATCGAAAAAGGTATGACAAAAAAACAGATAATGGAAGCCTACCTGAACAGCATTTATCTGGGATTCAATTCCTATGGTATTCAGGCTGCTTCTCAGGCATACTTCTCAAAGGATGCCAAGAATCTGGATCTTTTGGAATGCGCATCACTTGCAGCACTTCCTAAGTCACCTAATTCCTATGCTCTTGTTAAATCAATAAGCTCCGGAAGTAATACATCCAGCCTTCCTGTAATATCCACATCAAACAGCATGACTTACCTCTATAACGGAGATTTGTCTGAAGACAGAAGAAATCTGACTCTCAAGTTTATGTGTGATGAAGGGTACATTAATGAAAATCAGAAGGATGAAGCGCTTGGCCAGAGTCTCAAGAAAAAAATTCATATCGGAAGTTCCAGCGATGCGGATGAATCATCATATTTTACTGATTATGCAATAAATGAAGTAATCGACGATATCGTAACCGAATATGGTTTAAGCAAGTCCGAAGCCAAAGATATGATTTACACAGGCGGACTCAAAATATATACCACCATGAGTTCAAAAGTCCAGAACATTATGGAGGATGAATTTGCAAAAGACAGCAACTATTCAGGTGTAGGCCATGTCCGAAAGAATTCAAAGGGCGATATTGTCGACAAGAGTGGTGCCGTTGTTCTCCGTAATTTCAAAAATTATTTTGACAGCAAGAAAGCATTCAAATTAAAGAACGACGAATATAAGAACAACAGTGATGGTGGAATAACCATTTTAGCGGGAAAGCGTCTTAACCTTTATGAAACAAAAGCAAACGGTGTTAGTGACATAAGCATTGAATTCAAGAGCATGTACACAACCAAAAACCGTGCGTTCTACTTCATTGAAAGCGGTGCCCTTTCAATACCGGCACAATACAAATCTTCAGACAGTGATGGTAATTGTGTAATAAGTGGGGAATTCTTCAAGGATTATCCTAACTTCTTCAAAAAAGATGGAAACAATCTTGTTGTCAGCAAGAAAAATTACAGTCTGAAGCAGAAGGTAAGACAGCCTCAGGCTGCAATGGCTATCATTGAAAACGAGTCTGGAGCAATCAAAGGCATGATGGGTGGCAGAGGTGCTACCGGAAGGCAACTGTTTAACAGAGCTACCAGCACGAGACAGCCTGGTTCAAATATTAAGCCTATAGGTGTATATGGACCTGCCCTTCAGATGAGTTATGAATATGCTCAGGAAGGCAAGGATATGACTCTTGATACAAGCGAAGGCAGTAGCTGGGGTGATTATATCACCGCAGGCAGCCAGATTAACGATAAAGCCATGACTTACGGTGGTAAGCAGTGGCCTAAGAACTGGTACCCGGGATTCAAGGGCAGAATGTCACTTAGAAAATCAGTTGAGCAGTCAGTAAACGTAAATGCCGTTAAAACATATTTGCAGATAGGTGCGGATTATTCAGCTACAATGCTCAAGAAAGTTGGTATCACCTCCCTTGATGAGGAAGGAAGCGTTAACGACCTTAACCCTGCTGCACTGGCTCTTGGTGGTATGACCAGTGGCATATCTCCACTTGAAATGACAGCCGCATATGAGGTGTTCGTCAATGGTGGAGTATATAAAGAGCCTATTGCATATACCAAGGTTGTAAACTCCAATAATCAGGTTCGTCTTGAAAATAAATCAAAAGAAACTGAAGTATATGATGAGGGCGTAGCATGGATTATGACTGATATTCTCAAGACCGTTGTAACTCACGGATTGGGAAGCGCTGCTCAGATCAGCGGTCAGCCTGTAGGCGGTAAAACAGGTACAACATCCGATTCCTATGACCTTTGGTTCAGTGGATTCACACCACAATACACAGCAGCTCTCTGGCAGGGCAATGACATAAACATTGAGCTGAGTTCAGGAAGTAGTCAGTCAGCAAGATTCTGGAGAAACATTATGCAGCGTGTCTGTGCGGGACTTCCTAGAGGAACCTTCGGTGAAAGACCTGAAAATGTTGAAAGAAGAGGCGGCGAATACTACCTTAAGGGAACATATTCCAAGGTAAAAGGCGGCGGCGATAAGAACAAGGATAAAAAGAAAAAAACAGAAGCCCCTACAACGGTTGCTCCTACCACCAGTGCACCAACCGCAGCACCTACTGAATCTACAACAGCAGCACCTACTACTGCACCTACACAAGACAATGACTAAAACAATTATACTGGCTTCCAAATCGCCAAGAAGAATAGAACTTATGAGACAACACGGTTTTGACCCTGTTGTCTCTCCTTCTGAGGCAGAAGAAAAGCTGCCCGAAATCATCACACCTGAATCAGCAGTAATGTACCTTGCCTTTCTCAAGGCGTGGAACGTGGCACAGTCCCACATGAATGAATACGATGACATGATTGTCATCGGGTCTGATACAGTTGTAGTTTATGACAATAAAATAATTGGTAAACCCTCAGGTCCATGCGATGCCTTCAGAATCCTTTCTGAGCTTCGAAATAATATGCATCAGGTAATAACGGGTGTATCCATAATAAAAAAGTCTGGTAATAACATACAGAAGGAATGCTTCCACGAGATAACAAAAGTCTTTTTTAAAGACTACTCCGATGAAGAACTTCTGTCTTACGTCAATACTGAAGAGCCCTATGATAAGGCCGGTGGATATGCAATTCAGCAAACTTTCGGCAAATATGTAGACCATATTGAAGGAGATTATAATAATGTTGTAGGTTTTCCCATTTCCAGAGTAATTGATTATATTCACAAATAATTTACCAGTCTGATATCATTAAAAATAGCAATATGAAACACAAATGCCGAGGCAGTCTTTCCCATTGGTATTTAAACTGTCCTCGGCATTTTTCGCATATGTTGTTTTGCTCTTGTGTATTATATATTTGACTCCTGCATTTTTCCTGTTCTGTATGCATGTACTAGAGCTTTCAGTTCTCTTACTTCTCTCTCCAGATCCGCAGCCTGATCAGTATCTCTTATCAGCATTCTTTTTGGCAAAGTCTGCACATTGCGTATTGCAGGTGAATGGAACACCTGACTTCCATCAGCTTGAAGAGGACTGTATGGCTTATGCTCAGCAAGAGCCATAAATCTTGAATTGAAGATAAACGTATATCCAGCAATACCTGTCGTCTTCTGATAAGCCTTGGATATGCCACCATCGATGATAAGAAGCTTTCCCTCACCCTTTACAGGACTCTCACCATCCTTAATCTTAACTGGTACATGTCCGTTTAGAATCTTTGATGTTGTAAGCGTACATCCAAATTCATTGAGAATCTTCTCGCATATGGAACGGCTGTTTATAAGCTTGTAATACGGTACCGTATGTTCCTTATGAGTTGTCTTGTCAGCTATGAAGCACCTTTCGAAGGTAGTCATCTGATCCTTTCCGAAAAGCGGCGATTTGCTGCCCAGCCACAGATACCACATTAAATCCGCCTTACGGGCATAAGGATCGTTGTCCGCAAAAAATGCCCTTCTCACCTCTCTGTCAAGGAAATCCATATATGATTTACCCGAATGAGTTTCTCCGTTTATTGTGCATGGCAGGAAGTTGCCCTCACTGTCCATTGGAATACAGCCGTGATACATCAGGTTCCCATTAAATACCTTATATAATGAGCCGTTACTGAACATATACTTTATGTGTTTCTGAAGTTTCTCACTCTTAAGGAAAGAAGCCTGAAGTGCGTGCAGTGCTGCATCTTCATCCTCAGAAAGCTTGTACGGATCGTTGACATCTACTGTCGGGAACAGCTTGTCTTTAAGCTCGTAGGTTTCCCCGCCGATGACAATCGTACCTTTATCATAATCGATTTTATCAAGAAGCAATCTCTTATCAAGCTCATATTCAGGATGATCCTTAATTACCTGACCCTCAAGCTTGAACTGCATAATCGATATTGCCTTATTCATTTTGGCAACCAAAGAATCTTCTATAGGGTCATATTTGTTTTCTTCTATTTTCTTTGGCATGAATGCCTGACACGGATCGTCTGCATATATGTTCTCCGCCATTGTTGCTAGAGGTCTGAGATTGATACCGTATCCAATTTCAAGCATATCTATATTGTTGTAATTTATGTTCATTCTCAGAACGTTGGCAATACATGCCATATTACCTGCCGCTGCTCCCATCCATACAATGTCGTGATTTCCCCACTGGAAGTCAACATCGTGATAGCTCATGAGGAAGTCCATAATCTGTTCAGGATGAGCACCTCTGTCCCAAATGTCTCCTATTATGTGGAGTCTGTCAACAGCAAGTGAACTTATAACCTCTGCAAGCTCAGTAATGAAATCTTCCGCAACACCACATTCAACAATGGTATTTATAATCTGACTATAATAATTGCCCTTGTTTTCCTCATCTTCTGCATGAAGCAGTTCATCAATAATATATGCGTATTCTTTCGGCAGTCTTTTTCTTACCTTAGAACGTGTATATTTGTGAGATACACCTTTACAGATGAGGATAAGTCTTAAAATCGACTCCTTACACCATCTGTCAAAATTGTCCTCAGACTGCTTTCTTCTCTTGATTTCAGCTGGAGCATTATACACCAGAGCAGCCAGTTTTTCTCTCTCATCGTGGTTTAAATCCGGACCGAATATATCGTCAATCTTGGATTTGATTACTCCGGATGCGCTTTTTATCATATGTACAAATGCATCGTGTTCCCCGTGTAAATCACTTAAAAAATATTCAGTTCCCTTAGGTAGCGAAAGAATTGCTGACAAGTTAACGATTTCCTCTGTCGCAGCTTTGATATTTGGATATTTCTTTGACAAATGCTTCAATAGATTAATGTCTATCATTACTCTCTTCTCCTTCTCTAAGCTCGTTAAGATCAAAAGGTGTTCCCTGATATACATAATAGTTCAGCCAGTTTGAAAACAGCAGATTGGCATGACTTCTCCATCTGAACATTATCTCATCATTAGGATCATCATTTCTGAAATAGTTCTTAGGTATTGCAGTATTCATTCCCGAGTTCACATCTCTGAAATATTCCTCTGCTAGTGTATCCTTATCGTATTCATGATGTCCCATTATAAATATCTGTCTTCCGTTCTCTGTAGATATAATATTAGGACCAGCCTCCTCCGAATCCACCAGAATCCTCAAGGAATCGCATTTTTCTATGTCTTCCCGACGCACGGCAGTATGTCTTGAATGAGGGGCATAATAATACTCATCAAATCCACGCACCAGCGGATTCTTCGGGCGCACTACATGATGCTCAAACACACCGAACATTTTTTCATCAAGTTCATATTTATCTATACCGAAATGATAATACAGACTCGCCTGTGCTCCCCAACACAGATAGAGACTGCTATATACATGTGTCTTGGCAAAATCAAATATGTCGCATATCTCATCCCAGTAATCGACACGCTCGAAAGGCATTCTTTCAACTGGTGCTCCCGTAAGTATCATTCCGTCAAAATATTCATGTTTGATTTCATCAAGGGTTTTGTAAAATGTATTCATGTGCTCCTGTGACGTATGGGTTGTTTCATGGGAGCTCATTGTAACAAGTGTCATTTCAACCTGAAGTGGACTGTTTGCCAAAACTCTTGCCAATTGAGTTTCTGTTGCAATTTTAGTCGGCATCAGATTGACGATTACTATTTTAAGTGGTCGTATTTCCTGACTTGAAGCCCTGTTTACGTCCATTGTAAATATATTTTCATTCTGCAGTGTTTCTGCTGCAGGAAGCCCATTAGGTATTATTACTGGCATTAATGTTATACTCCTTATTTAATATTTTCTACAGACTGCAGATATGCCTGCCGTCCTTCTTTGTATAAGTTGCCGCCTGCACTGTCCAGAACAACAGTAACCGGCAAATCCTCAACATAAAGTTTTCTGACAGCCTCAGCACCCAAGTCGTCAAAGGCAATAACTTCGGCACTTTTCACGCATCCGGCCATCAACGCTGCCGCGCCTCCTATGGCTGCGAAATAAACAGCCCCGTTCCTTGTTACCGCGTCCATAACTTCCTGAGATCTCTGTCCCTTACCAATCATTGCAATCTGACCGAGATCAAGAAGTTTAGGTGCATAAGCATCCATTCTGTAGCTTGTTGTCGGTCCTGCAGAGCCAATTGGTCTGCCTGGTTTAGCAGGTGTTGGTCCAACATAGTACACAATGGAATTCCTGATTTCAAAGGGTGGCTCTTCACCTCTTTCAATCATTTCTGTAATCCTTTTGTGTGCTGCATCTCTTGCCGTATACACTGTTCCCGTAAGCAAAACACTGTCTCCGGCTCTAAGATCTTTAAATTTTTCTTTAGTAAAAGGTTCTGTGATTCTTATTGACATATTGAACTCCTTATATGGTTGTTGTTTTGTGTCTGCTTACATGACAATTCACATTGACCGCTACCGGAAGTCCTGCAATGTGCGTAGGTGCTGTAATTATGTTTACAGCAAGAGCAGTCGTCTTGCCACCGAATCCCTGAGGTCCGATTCCCAGTTCATTTATCCGATTCAGGAGCTCCTCTTCCATTTCTCTGTAAAATTCTTTCTCGTTAGACTTATTAAGAGGTCTAAGCAGTGCCTTCTTGGCCATAAGCGCCGCCTTATCAAAGGTACCACCAATTCCTACACCTATTACGACTGGAGGACAGGGATTAGCACCTGCCGTAGATACTGTTTCAACAACAAAATCCTTGACACCTTCAGCTCCTGCTGCAGGCGGGAGCATCTTTATTCTGCTCATGTTCTCAGAGCCGAAGCCCTTAGGTGCAACCGTAATCTTCACCTTATCTCCCGGAACAATTTCGTAATTAATGTATGCAGGAGTATTATCTCCTGTATTAACTCTGTCAAGGGGATCTCTTACTATGGATTTACGAAGAAAACCATCTCCGTATCCGCGCCTTACTCCCTCGTTAACAGCGTCTTCAATATTTCCTCCGATAAAATGCACATCCTGACCTATTTCAAGAAAAACACATGCCATGCCCGTATCCTGACAAAGTGGGAAGACACCTTCCTCTGCAATCATTATATTCTTCTGAATGCTTTCAATCATCTCGCGGGCAATGGGACTCGGCTCCTCTTCCAGATGAGAAGTTATACAATTTTTTAAATCATCATCAAGGAAATGATTAGCTCCAATGCACATTTCTGCAATCTTATCTTCGATAATTCTTATGTCTATTTCTCTCATTTCGCTGCCTTTTTGCAAATTATTAAACTTTACCTATCATACAGAATATTAACACATTAAGCCATAAATAACAACCTAACACACCTATGCAATACCAAGCAATAAGGCTGCAGAACGAGCCTGCAGCCTTATTGAGAGGTATGTTATATTGGTATGCATAAAAGCATTGTCGTTTTCTTAATATATGTCTTTTTTTGCTTCTTCGCCGTTGTTATCAATATCTTCGCAACAGCAGCTGCAGCACGAGCTTGAATTGGGGCAGCCCACACATCCCCCTCTCTTCCTGACCTTAACAAGATGTCTTATTGCCAGGAATAGAATTACAACGAGAATCAGGACTGCAATGCATGTAGAAAAAATATTCATTTTTTAGCCTCTTTTCCATAAATCATATGCTATCCGGCCTGAACATTAAAACTGTATTTCTTATCAAACTCAGACCTGATATGCCTTGATATCATAACTGCTATAAGAACCATGGCACCAATTGCCACAAGTCCCGATACAAATCCCGGCAGCAGGCTTCCGTACACAATCAGCGAACCGAACTGTGCTACGAGGAATGCAACTGTATATCCGGTGCAAAGCTGAAGGCCAATTCCTGACCATAGCCATCCTTTGTGCTGCATTTCTGCATTCATAGCACCAATCGCCGCAAAACATGGAGGTGTAAATAGGTTGAAGAAAAGGTATGCAAGTGCAGTTACACTCGTAAGACCCATGGCTGCAGCAATTTCTGTGCTTCCGCCTGTCATTGCCAATTCATCTGTATCTATAAATCTTGTTATTCCGTAAACAACAGCTATTGTTCCAACAACATTTTCTTTGGCGATAAATCCTGTAATTGCTGCCGCAGCAAGCTGCCATGTTCCCATACCGAGAGGAATCAGAAGCAGTGCGAAAGGACCAGCAATTGAAGCCAGAATTGAAGAATTCTGATCCGCTTCACCGACAAGATTGAAGCTCCAGTCATAGTTTGCCATAATCGTTACAACACAGTTACATACAAGAATAATTGTTGCCGCTTTAATTATATATGCCTTTGCACGTTCAAACATCGATACGACAGCACCCTTTATGCTTGGACGTTTCCACTGAGGCAGTTCCATGATGAAAAAGGATTTTCTAAATTTGCTGCCTGTAACAGCTTTGATTATCAGTGCGCCAAGGAATATAAGAACAATTCCTGTAACATAGCTTACCATGCTTACCCATCCCGCGCCACCAAAGAATACTCCTGCAAAGAGTGCAATTACAGGGAGTTTAGCTCCGCAAGGTATCCACGATGTGAGCATTGCAATTGATCTTCTTTCCTGGATATCTCTTATTGTTCTTGTAGACATTACTGCCGGTACTGCACAACCTACACCTACAACCATGGTTATTACAGACTTTCCTGAAAGTCCAACTCTCTTGAATATAGGATCCATAAGCGCTGATACTCTCGCCATATAACCGCAGTCTTCCAAAAGTGCAATAAAGAAAAACAGTACCATTATCAAAGGCAAGAACCCTACTACGGCTCCGACACCACCTACGATTCCCTCAGCCAGTAATGTATTGACTATTGCCGGACCACCTGAAGTCCAGTTGTCAACTGTCTCTTGAAATTTGCCAATCCATCCCGTGAGCCAGTCTGCCGCAACAGGTCCTACCCAAGCTTGTGATAACTGAAAAACCAGCCACATCACAGCTGCAAATATTATAATTCCCGCAATCGGGTTCGTAACAACTCTGTCAATTTTATCAGAAACAGTAACACTGTCATCTGGCACTTCTTTTACTTGAACTTCCGCAGTAATTCTATTGACAAAAGCAAACCTTTTTCTGTCCTGCTCGTCTACAGCTTCCTTGTCATGCATATTGATATGTTCCTGTCTGTAGGGAGCCGTCTGTCCTTCTTTTTTTGCTGCAAGTTCTGCTGCCGCCAATGCGACTTCTTTCATTCCCTTGTCTTTATTGTTTATCGCTGAAGTCTTTATGACAGGACAGTTCAGTCTTTCACTCAACAGTTTCTCATCAATTCTTGTTCCGTCCTTAGCAATAATGTCATTCTTGTTTAATGCAACAACTACCGGAATTCCCAGCTCAAGCAGCTGTGTTGTAAGAAACAGACTTCTGTTAAGACTTGTTGCATCAACAATATTTATAATAGCATCCGGATGTTCATCTCTGATAAATCCGCTGGTAATACTTTCCTCCGGTGTAAAGGGTGACATGGAATATGCTCCCGGCAGATCCACTGCAGTAATATTCCTTCCCATACTGAATTCTCTTTTGAATTCAGCTATCTTACTTGCGACAGTAACACCGCCCCAGTTTCCCGTTTTTTCTCTTTGACCTGCCAAAACATTGTACATTGTTGTCTTACCACTGTTAGGGTTTCCGGCAAATGCAATTCTCATACTTTTCCTCCTTAAATCAGTATCGCTTCAGCAATACTTTCATCAAAACTGTATCTGTTATTCATAATTGATGCGATGCATCCCTTTCTCTTTCTAGAAATAACAGTTACAGATTGTCCACTATAACACCCTAATCTCTGAAGAAAAGAGTTAAGGTCACAATTATCTGTACGTATTCCTTTGATAATGTACGGTACTCCGATTTGAGCTTCATTTAAAGTCATAACGTCTCACTCCTTTGTGACAATTTTCATCTCATTATGTTAGCCTATACTAACTCATACCTCGAAAATTAGTTAGCTTTCGCTAACCCAATTTTTAACAAAATGGTTAGTCTTTGCTAACCACGAATATAATACTTTAACCACGTACAAATGTCAATATGAAAAATCAAAAAATCCGAAATATATTTTAAAAATACATTTCGGATTTTGTTCACTTGTAATATTGGAGTAAATAATCCCTTGCGAATATTCTTCTCTTAATCTTCGACACGCATTATATTGGCACCTAGGGCTTTTAATTTGTCAACAAAATTCTCATATCCTCTATCTATATGATAAATCTGTGACACCTCAGTCATTCCCTCTGCCACGAGTCCTGTAAGTACCACAGCTGCTCCCGCTCTTAGGTCTGTCGCAACTACCTGTGCTCCTTCAAGAACTTTATCTCCCGGAATCATCGCTGCATTTCCGTCTGTTTTGATATTTGCGCCCATTCTGTTAAATTCGCCTACATGCATGAAACGATTCTCAAAAACAGTTTCTATTACTACACTTGGACCCTTTGCAACTGTAAGTAATGCCATAAAAGGCGACTGCATATCCGTAGGAAATCCAGGATAAGGTAATGTCTTAATGTTTGTAGCCAGTATAGGGTTAACATCACCTCTTACGCGCATGCCTTCTTCAGTCATGGAAATTGCCACACCGCATTCACTCAACTTGGCAATTACTGCCTTCAGATGGCTTGGAACTACATTCTTAATGAGTACATCTCCTTTTGTAATCGCTGCACCTATCATGAAGGTTCCCGCTTCAATTCTGTCAGGTATTACAGAATGTTTAACGCCCTTGAGACTATCAACGCCTACGATCTTTACCGTATCTGTTCCAGCACCTTTGATACGTGCGCCCATTTTGTTAAGAAAACTTGCCAAATCAACTATTTCTGGCTCCTGTGCTGCATTCTCAAGCACAGTAGTTCCCTTAGCCAGGGTTGCAGCCATCATAACTACCTCTGTAGCGCCTACGCTAGGGAAATCAAGGTAAATCGTATTTCCTGTAAGCTGGTCAGCTCTAGCATCTACAATGCCTCTTGAAAGCTTATCCTCATCTATGGAAACGCCCATAGCCTTCAGTCCCTTAAGGTGCAGTTCAACAGGTCTCTTGCCTATGGCACATCCACCCGGAAGCGGTATTACCGCATGACCTGTTCTGTGTATCAATGCTCCGAGAACCAGAATAGACGCTCTCATCATCTTAACCAAATCATATGGTGCTTCACCTTTGACATCCTTGCCTGGTATTACTTCAACACTGTTATTTTCAAGTTTTCTATCTACATCACATCCAAGACTTTCAAGAAGCTTGCACATTACCTCAACATCTCTCAAGTCCGGTGCATCATTAATTTCACATTTATCTTCAGTAAGAAGAGTAGCTGCCATAATCGGGAGCACAGCATTTTTTGATCCGCTGATTGTAACTTCTCCTTTTAATGGTCCACTCTTTTGTACAAGAAATTTTGCCACGTAAATCCCTCCAAAATTTTTTCAACTAAATTATTATACTTTATTATGGCAATATTATCAATAATTAAAACAAGGTATACGTCATAAAACAACACCCGTCATAATTATTTTCAAACAAAAAGACGATGCCTGGCATCGCCCTTTTGTTATCTATAACTCTCTCAACTCTTCAATACATTTCGCACAGATATTCTTGCCTCTTACCTGTCTGATATTCTCTGAACTTCCACAGAATATACATGAAGATTCATATTTCTTCAGCATAATAGAGTCCCCGTCAACAAAAATTTCTACCGGATCCTTGATGTCAATATTCAGAGTTCTTCTCAATTCAATTGGAAGCACTATTCTTCCAAGTTCATCTACTTTTCTTACAATCCCTGTTGCTTTCATACCCTATCACCATTCTCCTTTATCTTTTGTCTTCTTTGTTAAGTGCCTTACTGACACTTATTGCAGCTTTAACCACCGATGAAGTGGCCATTATGATACTCTGCTTATCTTTAATGGCAGAAACTAGTGCCGATGCAGATTCTGACAATTCATCAATTGTATCATCAACCTTCTTTGTTCGGTCCGAAACAACATCCGTAACGGTCTGAACGTCATCCAGTACACCATCTAATTTAGTAAGTGTTATCATAAACTTTTTGATGAGGATAGCCATCTTCCTGATAAGAAAAATAAGGTAACCAATCAAAATCATTACTGCTATGACTAATATTGTAAATCCAAACATTTTAAGATCAATTGTTACGCTCATCAGTTACTCCTCTCTCATCATACTAAATTGCGATACAATATAATGACAGGAAAATGATACCATATTTTTTCTATTCTTTCAATATCTATCAATTTAATACTGTCTTCCGCTATGCATCAAATTCCTACAGTCTATCACTTTTCTCTTCCGTATATTCCAAGCAGCTCATCAGTATATTCACCGCTTTTGTCTGCCTTGTAAACGTTTAACGAAGGTATTATCTTCAACTCCTTACCTGCACCCTTAATACAGTGAACAAGCACCATATTAGGAACTTCATTCTCTTTTGGTGCAACCATCCTGAGCTCCTTTGGTTCAAGCCTGTGTGCCCTACAGGAACTCATAATGTCTACAAGCCTGTCAGGTCTGTGAATCATGCAAAAGTGTCCTCGTTCACGGAGTATATGCGCCGCAGCCTTGACGAAATCATCCACCTCGGCAGTGGTTTCCTGTCTTGCGACAAACTTTGCAGAATTATCGTTCACAATTCCGCCACCGCGTCTGAAATAAGGAGGATTACATGTAACAAGTCCTGCTATACCCTGTTTAAGTTTGTCAGGAATGTCGATTACATCCATACACTCGAATTCAAGACGTTCTTCAAGTCCGTTGTTCTCTGCATTCTTGCGTGCCAATTCTATATTGCTTCCGATTACATCATAACCTGTAATCTTCATACCCTCTATTCTGCTAGTCAATATGAGGGGTATTATGCCTGTTCCCGTTCCAAGATCCACAGCATTATAACTTCCATTGAATCTGCCGCATTTAGATGCCATATCAGCGAGAATAACAGCGTCTACACCATAACAGAACTCTTCCGTATTCTGTGTCAGCTTAAGACCTCCGAAGCCTATATCATCAACTCTTAATGTCATAAGTCATTAATCCTTCATGAGTTTTTCTATTTCCTTGAGAGTATCCTTATCAAGATTGCTCAGATCATCTTTCTGTTCGTCCTTCTGCTTCTTGCCACCAAATCTGTTCTTACCGATTCGCTTAATCTCTTCTTTGGAATAGTTATAGTATTCGTTGCTTAATTTTTCTTCGATTCCTTTTTTCTTGTCCCCTTCCTCAAGGACAAGTCTTGTCTTTATCAGATTCTCAAGTATGTTTACTTCTGTAACGACAGCTTTACCATCCGGTGTTTTAATACGTTCTCCAACAGATGGCATTCCTTTTTTAAGGTAAGTATACGTCTCATTTTCAAACTTAAGACAACACATGAGTCTTCCGCACATTCCCGAAATCTTTGATGGATTCAGGGAAAGATTCTGCACTTTCGCCATTTTGATGGATACAGGTTCAAAATCTCCGAGCCATGTATTGCAGCAAAGGCCTCTGCCGCATGTCCCTACACCACCCAGCATTTTGGCCTCATCTCTTACGCCAATCTGTCTCAGCTCTATTCTCATTCTGAAAACAGCAGCAAGATCCTTTACAAGCTCTCTGAAATCAACTCGTCCATCAGCAGTAAAATAGAAGACAACTTTGCTGTTGTCAAAGGTGTATTCCACGTCAATAAGCTTCATTTCAATTTTGTGAGCATCCACTTTTTCCTGACATATTCTAAGAGCTTCTTCACGCTTTGCAAGATTCTCTTTGTGTTTTTCTTTGTCTTTGTCAGTCGCTATTCTGATAATATTTTTGAGAGGTGCTACAAGTTCCGATTCGCTGATTTCAGTTATGCCCATAGTTACATTACCGAATTCGAGACCTCTTGCCGTTTCAACTATAACACTGTCTCCTGCCTTTACATCTATATCTCCGGGGCTGAAATAGTAAAGTTTCCCCACATTTTTGAATTTAACACCTACAACTTTTATCATTTAATTCCTCCGATTTTTATGAGCAGATTTTTTGTGGCTGTAGCAGGCGAAACGCCGATTTGAACGTCTCTTGATGCCTCTTCAACCAAGTGAATATTATTCACAATATCATCTGTTCTGAGTGAAATAATCTTATTTGTGCCGTTTATCAGCATATCTCTGTACACTACCTTCATGCTGTCAAGGAGGGCACACACCTTCTCTTTATCCTTGTATATGGAACTGACCAGCTTGTTCAATTCGTAAAAAGTCCCGCGATTGCCTACCAGATTGATAATCTGATCTGCTGTTTCCATCATATAATCGTAATTTTCTCCCCCCAAATGGTTGATATGAAATTTAACACATCTTGATTTTACGGTCTGGGTAAGATTCTCCATATTTTCCGACAGGAGTATTATCACAGTATCACCCGGCGGCTCTTCAAGAGTCTTCAACAATCTGTTTTGGGCTCTGTCAGTCATAGTATCCGCTTTGTTGATTATTGCAACATGTCTGTCACCGAAAGGTTTAGTCTTAAGTTTCTCCTGCATCATGATTATGCTTTCGTTTTTGACTTTACCCGACTTTTCGGGTTCTACATAAATCATGTCCTCACAGTTACCCTCGTCAATTTTGTCACACATGCTGCACTTGCCGCAATTCTCACCTCTACCATCGGGACATAGTATCCCCTTAGCAAAGGTATCTGCAAATTTTTTCTTATCAAGCCAGGAATCACCCTCGAAAATATACGCATGAGATATTCTCCCGGATAATACCAGCTCATTAAGTCTGTTTATTAATTTCTGATTGTCATTTTTATAATCAAAATGCACTTATTATACCTGTAGTCCTTTAAAAATATCAAATTCTGCAAGTTTAGCGATAATCGCCTCATGAATTTCATCTACAGAATTTCGTCCATCAATTACAGTAATTCTTCCCGGATTTTTAGTGGCAATTTCATCATATCCCTTGAAAGTTCTGTAATGAAAATTCTCAGATGCAAGTTCAATCCTGTCCAGTTCTCTGCCTGCCATTCTTGATTTGGTTCCTTTCGGTTCTATTCTCAAAAGAAATGTTATATCCGGCAAACAGCCATCCACAGCAAATCTGTTAAGCTGTTCAATTATCTCTCCCATCTGCCTTCCGTAACCTTGATAAGCAATACTGGAATCTACAAATCTGTCGCAGATTACAACTTTGCCATCATCAAGCGCCGGTATTATAACCTGTTTCACAAGCTGTGCTCTTGAAGAAGCATAAAGATATGCTTCTGTAAGCTGGTCCATTTCATCATTCGCAGGATCAAGAATCAGCTCTCTTATTTTTTCTCCTATATCAGTACCACCGGGTTCCCTGCTTAAGAGCACATCATAACCGGAATCCCGCAACTTTTTTTCGAGTAAATTTATCTGTGTGGATTTGCCTGAACCATCTATGCCTTCAAAGGTAATAAAACAGCCTCTATTCATTATTCTTCATCCTTGCCCTTATCTGTTTATCAAAATCCGGTCGTTTGAAATCAGCATAAGGATCCTTTGGGTAGGAACTGAAATCATTACCGGAACTGTTAGTATATACAGTCTTTCTCTTATCGCTCATATTCTTCTTTCGCGACGAAGTCCTACTTTTATTATCAGCAGACGATCTTCTTTTATTTCTTTTTAAAGAATGTTTCTTATGTATTTTGTGCTCAGAATTACGCTTGGAATCCGATTTCCCGACCTTATGTCTTGATTCATTTTCCTTAATTCCATTAGAAGCCGATTCATTAAAATCTACAGCTATTTTCATAATTAAATAGCCTAGAAGTGCAGCAAAAGGAAGTACAAGCATAAGTACAAATAAGAATTTAATTATTATCATGTTGCCTCCGTTTAGCTATATACGCATACACATATAGTATAACATAAAAGGAATGCATTTTTCATTTATTTCCAAATAAAAAACCGACTCAAAAGAGTCGGTTTGAAAGCGGCGACGTCTTACTTTC
>JAUNFA010000006.1:77230-102424 GCA_030525285.1 Bacillota bacterium | reverse complement strand
CCTCTAATTGGTCTGTTTTTCGCCTGCAGATATAACTTCTCACCTGTGCCATTCATACCGAGCGCTCTATACGTCGCATACAGGTGGTTGAGATTCTCAAGCTCCACTTCTGTGATTGTTTCTTCTTCCATTACGCCCTTGCAGCACCTGAACAACGCATCATGGTTAAGGCTCTTAACAGCTTGCTCTATTGCTACATCTTTTGCTTTTGCCTTTTTAGTAACCGCTTTAATCCAGGCGATTAGAGCACCAATAATGGCGCCAATCACAATATTAACTGCATATGTTATAATTCCGCTTATCATTTAATGAACACCTTTCCTGAGCTTCCTACTGCGCAGATATAACCGCTTGGAGTCCTAAGCCATATTGAACCATCAGAATTCTTAATAACGTCCTTACAGGTCACCTTTGTGCCTTTCTTAAGCATTCCATTTCTGACATGCTTCTGCGCGTCAGCTGTCCACTTGTTAACTCCAACCTTGGCAGCTGATGTCTTAGGTGCTATGCGAATATTCATATCCTCGGTAAGCTTATACGTTTTATTTACCTTATAACCACTTGATGGCTTATTTGGTTTTTCAGTTCCCACATATGGCGCTGTCTTAAGATATGACCAAGGATTAACTCTATTCCACTTCCTACCCTTGTGAACCTCAAAATGCACATGAGGACCAGTTGAGTGACCAGTGCTCCCGCAAAGTCCTATAAGCTGGCCAGCTTTCACCTTCTGGCCAACTCTAACTTTAATCTTACTAAGATGTGCGTGATTGGTGTAGTCACCGCCTCCGTGGTAGATTGCTACCATCTTCCCGTAGGAAGAATCCCATGCGCCGTATTTGGCCGCAACAACTGTACCATCACAGGTAGCATATACTGGTGTTCCGATAGGGGCAGCCAGATCTATTCCTCTATGGGTTCTGCGTTTATAATACTGGCTGATGCGCTTGTATCTAATAGGTCTGTATTTGCATTTATATGACACTACTCTTCACCTTCTTCGCCAATTTCATTCTCATCATTGTCAAATTCTGATTCAGATTCTGCTTCACATTCCTTAAGCTCTTTCATAATCAGCTGTGCTTCATATGCTGCATCTGTAAGATTGTGATTCTTCCAGGCCGTCCAAATGAAAGCTCCTGTTGCAATAAGTCCTGCTATTACTGTTGTCATTGTGGATTCGTCTACAATGATTCCTTTGCGGTTAAGATATGGAACCAGGAATATACATGCTGCTGAAATAACGGCTGAGATTATTGACTGATACTTATTCATTTTTTACCTCCATTAAAAAAGACCATCTATATGGCCTAACTAAACTTTTTAATATACTTTGCTGAACAAAATCCTGTAACTGGGCTTACTACATTCGCCCAATTATTAACAATTGATGTAACGTATATTGCAGTTCCCTTTTTAAGTGTACATAGAATCTCACCAGTTGTACTTGGCGATTTTCTGATATTAAGCGGAGAACTCTTGGTATTAACTGTGTACTTAACTGGATACGGCATATGAGCCACTCCCCATCTGTATGATGTAGCCTTGCGTTTGAACACCAGTCCGTTGTTATATTTCTTGCCGTTCTTCTTACCAGTGACATTGAAATCAACTGTGTAAACGTAGCCTTTTTCGTACTTGATGAATACGCAAGTATGAGAATAACTTTTCTCTTTTTTACTGCCCTTAAATATAATGTCACCAGTTTTAGCTTTTCTGATGTCGGTACTCCACCCTACCTTACCATAGCCACCTATGAGAGGTTTACTCTTAAGCCATTTGGCATAGTTGTTGGTGTTCCAGATATAGCCTTTTTTCGGAACAAATGCTTCAAGTCCGCACTTAATCAGCCAATACTGAACTCCAATACAGCAGTGACCGACAACTCCGTAAGAATATCTCTTTGTGAATACACCATTTTTATTAATTCCGCTGTAGCCTAACTTACCAAGAAGTTCGGTGTACTTGTTATGGTACTTTTTGCCGTTTCTGCTCCTTGACTGAGTAAGGCACACATCAGCCTTGCACTTTTCTACAAATTCTTTACCTGTAATATGAATCACTCCCTTTCTATGCTGTTCTCTTCCACATATAAACTGCCAAGTATGGTGGCACGTTGTTGTGTTTACCATCACCACCAGTTTTGCCAGTTGTCTTTGCACCAGTAGCAGCTTTGTATCCTGCACTTTTACCGCTTGCAAAAGCATCTTTTGAACCAATATTTGCATCGTGACTGTGCGATGGAATTTCTGCCACACTTAATGTATGGTCTAATTCACCACCAGTTTCGCCAACTGGGAAGGATGTTGTATCTGTGGTAACTCCAGTTACCTGCCCTCTGCCCTTATAGGTGTTATCGTCAATGACTTGGCTATCACCACCGCCTGCTGAAATCAGCATACGTCCTACACCTATGCGTTCCCAAGAGCCACCAAAAAGCTGTGATGGATTGGTGGCTTCCATACTCATATAGATTGAGCCAATTGGGTATATTATATCGCACAAAGGTTTGTTGCGTATTTTTATATCGTTCTTAACATTGACATTGCCTTGGTCGTCAATGTCAAATAACAAAATATTGCTATCCACTGATGGCATTAGGTATAGATTAGTATTCCCATCGCTTACAATAACCATTAAATCATAAGAGCCATCAGTCGCTAATTGAATAGTAAACGATGTCACTCCCGAACCCTGCACAGACTCCGTATGGATTGGTTGTGATGGGAATGAAGACTCTATCGTCTCTTTCACATACACCTCTAACGTTGCATTTTCAGTCGCATACGATAAAGTGATGTCGCAGTCTAACCCAACCCTATTTATTTCTTTGACATTCGCAGTCAGCACAGCCGAGCTACTAATATCTCGAACCCATTTACCACCTTGCTGACCACTTGGCAATCTGAAAAAATTCTCATCTGATGTAACCGTTACACCTCTTGTGTTGGTAGCCCGTATATTACCATTTATTGTCCATTCGCTTATACCGAAGTTATATGTATCTGCCCCGGGAGATGCGTAACTCATCTCAAAGTCGTTAGGTAATACCAATTCTTTAAGGTATGGGCAGTTATTAATCATCTGTTCTACATTACTTTTTGCACCGAAATGGAATGAGCTTAAATCAAGCCTAGATATGTCTGTATCACTGAACATATAGCTGTAATTGCTTACTGCAGATGTATCAAGTTTGTCTAACCCTGTTATAGATTTGACGTGAGTCCCATAAAACATCCAAAATAGCGAGTCAACATCTGTGATGTCAAGCCCTGTCACATCAATGCTATCAACCTTTGTAAACCCTTTTTCATCAATCGAGCCAAACGGCTCGCAGAATATAATATGTGTTTTATTTAAATCATCAGACATTATTTCGGTACTCCAAAACGATATTGAGCCTTTAATAACTATAGAATTAACAGCATCCATCTCGCTCTGAGTTATATCTATGTAATTCCACAATTGATTACATCTTGGCATCAACGATTCGTCTGTAACCATCTTGCCACTTGTTCCAGAAACAGGTTCTATCGTAAGAACTCTGTCTGTAATACTCCATTTAGCTGTGTTATTCACACCGCTTTGTGCCATATTATTACCTCCTATCTTAGATATATCCCTAAATGCCCCTCAGGTGTTAATCTGAACACATAGTTCCCTATTACTAATGCTGTTGACGCTTCTATATAATTAAATTTTGTTTTTGTTTGTGAGGCATATCCTAACGAATCATTGCCATTTGCGAATTTAATTGAATCACCAGTAATGTCGATATGTGCCTTGGTTTTGTCACCAATGGTCTGCAATTGAGACTCAAGGCTCTGCACGTTAATTTCCTCCGCAGTTATAGCCTTAGATGCTACCTCACGTGCTGTAATAGACCCAGTACGCAAGATAGATGCATCAAGCGGTTTCTCAACCCACCCATTAGTCGTATCATATACATACATCGCAGAAGAGTATTCAATGCCGTTTAATACGATAGTTTTGTACCATGTGTCACCATCTTTAAAAGCACCTTCTGGCTGATTCGGCTGGTAATATACCTTATTACCACCAATAGTCAGCATATCAGTTTCTATTTTCTTTATCGCTGTTGAATTTTTATCAGCCTTGTTCTCAGCTTCCTGAGCAGTCGTCTGAGCGTTAGCCGCATCCACCCTTGCTATACTGTCTTGCAATGTTGTAGTCGTTGAACCATCTTTATTTGTTACAGTTAAGGTCGTGCTTCCGTCTGATGATGTGCCAGTTGACAGTGACGGCGAATATCCATCTGCACCTGGTGGACCCGCTTCACCATCGTTTACTCTCACAAGGGTAATGTCATTTTCTGCTTTTGTTATCATGTTTCTAACCTCGCTGTTATGGTCTCTTTCGTGTTCTCACTTTCAATGGCGAATGTCATTCCTGCGCCAAGCAGATTGTTGCCGTTATACCATCTAATTTCTGCAGTTTCTCCAAATGCCGCTTCAAGCGCCTGCTTGGTATCGATTACGTTATTACCTTGAAAAACCGTTGCGGTTAAGATGGTCTTAATTGGCTGCCCATGGAATATATTCCCTCCACTTGAGGTAATTGATAACACAATGCCATCAACTCCTTTGCCGGCATATTCTTTAGCAAGATTCCTCATTTGCTCTGAAATACCGCTGTCACGATATATATAATCTCCTACTGTTGCTGTAATCTTCTCATCAGTAACAGATGATTCAAGCTTTATAATTCGTGCATCAAGGTACAGCTTGCCCTCTTCATCGATGATGTTTATTCGGTCGCCTATAGTTGTTCCATCCGGGAGGTTTAAGATATCAACTTCGTATTCTACGATCGGATTACAATGTTTGCGCAATTCTGCTTTTGCTTGGCCGGCAAGCACTTTTTTATCCGTCGTGTCAAAATCAAACGTTTTAATAATAAGGCCATCTCCATCTATAGCAGATGCCTCACGTGCCATTGCACTAATATTTCTCATCTGTCCGGTGGATTTATCCACTTCATACACATCTCCTGTATCTTTGTCTGTCTCTTTGTAGGTATAACCTACTAAGGTTATCGGTGTCTCTTTACCTTCCGGAACTCCACCTTTAACTGCGTAGGCGGTGGCCAATTCTTTTCGTGACCGCTTGGTCACAATTTGATTAATGTCTCTATTAAGTCTCAGCTGCGGAATTGCTACCTGGTGACCTCGCTTTGATACAACATTTATTATTTTTTTGATGATTTTGAAACGTTCTAATTCGAAGGAGTAATATACCTCGCAGCCAAACAGTGCAACAATGTTATTAATTCGTTCTGTGGCCGTACTTTCACCATCATATTCATTTGTTTTTGTTCCATTTGGATTATCTATGATGTTGATTGTCCAGTCATTTGGCACAGTCGCATTTAACATCTGTCTGAGAGTCTTATCTTTGAATTCTATTTCCGGAACAATCTTGTTAATAAGATCTAACCCGGCATCTTCGCAATACACGCTGTACTCTTGGCTTAGTGTGTCAAATTCATCATCGATTATCTGGAATAATGCATTGTAGGAATTCTCACTGCTTGTAAATGCATTTCCGCCTGACTTTAGGACATATTTGCTCCTTGTGATTATGCTATCCAATTCTGCGCGTGTCATATCGTTATATGATACTTTGAATTCGAATATGTTTACACCGCTTGCAATTTCTTCTGTCAGTTTATCTTCTAATATACGAAACCCACCGGGAAGAGATGTGTTCGCCTGCCCGGTGATATTTAAGTTCTTATCAGCAAAATAGACAATCATAAGAATACCTCGTTATACATTATTTTCAGTGTTGGTTTATAATCAGGATTCACCCAACCGGACCATTCTGCATTGATTATGTTCTGTCCTTTGACCAGCACGAAATCATCCCAGTCATTTCCGAGTGCTCCCAGCTGTGGCGCTGGCTTTCCTTCTTCCGTATTCGCATTTCTCAGCCATACACCTGCGTTGTTGCAGTCCGCTTCAACTATGTCTCCTGACGTGAACACATTTGAAATTTCTGCGTATGATTTTGATGGGTTCATGGTGAATCTGACGGAACTAACTGCATTAGTATGGAGTGCTGCCACTCCTTTCATCTGTCCGAAATGCATTGAAAGATTGTGAGCAATCATACCTTCTACTCCACTTCCGGAATAGGTATATGCTGCCAAATTACCAACCTTAAACGTTACGGTATTACCCATTTTTGTTATATAAGTATTCAGGTTGCTTTGGGTATATTTATATCCACTTGTTACCTTTCGTACTTTAGCACCTTTGACTTTTGTAGTTTGCCACTTCTTTTTCTTTTTGTTGTAATACTGTGTCTGTTTTATTTCTGTTCTGTTACAGTATCCAAAATTCGTGTTGTAATATGACAGGTCAATATTTTCGCTTTTTACGGTCTTGCCATTTACAATGTACTGCACTTTTCCGGTAGTCCCGGAACCGTTCTTTGTGATGAGTATACCCGCAACCATAGTCAAAGTGCTCCCGGCCACATTATATGCTCCCAGTTCAAATGTTCCACATTGTTCAGTGTTATTACAGCACATCCTGTGAACTGCCGATAAATCCCAGTCGACTGCGCCAGCCGGCCTTAACTGTTTCCACATTATCGGACCATGCCAATGTGCCGCATCTGTGCCATATGTTGGTTTTGCAAATTTCAGTGTCTGACCTTTTCCTTTGTTCCAGTATTTATCCATTATGTCTTGATTGGCCACTACCGAGCCACTTATGATCTCATTATCAAACGTCTTGCCGCCAGATGTTGAAAATTCACTTATCGTTGTAAATTCTCTATTGATAAGCTGTTCTGCCTGACTGTATGCATCAAGATCTATTGCATCAGGATTACCAAGCTGAATTATGTTTTCATCCGAATCCACAAAGCAAATATATCCGCAATCTCCATCATCAGAATAATCTCCTCCGGCTAATGCTCCTGCAAACTCTGCCTGAAGAACCGGCCGCGCTGGGTATGTACCATTGTAGTTAATCACAAATTGTGCCGAATGATCACTTATACTTACTGGTGATGCTTCTATTACTGCTGTTGACCTCTTGAATGGATACGCACAATAGATGATATATTCTCCCTTTAGTCCGTTTTTATACTTACTGATTGATTCCTGCATAAGCGGAATCCCAGTATAAAATACAGAATAGTTATCCTCCGCTTCATCGTTAAACATAAAGTCCGCTTCATCAGATGATAAAATATTGTTCAGACGATTTAACTTAAGTCTCAAATCTGTCAATGACTTGCCCTGAATTGTGAACTCTACAGTAATTTCACGTGCCGGAGCACGTGAATACTTTACTGTCTCTCCATCAGCTGAACCTACATTATACGTTTCTATCGTTGGGGTAAGTGTTTCTCTTCCTGTTGTTGTAACTGTCATGTACCCGTCTATTACATCTTCAATAAAGGTACCATTAATTGATACCGCTTCTATTGGTAAGTCAGTTCTCATTATATGTACCCCAGCTTTCTGTTGTTACGTGTCTGAATCTTGTCCAGTTCTTTTTTTAAGTACGGTGCTGTCACAGATGCCACAGTCCTTCCGTCAACATTAAGATTGTTGGTTAATTCTACGCTGCTCAATGCTGAGACAATTGCGGCTGCAAGCTGTGCATAATCAATTTTTCCATTTTCATCGAGTCGTTTCCAGAATGGATCTAATGGAACTATTGCTTCCGCTCCCGCTTCACCTGCTCCAATAACTGTTGCACCGTCCACAATACCACCCTTGGCCGCCCATTTAACGTTGAATTCCGGTTTTGTACCCTTGCCGCCAATTCCCCATGGGGCTTTTCCCTTTGAAACTGAAATCTTAGGTAATTTCAATTTAAGAATTTTGCCGAGGTTGAAAGGAAACATATTTTTTATTTTATTTTTAATTTTACTCAGCTGTTCTTTTGCTTTTATTATTGGAGCTGTCATTTTTTCTTTGACTCCACTCCATATCTTTCCTATCTTCGCCACAAGACCTTTGAATGATAATTCACCCTTGATAAATGAAACCACAGCACCTACCGTCTTCATAACACCAGTTAAAATTGGCACTGCTATGTTTATCACCGTTTTTAGAACTCCCAGGACTGCACTTATTACCGGCTGTAATGTCTTGAGTTTTGATACCATATGTCCAACATATTGCATTCCTAATTCTATAGCAGGAATCAATAGCGGCATGATTGCGGATATAAGTTGCCCTATTCCATTTCCTATCTTGATGAATATATCTTTAAGTGGTGATACCTTGCCTATATTTTGGCCTACGGTATTCAGCGCATTTCCTATACCATCCATTATCGGTCCTATTATTGCTCCTATTACCTCACCGAGTACAGAGGCACCGCTTTCAATTAGTCCCATAAAGTCCATTACATTATTCATTAGCGGCAATAATCTTCCTGCAAATGAGTCTGTATCATCTGCGGATCCAAGAATATTGGCACCCATTCTCGAGAACGATGCACCTATATTTGATATTGCTCCTTGAATCGTTTCGGACCCCATGGTCTTGGCAGCTCCACCCATACCTGATTCTATGGCATTTTGAAAATCCTCTATGTCAATTTGTCCATTAGTTACTGCTTTTCTGAGTTCTTCCATTGACATTCCGGTTTCATCGGCCAGCAATTGCCATATAGGTATTCCTCTGTCAGCGAGCTGGTTCATTTCTTCGGTTGATATCTTACCATTGGCCGCTACCTTGTTGAATATTGAACCCATTTCTTCCATTGAGACTCCACTAACTGATGCTGCATCTCCCATTAAACCCAGATACCTTGTTAATTCTTTACCCGGTTTAATTCCTGCCGCAGTCGCAGAAGCCGCCGCTGTCATTGCAGCATCCATTCCGTATGCAGTTCCTTTGACGGCGGCATTAGCATTATCTGCGATTCTTTTAACAGTTTCTGAATCATTCCCTAGTGCTTTAAGTTTTGCCTTGGCGGTGTCGATGGATAACATTCTATCCCAACCTTTTGACATTATAGATCCAATAGATGTTGCTATACCTATTGCGCCCATACCTTTTAATATTGTTTTACCAAATTTCCCTGCAAAAGATATTCCTGACTTTTTACCTGCTGCAGTTGTTGCACCCGTTAACGAGTCGGTCAATTGTCCTTTAATTCCTCTTGTTGAAGGAATCACCTGGACATATGCTTTCCCTAATTCAATACCCATCATGTTCCTCCGTTAATCCTTAACCACATAGATTCATATTCTTCGCCTGTTCTGAATGAAGCCACCTCGCTTATTTTCTTTTGTTCTATTTCATAGAGCGCATTAAAGATTGATGGTGGTGCTTCTTTATTTCCCATAAGAATTGCCATTATCACTCCTAATCTATCAGCTATAGCGGCAAGAATTGTATTTGTTGTGGAGGCTTTCCCCTCCGTTGTAATTGTTGCTATTCTTGATGTGTCCCTTAAGCCGGCTGCTAAGGTCGCGGCCAACTGTGCCGGAAGCGACCTATAATTTAACACGTGATATGTCTCAAGAAAATCGCATATAAGCGCATCTTCATCACTATTAATCATGCCGGCCAGGGTAATCAGTTTTTTCCCTGTTGACAAGCTTCAAATATTTCTTCAAGTTCAACTTCCATAGCTGTGGCAGATACCTTGCCATGCGCATCGCGAATAAATTCTTTAAGAGCATTTTTCTGTTCTATACCGAGAATCTGTTCAACAACATCTACTATTAATCCGTCGTCACCTCGTTCAATCTCCCTGAAAGCTTCCACAAGCTCCCAATCGTCAAATACGTTCTCGTCTATTTCGAATTCAAATCCTGTTTTTGTAGTACCTTTAATCATTTTCTACCTCTCTACTCCGCTGCTCTTTTGATATATTCATAGTGAGTGTTCTGCTTGGTATCAGGTAATGCGTTGATAGTTACTTCATAACCGATTGCCTCGCCATCCTTATATGTAATTTCTCCAATTTCAGAAATTTTGCCGTTCGGAATTACAACCCTCTTGGCCGCGCCCTCATTTAGTATCATGTCAATTACCCATGCCCTAGCATTAAGTTCTTTTGAATTGGCATTTATTGTAATTCCACTTTCAAGAGTTCCAGTAACATTATCTTCTCCGTATATTTCTTTCAGTACATCTACATTCAGTGATTCAATCAGTGTGAATTTAAATGTATCTTCTTTTGATTTCTGCATTGTGAGTACAGTATCGCCGCCCCATGCTTTAATTTCTTCTGCTTCAGGCGAATTTGTGTTAGCAAGACCATCCTCCGAAATATATCCAAGGCCTTTAAATCCTGTCAGTTCTTCAGTCGTTGCCGTTGGTAATGTTGCTGTGATTGGTGCAACGCTTACTGCACCGCCTATCGCAGGCTTTCCTACACTTACATTTGTTGCTGTAGATCCCATAATCCATCCTTTCTTTAATAGTGTGTAATATCGAATACCGCCTGATACCTATACCGTTTCATTGAGGTATCAGTGAAATTGTAATCAGTCTCTAAAGCGATCTTTCCAATGCTGTTGTTTTCCACTAATCTAAACATTGCGTTCTTAACAATCTCGTTGAATTGTGCAGCCTTATACAATGTCTCATCATATGACTGTACGGCAATGGTCGCAGAATTGATATAATCTGTTCTCTTGCTTCCGGTCTTTTCGATTACAATGAATTTCTTAGGAGGTTTGTCAGGCACTTCCATATACACTTCATCAATGCTAAGTTGTGCCTTAAGATGATCCATTACTATTATCTCTATCATTTTTTACCTCCGTGATTTCAGAAGTGTATTATTCTTATAATTGTCCTTTTCGGCTTCTTTCGTTTCCGGAACCACGATAACTCTTGAGGACATGATTTTAGCCTTATACCCTTCTCCTGCATTACCTGCAATCTGCTGAGCACATGCCATTAATGCGTTACTCATCTCCGTAGATTTTAGCAACTGGCCAATTCCACTATAGTTCAGTTCCATCTTTTCAAGTTTGAATTCACTCATATTTTTCCA
Organism: Bacillota bacterium; assembly: GCA_030525285.1. GTDB lineage: Bacteria > Bacillota > Clostridia > Peptostreptococcales > Anaerovoracaceae > Lentihominibacter. The sequence goes on along the minus strand of JAUNFA010000006.1, from coordinate 91,419 downwards.
CCATTACCTTTGTATTCCATTCTAAAGGAATCAGCTCATCAATTCCTTTAATTGGTTCTCCGAAAGTGTGGAAATCTTCACCGAAAAATGTTACCCGTTTATCCTTCCAATCATTATTATCACCTTTCGGAATAGCCAGCTGATACACTGCCTTTCTTCCGGTGAGATTCAAAGTATCAAGCACTTCCGTTGAATTTGTTGGTGATACAAGAACGTTTTCAACTTCTACAGGTATTTCTTCATAGATTGGTCTATTAAATGCGTCCACTCCGCATTCTTTAACGGTATGTAGGGTTACTGTTATTCCTCTGATTCTTCCCATAGGCTTAACACTCCATATCTTTGCTTTTTTAGACCGAGTCTTTTAAGCTCCGAATCTTTAATAAAAAGTCCACCGCCCGGAATAAGATAAGTTCCGCTTATCGTGTATCCAAGTGCTGATTCAGAGAACTGTGACATTGGTTCAGAGTCTGTCTTGGTCATTAATGTCCTTGCTAAGACGTCGACAGTTACCGACTTTGCAACTGTTCTGAGCGCGTGATTTTCAGTAATCATCACATCCAGGTCCTTGCCAACATTCCCCGCTTCAACTCTGAGTGAATCTGATATAACTTCAAGAAGTCCTTTCGCCCTTTCAATCTCATCAGGGTTTAACGTCCTCCACAAAAGCTGTACATCATCCAATGTTGCGAAGTTATTCATCTGCCTTCACATCCTTTGATTTCTTAGGTTTAGTTTTGGGTGCTGCTTTGGCTGGTTTATCTTTTATCAGCTCCCAATTCTCACCATTGCAAACAGAGGCAACCTCAATGATTGCCCCTGTGATAATGTTTTTGTACCTCATTATGCGCTTGTAACTCTAGCGAATGCATTAGCATCAAGAATACCCCAGCCAAGGTATATTTCTGCTCTCAGATACACCTGATTGTATCCCTTGAGGTCCTTACCGCTGTTATCAGGATCACCGTACTGGATAATCTCAAGCGGAATCTCCTTAGCGTAACCCCATTTGAACATGTTCTCAAAGTCGCCGATGATAGCTTCATCTTTTTCGCCTACTGCTACAGTCTTGTTAAAGTCTGTATGAAGTCCGTTTAATTCGCCCGGATTTCCACCCCATGCGAGTTCTGGATATAATCTTTCGTTTGCACTGTTCTTAAGTGCTGCAAGCGCTGTTCTTGCTGCAGGTGATGCCGCCATTCCTGTAATGTCTGCATCAGAGCCTTCGATAAGTGCAATTGCCGCTTCAATGTTCTCATCAATTTTGGCCGCTTCGTATGTTACAGTCTGGGTAACCTTGCTGTCAAAGTTATTTGTGCCTACAACATCCGATGCTGTATTTGTTCTCGGATTTAATCCGTGCATTCCTGCAATGTCAAGACCTCTTCCGACCTTTCCTGCGAATCCGTCATTGAATGCTGTGAGGATCTCAATCTGCTCCTCTTCGGAAGCATTGATGAATTCGTCTGATACTCTTGCTCCGTATTCGAATTTGATTGGAACAATCTTTACCGGATCTAAAGTTATTCCGCCTGTAGTCTTTTTGCCATTCTCTGCTACAATGTCCACCTCAGAATCCATTGAAAATATGAACTCTTTCATTCCATTAAACGGAATTGGAGACTGCATGCAAAGATTTGCAAGTGAAGACTTTCCTTTTACTTTGTTAATCAGATCTGTTACCAGTACCGGATCAAACAGTGTACCTTTTGATAATGTTGCCATATTATTTCCCTTTCCGGCTATTCGCCTTTCATGTTCGCAATCATTCCTTTGATTGCTGCTTCTTTATCTTCTTTTACTGAATGTTCATTTGATTTGACGGGTGCTTTTCGCCATCTGATATCTCCAACAACATCTTTAAGCCTTTTGGCATCCTCTTTCATTTCTTCCTCAGTTGAACCTGTCAGCCTATCTGCAAGCTTAGGATCCAAGCCATATTCTTCTGCGATTCTCATTTTTGCCGAGTTGGTCTCGTATTTCGCAACTTTGCCTTTCAGTTCCTTTATTGTTGATTCGGATTCTGTTTTAGCGTTTTTGGCTTCGCTAAGCTGATTGCCTAATTTAGTAATTTCTGTTTCTTTTTCTGTGAGCTTGCTTTTAAGTTCATCGTAATCACCATATTTATTCTTATATGATTCTTCGGCTTCTTTTTTGACTTTCTCTCTTTCTCTTTCCAATCTGGTTTTGATTGCCTCTTCAAACTGCTCTTGTGTTTCAATAGCTTTGAATCCTTCTGACATATTAACATCCTTTCTCCCACTATCACCCGGTGGTATCGGTAATTTTGCACCAAAAAAGGCAGCCTTATGCTGCCCTTAATAGCTTACTTTTTGTTTCCTTCTTGTCTTCCCTTCATGACATGCCCAAAATGCAAGAATTGTACTTTCAAGCAATGTTACCTCTACGGTCTCCTTGTTTGATCTAAATCCAAACCCTCCGTTAGATCCTATTGCTCTTTTCTCGCAGTTGGATACTGACTGCCTAAGGCTCGCCTGCTTATTATGGCAAATTGTCCCATCGAACAAGCATTGTTCGAAGAGCGCATTTGCAACGATAACTTCCTTAACTGTTGGGAGCACGATACCTTTGACCCTATTCTCTTTCAGTTCCTTTTCCAGAATCTGTTGGCCGTTAGCTCCATCAATCACTACCTTGGCCGGGCGCATACTCTTAAGATAGTCCACTATCCATGCATTCCCTGCTCTTATTGGTCTGCAATCAATGGCTTCAACGAAGATTTTTCTTCCGGCAGTCTTAACAGCTACGGCCATAGAAACGTTAGTTCCATCGTGACCATATTTAACTGCTGCATATAGTTCTCCCGTCAGCTTAGGCATCCGCTTCACTGCGATTTCATCCCATTCCTTTTCGGTGATGGCAGACTTCTGATTGTATTTCAGCCATAGTCCAAGTCTTTGGATGTTAAAATCAATATCATCTGTTCCGATTTCATCGGCTACGCTTCTCTCTGTAAATACGGTTCCCAGTGATGGATTAGTCTCATACCACAATTCTTTATCTTTTACATCTGATTGGAAATCAACCGACCATTCTGCCCATCCGGTATTCTGAGATTTACCCGCAAGTGCTGATTCTCTCATCTTGGTAAATACCGTTCCGGATGATACTGGTGTCGGTGGAGTTCCGCAAAAGATTGTCTGTGGATTCTTTGACGATGTAACCACATATTTGAGTGCCGATTCTTGGTCATCGGTGTATTCTTGTGCTTCGTCAATTACAAGTAGGTCGTATCCTTCCCCCAGTCCACCTTTACTGCTTCGTGTTCGAAAATTTATTTTACCTTCTTTTTTCAGCATAGTGATAGATTCAAGACCGAATTGCTTAAGTGTCTTGTAATCCTCTCCTTCTCTGAATCCTGCCTTTGACAGAAGCTCGCACAGTCTTTCCCACGCAGAATGAGACGTCGGTGTCCTGTGAGCTGTATGCATTATGCTCTCGCCTTGCATTAATCCCCACAGTTCCCGCATTGCGACAATTTCATTTTTACCATTACGTCTTGGCACAGAATATCCATATTTCGTATGGGTCCAAAGATTGTCCTCGTTATAAGCTAACATGTCACACAGTAGAAGCTGTTGCCACTCCTGTGCTTCTCTTCCGGTACTGTTATATAGTTGTACTGATTCTTGGCCATATGTCTTATCATATGGTATGACAAGCGAGTGAGTAGGAGTCTGACGTCCTTTTCTTGATTCCGCCATACTCTCTCCTCCTAATCTATCATAAAGCCTTCCGGCATTATGTTCTTTATATGATATACTCCTTTGGGGAGGAATATATTATGATTAAAATTGACCGTCGTATTATTTCGGCAATACTCAAATGTACTGATAATTATCACGATCAAATGACGTTAGATACATCCAGTGGTGATGTATTACTTATTGATGATGTGGCCAATGGTATGACCGTAAAAAAGCGTATAACCCTGCGAGTATCTTACGATGATGCACTTGAGGCGGTTTATCGTTTGATTCGTTCCGGATACTTGCGTGAGTCGCACCGCTGGTGTGGCGGTTTCTCATTTTGTATGACCTCGCGACTTAAACATCGTCATGCATTCATGTTTGATGCATTCTCTCACAAATTTATTGGCGGATTCATATCCGGAATCATTACTGGTATCATTGTGACAGTAACTGGAGGACTTGTTTTATCGTACCTCCGAGCAAGATGGGGAATATGACATTATTGCCTATAAACACTCCCAATGCTACTCCACTCACCAATCCTATGATTTTTCCCAACGTCTTCATTGTCTTTTCCATTTCACATTCCTTGCTGCATTATAAAACCCGCTTCATTTGAGCGGGTCTATTTCGTATGTGCATTCAGATATTTTTTCACCTTGTGCATGTATTCATCATTATTTAGATATTCTATTCCTTTAGGTGTAATCCTCGTCTCAGTTGTTAATCTGTAGACTTCTTCACCTCCGGCTGTTATCGGATATACACCTTCAACGTACCCTTCGGTATGCAGAGCCTCTATTATGTAATCTGCATATGTCTTGGGTAATTCTCCTATTATGTTTAATATCTCAAATTGTTCTACGTCAGTGCCATTTTTCAAACACTGATACAGATACTTTAAGATTATGCACACGATTACGTGATAATCATCTTTTGCCATGTATCTCCCTCTCTAATAATTTTGTATTTCTGACGTCCTTTTTCATAGATTATAATGCTTTCTATGTACTTTGCTGTGTGTCCTCTTATTCCATCTGAATTTTCTACGGTCACAATTATACCGTCTTCACCCAATTCTTCAAGACCTTCATCTACACAAATTAGATGTCCTCTATAGGTTTTACCATCTATTTTGTTTACTTCGACATCTGAAAAGTCCCATAGATCCCATAAATTAAACTTGTTCATTTTTCTTGTACGGGGACAATATGTGCGCCTTTGGCATTGTAGTCTATCATTATTCTTTTTGTTTTTATCCAGCTATCACCATTATAGTATAATCCTATTAATTTATCTAAATCCATATACTCCCTAATATGGCCCTCTGAAATCTCAGGATTGCCTTTTCCGCATTTAGATATTATTATTTCTTGGGCATCTTCCTCAGATATCTCATCATTTAGATAGCTTTGTTTTCTATCTCTTTCATTTGTTGCACTTTCATGCTGTGGTGTTCCTGATTTGTGCTGCAGAAATTTTTGTTTTCTTTGTACAATACTAATTTCTCCTGATAATATTTTCTCACCTATAATGCTAATTATGCCGTCTGACATTTCTCTCCTCAATCTTTTGAGTGCAAGTTCTATTCCTGCCGTATTGTCCTCCTTCTTCCTCCTTTTTATCATTTTACCATCTATCGGTTTATTTGCCAATTCCAATGCCTTAATTCGTATATCTCTGTAATACTTTGATTCTGCTTTAGTATGTATATTTACATACCGTCCCTTTTCTGATTTAAATGTTACTACACATCTGCAATGATCATGTCTCCTATAGATTCCGTCAGGTTCTTTTCCGTAATCGTATGCTCCCGCTACGCTCTTACACCATTCACAGCAATCCGCAAGCACTTGTCTAATGATTACGGATTGCACTCCCATTTGATAGCGTTGTTTTACATTGGCTTCAACAAAATCATCCAGAAATGCCTGGCACATATTGCATAACGGCTCACCAAGGAGTCTGTTCAATGTATCGTTTTTCATTCTGCCTCCTTGATGCTTATATCTACAATCTTCTGAATCAGTGCCTTTGCTCTTTCCTCCGGAAATGGAGCAGGAATTGAGTTAATCCCAATCCCTGACTTTGTATCTATATTCTTTTGTACTGTTATTGCCGCTTCATTCACGATTTCGTGAACGTTCTTAAGAAGCGGCAGTATTGTCCTCTCTGCTATGTTCCAATATAGTATCCCATTCGGCAGTTTATCTTCATCCAGGCAGTCTATTAATGTCTCCGATGCAAGTTCTCCTAATCTTCTTGCATATAGTGAGATATTGCCCAGATCAGCAGTCTCCGCTTCAATTTTCTTTCGAATTTTAATTATTTCGGAGTCTTTATTAACCTTGCTGTTAAATTCCTCCCGAATCTTCTTGTACAGCTCCTGAGACACATCTTGCATTGCTACACTCCTGTCTTATGTATTCCGGTAAGATCTCGCATAACCTGCTCGTCAATAAATCCTTCCATTGCCTGATTTAATTTAAGTACACCATCTCCAATTGCTGACAACATTGATGCATCCGGTTCGAATATTGGTTCCCATACCGGTGTAGTCATATACAGCTGATTCCTCTTGTACTGGTATTCATCTCTGAGGCATGCAGCCACAAATCCTGCATTGAGAAATCCTGAGCCAAATGACCTCTGAGCCTTTCTTGCTGTAAGGCGCAACGAATCATGTGCTGCCTTGATCGCATCTGCACTTGATGGATTGGCCGTTGCAAACCCAAGGTCATCCATTGTCAATCCCGTTTCTCCTGCAAACAATGCCGCAAACATTTTGAGCTGGTCACTGTGAGGTGACATCGATGCCTGTTGGAACTGCCCCGGAATAGGATGATCTCCTTCTTCATCCTTGGTAAATACCATCATCGAAGAAATCGTAGCTTTCCATTTATCCATCATTTCGGCATTTTCTGACAGCCCTGTAATATATTTCTGTGGGAATGAATAGAATTCAGCTGCTATTTCTGACCGCTTCACAGTTCGGAGTGCGGAATTAACAAGTGACATACATGCCCTTGAAATCCTTGAATGTCCGAAGGGTCTTACATCGTCAGGTCTGTAGATAATCGGTACCAATAGAGGATAATCAACTGGATGCTCAAGCACATCCGCTTCATTTTCGCCTTTGTAGTAATACCATGTTTCCTTTGGCTTCAGATGTGCTTCTACAAGTGGCTCTCCACGATCTCCACGTTCAAGAACCGCATATCCTTCTTTTAGCAATCCTGTTGTCTGATCTATAATGCCTGTAGCATTCCCTCCGTCTATTACCTGCATTTGAGGATATCCGTCTTCCCCGGGAACAATATAGATAAAGCTACAGCTTCCAATCATTGCTGACAGCTTGCCCGAGTCAAACAGAGTATCCGGATTATTCATGTTATAGATTGAATTCAAATCAAAGTTGTCGTTTCTGAATTCATTGAACACCAGCCTATCTGATAAAGAATCCACAGCTTTGGCGCACCATCCAAGAGAGGAATGCAGCCATGCGAGTTCTGGCGGTGTGGAAATCTGAAAGTCCCTTGCTATATTTTTCATCTCGTAATATTTGTACCTCGTCAGGACCCTACTCCGCTTCATTGCAAGCTTTTTCCTGAGGTATTCAATTCCTTTGTAATTTTCCATGATGCTCCTTCAAAAATTCAGCGAGAAATATTCGTAGTGACGGCGTGAAGTTCGCCGCGCCCAGCTACGGGGTCACCACCCCCCATTAACTTAATATTTATTTTTTCTGTATATTTGACCCTGAAAAGATTTATATATATATCTTTTGTTTTGGTTTCGTTTCGTCTGTAACTGTTGTTCCTATATCTCTTGTATCTTTATCAATTTCTTTTGCTGGTTTATACTTTTTCCAGTCTATTGAATGAGGAAGAATTCTGTTACTGATTACTTCCTGCACTTTAACTTCTCTACGATCAATCAGCTTGTCGCTCTTCTGTCTGTTGCAAGTCCAATGGGCAAGCTGGAGGTTGTCCATATCTGAGGGGTGGCCACCTTTGGCCAGGGGAATAATATGATCTATACAGGGGCTTAAAGGATGTGGGTACTTCTTTGTGAAGTCTACCGGCTTTCCGCATATACCACATATATTCTGCGTTGCATATATCTTTCGCTTAGCTTTCTCAAATGCTCCTCTATGTGTCCCGCTTTGGTCTGGTCTAATGTTCTTCTTGGCCATCTTTAATTGATTCTCCAAATAAAAAAGCAGACTCTCGCCTGCTCTCGTTCACATATTCTTTTCACGATATCATTATAGCTCATCTGTTTGTGTGTTTGTGTGTGCAGATAATATTGTCTCACCAAATAGCTTAACCGCCTTTACATCCAGCGCTCTAACGTAATCATAATCGTAATCCATTTCAAGCGCTATTAATTCCCACTTCTTTAATTCAACGTATCGTTTGTACAGCACTTCAATATATCTAGGGTCATTGATTTCATGTATCTCTCCGATTATCTTATGTTTAAGGCATGACAAATCACAGAACATATCTTCTATGTCTGTTACCATGCCTATGTATTTTGCCACTGTTTCTGATAACGTATCGTTCGTTCCGCTTGACTGGACCCGCTCTTTATCAGGAGCAGGACTTCTCACACTCATTACCGCTTCACGCAATTCGTTAACTTCACACTGTCTTTGCTCAATCTTGACTGTCAGAGTCTTCACCTGTTGTAAATATTCTCTTGTATCCATTGCTCTCCTTTACTCAAACCATTCGAATGCTATCTGTTCCTCTTCGTGTATCTTATGTTGTCCCTCCAATTTTATTTTCTTGCCCTTGTTCCATCCTTTAAGTCTTGGTTCTTCATCCAGGCTTACAAGGATATATTCTCTACAGTCCGCTTCAAGTATTGCGTGTTCGTATATTCTAATACTGTCTTTATCAACATAGTATCCCTTTAACGGCTTGATGTCCGCTGCAGGTGTGCCTTTCATCTCCTGTCGCTTTGTCTCCGGTGTTACTATGTTTCTGCTACAGTTGTATCTTCTTTTATTTGGATTGTCTTCATTACGGAAAGTCTTTGATGTTTCCTTGAGCAGATACGCGGCAAGCTTCTGGTAGTTACCTGTATCGTCAAGTAGAGTTGGCTTCTCATATCCGTATTTCCATAGCCTATCTATTACCTCAAGGTCTATCGCACTCATTACTACGTGGTGATGGATTCTTGTATGTGCATATTCTGTTACTGTGATGTATTTGAATTCAATATTATTTCTCTTTGCATATGCTCTGGTATTTCTTATGAACTTCTCAAGGCAGCCTTTCGCTTTCTTTAGTTCCGGAGCTTCTCCCCTGTATGTCAGCACCAGATGATAATCTCCCTTTTTAAAGTTGTGGTTGAGTTTAACTGTTAGATCTCTTTCGGCATTCCTATCGTTAATCTTTCTCATAGCTTCAGAGGTAACATTCATTCTGCTCTTTCTCTTCTGGCTTCCTCTCACTCTTGAAGATACCTTCTCCTGTATTATTATTGTTTTGCCCGCAACCGTTATCTCTCTGAAATACATCCCATCACCATATGCTCTATTATTAAGATTCTTATCAAGTTCTATACGGCCGCTTTTAAGGCCGTCCCAGAACTTGATGTATATTAGTAATTACATTTGTTTAATATTATCTCTGCCGCAAGCAGAGCTTCTTCCTGTGTGAGGGTAATCCCCTTTGTCATTTTGGTATGATCTTCTTTCCATCCTCTTATATCTATCTTTGGATCGTTACCATTCCAGGATATTATATTGATCTCTTTTGCCCATCCTTTGGCCGGCTCTGTTAGAGTGCCCAGATGTTCAATGATTTCATATTCTATGTTACTCATTGTCACCAACTCCCATTTTAGTATTTCCTCCTTCGGTTATGTTCTATTCGCTTTTGCAATGCTTTGTATTCCGGATCATCTAAAATACATTCTTCTCTTTTACATATTCCAAGTTCGTTATTAATCAGGGAGCATATTGTATTTCGTGCTGCACAATGCAGGAACGAACCATACATTGCCACCCTTGATTTTCTAATTTCTTCTCTCATCATGGCATTTCACCTCATTCGAAATGGATATCTTCCTCTAATCTGAAGCACTGCCTTTCCCTGCATCTATGTGTGTCCATAAGGCCGAGAGTTAATACACCGCCGTATCTATGGCAATATGCAACAGGATAGAATGTAAAATTTCCGTCAATACATTCATATGTATATATCGTTCTTTTCACTTTATATCTTCTCGCTCTTCGCCTTTTCTCCTGAGCCTTCCTATCACCTTTCCCACGACGTTTTCTCAAATCTATCCCCCTATGAATATCACTGCTTATCTCTATTTATGTTCCACCGCTTTAAAATCTTCCGCAGGGGTTGCATCATTAATTGCACATTGCTCCCAGTATGTCCTGTAGTCTATCCCTGTATGCTTATATACTTGTTCTGCAACGTAATCAAACTTCACTACCTTATCAAGCTGAATGTATCCCTTGTACAATTCAATTCTCTTGACTGCTTCATTGAGGAATTCCTGTGCTTTCTTCTTTGATTTGAAGTATTGTGTGCTGTAAGTAAGTGCTTCATCATAAAAAGCTGTAATAACAATGCAGAATGCTCGCTTCATCACGAACTCCTGCAATTTCTGTTTTATTCTCCTGTACTGGCTTTCTTTAATTTGGAGTGTATGATCTTTACTCTTTGGTTTCTTCGCTCGCTTCATTTCACACCTCTAAAATGGAATATCATCATCTACAGACTGGAATCCATCATATGACTCTGGTGGCATGTCCTGTTCGTTAGATGTTCCGGTTGATTTTGGTGTTAGATATTCAACTGTACTTGCCACTATGTCTGTTGTGTATACCTTTTTTCCGTCCCTACCCTCATAGCTTCCGGTCTGTATTCTTCCTGTAACAGCTACCTGCTTCCCTTTGGAGAGGTACTTTTCAGCATTTTCAGCCTGCTTCCCAAATACTACGATTCTCGGAAAGTCTGCTCCCTTATCTTTATCGAAGCGGCTGACAGCGAGCGGAAAGGTAGCTACTGCTACCTGTTCTCGCCCTCTATATGAGAGTTCTACATCTCTTGCCAGTCTGCCCACTAAACATACATTGTTCATTACTTCTGCTCCTCTCCGATTGGAAGCAAATCATCAATATCTTCTATTTTTACTTCACAATCACAATATTTAGGTTCGCTCGTTTCACGTTCTATTCTTTCTCTTTCTCTCTGTGCGTTTTCTTTCTGCACTCTTTCTTCATCAATTCTGATGCACTGTCTATGCAGTTTTTCTGATACAATCTCCTCAATTCCTTCTCCATCAAGCCACAATTCCATCTGCATCAGCATTACATACACATCAGCAATTTCTTCTTCGATGCACGCTTCCGAACCACCGTTATTGACATAGCAAGATAATTCTATTGTGAGTTCTGCAAGTTCTTCGATTGTCTTCACGACCTGTGGCTTAATTCCGTAATACGATAAGATCTCTTTTGCCTGCATGTACTGCAGTCCGCTTCTTGTAATTGCGTTCATTTTTTAATCTCCTTAATTTCTATAAATAATTTCTGCCCATCATGGTCAGCCATACTTCACGTGCTTTTTCGGGTTCAATTCCGCTCTTTATCAGCTTATCTTCATAGAGCTTCTGGTAATACATCCTCCATTTTTGATTTTCACATCTTGCCCATTTGCTGCTATTCGCCTGCAATTCTTCATGGAGTCTTCTGCACACATCTACCTGGAACCCCATTTCGATGCTTGTTTGTCTGTATACTCCCGGAAACACTTCATGTCTGTCGGCGCTAGGTTCTCCCGTGTACCAGCATCTTCTTTCCTTCTTATTCTTGTAGCCGTTCTGCTGCAACTTTTTCTTTTTAGTTGGCTCAGGCTTCGGAAACGGGCATGTCTGATAATAATCTGACATCCTATACCTCCGCGCTCTGTGTTATTGTCTTGATCCGCTTCACTTTGCATTTGTTCCCCGTATTAGCTATTTGAATCTTCGTTCCATCAATCTGTAGCGTTGCGTTATGGATCTTATCTTCAACAACCCAGTCGCAGATCTGTCTTAGTGCTGTGTATATTTCAGGATCAACTGCAGAGAATCCAAAATCCGGAGCATAAGCTCCGCACACGTCGTTAAGCCTACTTTTTAATGTTACTTTAATTTTCTCAAGCTGTGCTCCGTCGCATTTGCAGCTTTCAGTTGCAACTTCATCTGCATCCTCCTGCGTTAATGCAATTACTGAATATTCATTGCCGCAACACCTGCATTTTCCTAAGAAATTCCTGAAATTTTCATTGGCCATACAATTCCTCCTTGTTATGATTTCCCGTACCGGGAATATTCTTCTCTCATCTTATTTGTGATGTAAGCAATGTCCGGAGTTCTGTTTCCTTCGAGCAGCATGCTGATATGTTTTGCCGCTTCATATTCTTTGCGTTCTTTGGATTCTTGCTCACGTATCAATTTGCCTATGTTCTTCATAATCTATCCAGTGGGCAAGGGTAATCTCTGCCTTCGTCAAATGCAGCTACACATTCATCAACATGTTTACAGATGTTGTCGCAGATTTCCTCTCTTACCTCTTCAATGATTTGTGTTACACTCTTCTGCTTTTCTTTTATAGTCATGCTTCTTAATTTCTCCTTTGTGTGTTGTGTTTTGCTGCGTGATATAATGTTGTCCTCGAAAGGACTTAGTCTCTTTACAGCCCGTACCACAGAAACAGGAACGGCAGAAAGTAAAAGCCGCCAAGGATCAATGCTCCTGCGTAAAATTCCCAGCTCGTTAAGCTGTCCGCTATGCTACCTTTTCTTATTCTGTATTTCTTCTTCATCTTTCCTGCACTCCTCTATCCAATTGCAAGCATCGAGACAATCGTCATATGCCTTGCAATCTGCACAGCATATACGTATTCCTAATTCGCATTTGCTATCATCCCAGCATATTTTCATTTCGCCTTTCCTTTCTCTCCGCTTCAGCCTTTGCTTTAAACCATTCTGTAAGCTGTTCCTCTTCAATTCTCCAGTTTCTGCCGATTCTTACTGCCGGCACTTCTCCGTTATTGAGCATTTTCAAAAGTTCTGCTTTATCCATTCGCAGAAGTTCTGCTGCCCTTGTTGCTGATATGATGTTCATTGCTCTCCTCCTACACAATCTGACAGATGATATCACTTATCATCGCTGTTCCCGAGTCCATAGCTACGTTGGCTCTCTGGGTATATCCTGATGTGAATTCTGCAATTACTACCTCTCGCTCTTCATCGTATGTGAGAGATTCAAAGTCATACAGATTCCTCGTTTCCTGCACTGCAGGAAGTAATAATTCGCATATTTTCTGTTTGTTCTCCATTTGGTTCTCCTTTCTTTAGGCATTGACTTGTCAATGCCTACTATGCTGCTTTCGTAGAAAATAGCAGTTGGTTCTCCTTTGATTTTTTAAGTTTACTATAGTAAACTTTTATGGCAAAAAAATGTCCTCTAACGGCTCTTCTAATGCCTTAGATATCTTGAGCATCGTCTCTGATGTTACAACCGACCTTGTCCCATTTTCCAACTGGGAGATTACTGTTCTTGAAACACCTGACTTCTCAACGAGTTCCTTTTGAGTCATATCTTTTTTCTCTCTAACAATCTTTAATTTATTTCTCATTGTTAAGTTAAAACCTCCTTTCAATGATATTAGTTTACTTCAGTAAACATACCTTGTCAACAGTTTTTGTTTATTCAAGTAAACTATTTTCTTGACGTGTACAATCAAAATGTGTACTATAATAAACATAGGAGGTAATAAAATGACATTAGGTGATCTTATAAAGTCATATAGAAGTACTAACGGTTTAACAATGCAAGAATTCGCAAATTTAAGTGGCTTAAGTAAAGCCTATGTATCAATGCTTGAAAAAGGTAGACATCCACAAAATAATAAGGAAATCATCCCATCTATTGATACATTTAATAAGGTGGCACTTGCTATGAAATTATCATTAAATGAAGTATTAGAAGCTGTAAACTCAAATCAATTAATAAATTTAGACGTTGAGCCACAACTCAAAAACATAGACAGCATATTCCCCATCACAGTTAAGAAGTTCCCTCTGCTTGGCGAAATATCTTGCGGAGAGCCAATTCTTGCTAACGAAGACAGAGAAAGCTACATCCTCTCTGGAACAGATATTGATGCAGATTTCTGCCTTAAGGCTAAAGGCGATTCAATGATTGGGGCAAGGATTCACGATGGAGATATCGTATTCATAAAAAAAGCCGATGTGGTTAACAACGGCGAGGTGGCTGCGGTCATAATCGATGATGAGGTTCTGCTGAAGCGGTTCTACTACTTTAAGGACGAGAATCTACTAACATTGCAATCCGAGAACCCCAAATACCCACCAAAGAATTACGTTAATGAACAGCTTGACCACATCAGAGTGATTGGTAAGGCGATTGCCTTTCAGAGTGATGTGAGATAAAGCA
>JAUNFA010000006.1:0-77130 GCA_030525285.1 Bacillota bacterium | reverse complement strand
ACATTCTTATTTTAGCATTGTATTTTCTTTTTTTCAACTGGAGGAATTACAATGGCTACTAAAACAAATACGGAAATAAACGGCAAGAATTACTTCAGAATAAGACGTGTTGTTGGACACGAAATTGTTGATGGGAAGAAAAAGCCTATAATCAAAGCCTTTTACGGCAAGTCCAAATCCCAAGCCGAAAAGAAATACCAAGAATACATAATCAGACAAAATCAGCTTAAAGAGAATACAGTTGATTCCAACAAGCCTTTTGGTGAAGTTTTCAAATTCTATATTGATAATGTCCTATCTGTTACAAGCAAATACAAGAACAGCACGAAGAAACTATACATATATGTTTCAGAGAAATTTATAACCGCAGAATCAGAATTCCTTATGAGACAGCCAATAAACGCAGCAACATCATCTGATATTCAAATGGCATACAATCGTTTTGATGTTGCCCTATCTACAATGCAGACACTGAACAAAATTTTGCGAGGTTTTACAAAATGGGCGATGGCCAATCGTTACTGCGGTGACATTTTGTCTGCTGTAACCATTCCGAAAAAGAAGTCAAAAAAGACATCTGACAGCGAAATCATTGTTTGGACAGATGAAGAAATAAAAAAGATTGAGAATGCAATGAGAGGTAACAGACTTCGCATAGTGTTTTTTCTTGGCCTTTATGCAGGTATGAGAGTGTCTGAAATCCTCGGTCTCAAATACTCTGACATATATGATGATGTTATACACATCAAAAGACAGTGTTATTATGGAGAGATGACCGATCCGAAATATAACAGCTTCAGAGACATTCCGATGCACCCGGTTCTTAAGAAGGAATTTGCGGAGCATCAGATGTGGCACAAAAAAGAAATGAAACAGAATAAATACAGAACAGACCTTGTTATCACTACTCCGATAGGAACAGCTTGCGACTATAGTACCATAAGACATAAATTTGAAACGATATATAAGCACAACGGAATTGATTGGAAAAGTTTCCACACATACAGACGTACATTCTGCACGAATCTTTGTAAAGCTAATGTTCCGATTCAGATTGCAAGTAAACTGATGGGGCATAAGTCTGTAGACGTTACGATGAAATTTTACACTCTTGTTGATATGGAACAGCAGAAAGCAGCCATCTCACAGCTTTAACCATTTTAACCAAAAATTAACCAATTTTTAACCAATTTTGCAGAATTTTAGCCAATTTAATCACATACTGCACACTACTATATAACCCCCATATAAAAAGCTGTAGCCATTGAAATTCCAACATCTCAAACAGCTACAGCCATTGCAATTATAATATTAAAAGAGGTTTTATACATTAATGTTTGGATTGATGCTACAGCCCCCGGTATATTGCTAATGAATTAATGTATTGGCAGCGCTCTTCTTGCTCTGCGCTTTAAGCCTTTCTTTAACGTTACATGTCTCGATTGTCCTGATGTATTCTCCTCATCTGCAGAAATGAGGTTCTCGGCAAGTACACACAGTATTATAATCGCTGCTCCTACTACACCTGCCATGGCCAGTCTCTCGCTGAGTACGAAGAATGAAAATACTGCTGTCATGACTGGATATATACACTGAAGCACTGCTACTGAACTTGCGGATATTGATCTCATTGCGAAATTCTGAAGGAGGTATCCGCACACTGTACATGCCAGCGCCATATATATTATTATCATCCAGATTGTAGGAGTTGCTGCTGCTACATCCACTCCTCCCTCAAAGGTAAAGGCACATATCGATGCAAAGAGTGCCGATGTTCCTGTCTGTACAGTTGTTATCGTTATTGCCGACATCTGGTCCAGCGCGCCCTCCGCGAATACCAGTGATCCTGCTCCGAAAACTGCACTTATAATACCCAGAATTTCGCCAGTGCCCGGATTGAGAGTTCCGCCTGCAGTACATAACAAATATAAACCTACGAGAATAACTGCTAAAACAGGTAAGTGCTTCAGACTATAGTGCTTGCGGAATACTATCAGTGCCATAAGCGGAGTCATTACCGTTGCTGTAGATTTGAGAAACGCTACCGATGTAGGACTTGTCATTCCTATTGCCACATTACTTACTATAAAAGTACCTGCAATGCAAATACTTGGTAATATGAGAAGTTTCCAGTTGCTATGAATCAGTTCATGAATAACCTTTCTGCCGAAGAGTATCATCAGGAAGATAAATCCTATCCAGTACCTTACAGTCAGAAGTGAAAATACCGATATAGATGCATATGCAGCCTTTGAAATCGGGTCGCCAAACCCGTATATCACACATTGCAAAAGTATAAATAATACACCAATCACCGCATTCTTTTTCATAACACATTCTCCCTCTTTCCTCTTTTCAACCATATGATAACGCGGTGTATTACAAAAGTAAAACTAGCATTATTTATAGTTGTGATAGAATTCACTTATCACATGTGGTATAGTAATCATAATAAAAAATGCATCATAACAAACATTAATATGCGGCATTTTAATACATCTAACATGGGAGGTTCACATGGATTTGAGCACTGTTGAGGTTTTCCTCAAGGTAACAGAAACAGGCAGCTTTCGCAAGGCAGCCGAGGAGCTGGGTTACACTCAAGCCGGCATCAGCTACATCGTTAAAACAATTGAAGAAGATCTTGGACTCACTTTATTCATAAGAGACAGGAAGGGTGTGCGCCTATCACCTGAGGGCGATGCCCTTCTTCCCGAAATCAAACAGATAGAAATTGACAATCGACGCCTTAGGGAAAAAATCAACGAGCTTAGAGGGCTTGAGAGCGGTACTGTTCGCGTGCAGATTTTTGACAGTATGTCCATTCACTGGATTCCCGGTATTCTCAAAAAATTCAAAGACGATTATCCTCAGATAACCGTCGAGCTTATAAGTGAAGAAAATAGCGCCAAGGCCGAAGAAATGGTAATGACCGGAGAAGTCGACTGTGGATTTTTCCTTACTGATATTGTAAATTCCCTCGATGTCTTCCCGCTAAAAGAAGAAAGTCTTCTGGCAGTTATCTCAACAGACCATGAGCTTGCAAATTCGGATACTTTCCCTATAAGCAAGCTGTCTGACTATCCATATATCAGTATGCGCTTTGAAAGCACTACGGGTATTGACTATATTTTTGACCGATACAAGGCTGTCAAAAATACTGCCTACAATATGGACAATGACCACGCCGCCATGGCAATGGCCAGTATGGGTCTGGGCTTCTGCATATTCCCTGAACTGTTGCTTATTGATGCGCCCTATGAAATACGCTGTCTGCCTTTTGACAAGCCTCAAAGCAGAACTATCAGCATAGGCACTCGTTCTATGGACACTGCCTCCAAAGCTTGCCTCAAATTTATTGAATATGCCAGGGAATGGGTAAAAGAAAATGCGTAATCCGCCTAAAATCCCATTTCCTCGTTAATAAGAATTATCTCAACGTCTTCAATGTCGTTCATCTTGCGGAGATATGAAATTATACCATTGCAAATCCTCTCCGGTCTGCGACAGTCAAAGCATTTGAGTTCTCCTGTTCGTTTGAAATTGATTACACACGGTGTAGGAAGGTCATATTTCAGAGAATTCATCGGTGCCGCTACGTTTCTCGCTCTGTACACCGCCTGCTCAAGACTTGGCTCAATTTTGTTCGTGCCTACGACAAAGAATACTTTGTCATGTCCGAAAAGAGACCCTGCAACACGATTTCCAGTACCGTCGATGTTTACCATTTCTCCGGTCTCTGCCATTGCATTTACAGATGTCAGGTAAACCTCCGTTGTAAGGCAATTTCGGGCAATTTCCAAAAACCCGTCATTGTCTATACTCTGGTTCGGATCATACACTGTATTATGCTTTGACAGCTTGTCATATAGCTTCATATCAATAATTGTTTTGGAATCACCGAAGCCAACAGTTTTACCATCAATCTGAGAATCAAGATATTCACAGGCTTCTTCGTGACTGTCAAAGCACTTTACCGTATACAGCTTCTGTTCCAACGATTTGATTGTCTTTTCAAGATTCATCTTTCAGCTCCCTCATTTTCTACAACAACACACTTCTTTCGCTCACTCTTATATCGGTACATGTCTCGATCGGCACGTTCCTTGATTTCACCTGGTTCCTCATTGGAAAATGTTGATAAACCGAAGGACACCGTTGGTAAAAGAGTGAATGTTCTTCTTTTTTCATCAATAAGACGCACAAATTCCTGCGAACATTCCTTTGTACGTTCATCGTTTTTCATGATAACACAGAACTCATCACCGCCTACGCGGTAGCAATATCCATAACGTGCATATGCTTTTTTGATGCAATCTGCAATTTCAGCAAGACATATATCACCCTTCAAGCGGCCGTAATTATCGTTAATCTGTTTGAAATCATCCACATCAAATACAATTAGCACTCCATTGCTGTGCTTCATCTCTTCTGAACGATTCAAATAACTGTTCTGATTCAAAAGACCTGTAAGAGCGTCAAGCTGACTCCACATTTCATTACAATAAATGAAGTATAGTATGGAAAGCAGTGTAATGCATAACCAGCTAACGTGCAAATCGGGCAGCGTAATCTGGATTATTGTTTCTGCAATCAGGAATATCATAAGCGGGTAAACAAGTGCTTTGCTGCGATTCTGAAACTCTCTCGCCGTTATGATTGTGGACACTGAAATATACAAAACTGCTGCAAAGTACATAATTATAAATACATAAAAATACTCTCCACGTAAGTATACATTATCGGCACTCACCGAAAACACTAGTCCATACGGAATAGATAATGCGAGAAAAATCAGATATCCCACCTCACAACATGCTGCAATTTTAATCTCACATTTAACAGTCCTTTTCTTATTCAGCGCATATACAAGACAGATTGATATTGCAGGAGACAGCCCGAACCCCAGATAATTCGCCAGAATATTAAGCCATCGATATCTCGATGATACACCGTCAACTGCAAGTGTTACGACTTCCAGTACTGAAATCCCCGCAATAAGTGCAAACGCAAGAAAAAAACCGCGCTTTTGCCTTTTATTAAGTGATTCGCTTAACTTTGTGAGAATACACATGAAGCACAACACAAAAAGGCTAATTGCCGTTAATACGTAAAAATACCCGTTCATTAAAACCCGTTCCACTCTTTAAACTACTCTATCTTTTATTTTCAAAATTACACAATTGCATTGCTGCCCCGTTAGTCATGTAATTATAACATTTTATACTCTATTTTAGCAATCTCATTATCGAAAAGCTACTGTCAGTCAAAAGTATGATAACAATTTTATAAATCGCTATTAGATTTCATAGTAGTAGTGAAAAACCAAAGCATAGTAATCAACACATGGTAACGTGAAAACTATTGAGAGAAATCTCCCATGATGATATAATATTATGCACTGTTGAAAACTCTTGAAAATCGAAGGAGATAGAATATATGAAATTAGGTATCGTCGGTTTGCCTAATGTAGGCAAAAGCACACTTTTTAACGCAATAACAAAGGCCGGTGCAGAGGCTGCTAATTACCCTTTCTGCACCATTGAGCCTAATGTCGGTGTAGTTACAGTTCCAGATGAAAGAGTTACGAAGCTCTCTCAGATATACAACTCAAAGAAGACCATATATACGACCATTGAGTTCTGCGACATTGCAGGTCTTGTCAAGGGAGCATCAAAGGGCGAGGGACTCGGCAACAAGTTCCTTGGTCATATAAGAGAGGTTGAAGCTATAATACACGTTGTTCGCTGCTTCGAAGATCCTAATGTAGTTCACGTTGATGGAAAAATTGACCCAATCGCTGATATTGAAACTATTAATATGGAGCTTATCCTCTCTGACATGGAGCTTCTGGAACGTCGCATTACAAAACAAACAAAAATGCTCAAAGGCGATAAGAGTCTCCAGAAGGAAATAGATCTTCTCAAAAAAATTTATGATTTTATCGCAGATGGAAACTCCGCAAGAATGATGGAACTTGACGATGAAGAGGCTGCCTTTGTCAAGAGTCTTGACCTGCTTTCATACAAACCTGTCATTTACGCAGCAAATGTTTCTGAGGAGGATGCAGCATCAGATGGTAATGATTATGTTGATAAGGTTCGCCAGCTTGCTGCCAAAGAAGGCTCTCAGGTTATAGTAATCAGTGCACAGGTGGAAGCCGAACTTTCTGAACTTGATGATGAAGAAAAAGCAATGTTCCTCGAAGAGATGGGCATCAATGAATCAGGGCTTGATAAACTCATTAAATCATCTTATTCCTTGCTCAATCTGATTTCCTTCATTACGACAGGCGAGGACGAAACAAGAGCATGGACAATTAAGCGCGGAACCCTGGCACCACAGGCAGCTGGCAAAATCCATACTGATTTTGAAAAAGGATTCATTCGTTCGGAAACTATCGCATATGACAAGCTTATGGAATGCGATGGCAAACTAAATCTTGCCAAAGAAAAAGGCTGGTTAAAATCTGAAGGCAAAGAATACGAAGTGAAGGATGGTGATATCTGTCACTTCCTGTTTAACGTATAGAAAATCACAAACCCGTTGAAATAACTGAAAGTCAGTTATTTCAACGGGTTTCGCTTTGTCTTTGTGTTCCATTCTGTTCCGTTCTTTTCCGTTCAAAATGCACACAAACTGCACAGTAAATAATTAATTTAAAATGGTGTATCGTTCACATAGTGCTTTGTAACGACGGTATCTTCAACATATTTTTCCTTGATGTGGCCGATTTGAACAAAATGGTCTGCAGAGAAATGTGTTGAAAGAATTTCATCATCGCGCCATTTTTCAATAAGCAGCAGTTCGTCGTCATCATTTGGATTAAGATAATAATTATATGAAATATTGCCGTTTTCACCTCTGGACATGTCAGCATATGGCATAACCTCTCTGAGAAAAGCATCGCGCATGCCCCTTTTCATTTTGTAGTGAACCTCAATTAGGATTTTGTACATTATCGCCCTCCTGAAATGTTAATATGATTAAGATAATCAATAATAAGATACTATTATTTTAGCACACTATGATATAATGAAGATAATTTAAATGAAAGAAGAGGGCTACATATGAGTATACACGAATCGGTTTTTTTAGCTGACGGAGCAATAGTACGAGGAAACGTAACAATAGACGAGGATAGCAGTGTATGGTTTAATGCTGTCATCAGAGCAGAACAGGAGAAAATTTCAATCGGAAAAGGTACCAACATTCAGGATAATGCAGTTGTTCATATAGCAACAGGATATCCTGCGATCATAGGTGATGATTGCACCATAGGACACAATGCCATTGTTCATGGATGCACTATAGGAAACAATTGCCTCATAGGAATGGGCGCAATTATCATGGACGGAGCGGTTATTGGAGATAACTGCATTATAGGTGCCGGTTCCCTTGTATCTGAGCATAAAGAAATTCCAGCTAACACCATAGCTTTCGGCAATCCTGTTAAAATTCGCAAGAACATGACTGAAGAAAATATTGCGGCAAATCATGCCTCCGCTACCAGCTATGTAAAAGAAGCACGAGAATACAAGGCTTCCAAATAATAATGAATATTACAATAAATTTACGATTAAAAGCATAATTCAGAAATCATAAAAAAGGTCGGCTGCCCATTAATGAGTAGTCGACCTTTTGCTAGGGTCTTGGTTTGGCCATTGCGCCTATTCTTCGTTGACGTAATTGTCTTCCCAGGATCCGATACCTGCCGGTGAACCATGTGAACATGCCCATGTAAGGACAGTAATCAGACCAACGGCAATCAATGCAACTAATAATTTAAAAAGCATCAATTCATACCTCCTGTTGAATTTTTTACGTCATCAGGGCGTAGCCTAAATGCGTCTTGATGACACGTATATTCTACAACTTTGTTCCCAAAGTGCTCTTGGCAATTCGCATTGAATGTTAAAAATTCAAACAAAATCGACGGATTGCAAAAATCCCGCAGAAAAAATTTTTATGGGCACACGTCAAGTCTTACCGAAAATGCTTATGCACGGTTTATTACTTTAACCTGCGTAAATTGGCGATGACCGTCTGGCGATCCATGATATCCTACCCCACTCATTTTGTCACCGACCCACGGCGTATCACCACCGCCACCGGCACCCGTATTAATTCCTGCCATGCCTACGTCCAGTTTCGATGCAACATATTCCGCATCGTAGCCTCCGAATACCACACCACCAAGTCCGTAATCTGTACCATTGGCAGATGCAATTGCATCTTCAATATTTTCAAAAGTCGTAACGCATACCAAAGGTCCGAAAGTTTCCTCCTTTGCCACCAACATATCATCTGTAATACCTGTAAGTATCAACGGATTAATAAAGTTCTCTGGATGATCCATACTTCCGCCTGCCACCTGCGCTCCCTTACTTATTGCATCATCTATATGACGAAGTATATTGTTTCTCTGCTTTTCATTTATAATCGGACCAACGTTAGCCTGTGGATCTGTATATGACCCCACTTTAAAATACATAAGATATTCCTTGAGCTTATCGATAAACTTGTCCGCAATCCTGTAATCAACAAATACACGCTCCGTGGATATGCACATCTGCCCTGCGTTTTCGATACTATTTGACACAGCAAATCGCGCCGCCGAATCAATGTCCGCATCTTCAAGAACTATGCACGGGTCCTTGCCTCCAAGTTCCATTATTACTGGTTTTAGATTTCTTCCTGCTTGGGACATAATATCTCTTCCCGCGCTCATTGAACCTGTGAATCCAATGAAATCAACATCTGATTTAACCAGCATTTTACCCTGTTTCTCATCTCCGAATACAATCTGGAGAAGGTTTTCCGGAAGCACTCTATTCATTACATTAACATATGCCAGAGCTACTAATGGAGTCTCCTCTGATGGTTTTAGAATTACTGCATTGCCTGCTGTCAATGCAGGTATAAGCATCCAGTGAGCCATGGATACAGGATAATTCCACGGATAAATAATCGCGCACACACCCAGAGGATTGTATTCTATTACAGACTGTCCTCCATAACAGCTTATAGGTTTAATCGCATCTTTCACCTGATTTGCCACATACTCAACACTCCCGGCGCACCCTGCTACCTCGCCGTAGCTTCTTCTTATGTCCTTTCCCATTTCTTTGCTCAAAAGCAGTGCGATTTTCTGGGATTCTTTCTGAAGTTCTGAAGCCGCCTTTTTTAAAACATCAATACGCTCTTCCACAGGCAAATCACCCCAGCTATGCTGAGCTTCGTGTGCCTTTCTGACAATTTCAGTTACTGCCTTCTCCGGCGTTACCGGAACATCACCAATAAATTCTCCCGTTGCCGGATTGTATGAATTAAGTTTGCTCATGCTACTCTCCTTATTTATTCTTGTCCACTTTTGATTTCAGTTTATCAACTGCCCTGTCACCGGTCAAGTCCGACATCAATCACCAACTAGTCATAGTAAAACAGTCTCTTCTATTGTATAATAAATATTGAGATTCAGGAGGTTTTAATATGGTTGTAATAGATAGAAACAGATGCTGTGGTTGCGGTAAATGTGCATCCATGATAATTCTTTTGCCAAATTTAGGTAGCAAAGACATGTACGAATTTTATCAGGATCCAGTAGGTCCTGATGTTGATTTTGTCGAAAACATTATGCAGGATTGTTGGGCCGGTTGCATATTCTACCACAAAAACATTTTGTGATTTCTCACAATTTATGTTATAATTATTTATGCGGTAACTATAAATAATATGTTTTGTGGACGCAAGTCGTTCAGAAAGGAGCAACTTATGGGATTTCTGAAGGGTAAAACCGCGATTATTACGGGTGGCGGACGTTCAGTACTCAGCGACGGAAGCTGCGGCTCCATCGGTTATGGAATTGCAACAGCATATGCTAAAGAGGGAGCGAATCTGGTAATTACCGGAAGAAATATTAAAAAACTGGAAGATGCCAAAGAAGAACTTGAAAGACTCTATGGAATTGAAGTTCTTCCGGTACAGGCCGATGTCAATGCAGGTGGTGACAACGAAGCTGCTGTACAGCACGTTGTTCAGGAAACCATTGATAAATTCGGTAGAATTGATGTGCTTATTAACAATGCACAGGCCTCTGCATCAGGAGTTACACTTGAAGATCACACCACAGACCAGTTTGATTTAGCAATGTATTCAGGTGTTTATGCAGTATTTTATTATATGAAAGCATGTTACCCATACCTTAAGGAGACTAAGGGTTCTGTTATTAACTTTGCATCAGGCGCAGGCCTTTTCGGTAACTACGGACAGTGCGCTTATGCAGCAGCCAAAGAAGGTATTCGCGGACTCTCTCGTGTAGCTGCAACTGAATGGGGTGCAGACGGAATCAATGTCAATATCGTATGTCCTTTGGCTTGGACTGCACAGTTGGAGAACTTCCAAAAATCCTATCCGGATGCATTTAAGGCTAATGTAAAGATGCCACCGGCAGGTCATTATGGCGATGTTGAAAAGGAAATCGGTCGTGCTTGTGTACAGCTAGCTTCACCTGACCTCAAATACATGAACGGCGAAACCATAACACTAGAGGGTGGTATGGGACTTAGACCATAAGATTATTCTACTAACATTAATTACAAAATAATAAAAAGGATATTGCAAAATTCATTGCAATATCCTTTTTATTATTCAACTAGATCCTAAAGTTTACGTAGTATACCTTCTATATCTGCAGAGCCTACGATTCTAGGATTCGTATCTGTGCATGTATCATTTAAGGCAGCTTTGATAATATCATTTCTGACAGCTGCTATCTGCTCCTGAGTAATACCTGCTTCCTTGAGTGTAAGCGGGATACCGAAAATTCTCTGATAATGCTCAATCTCATTAACCAGACTGCTTACTGCAAGTGCAACACTTGAATAAGGGAGTCCGATAAGCTTGGCAATTCTCTGATATTTTCTAGCAGCAACAGTTTCTTCAGGTCCATCAAGATGTGCATTATACTCAACTATGTGAGGAAGAACTATTGCATTGCTTCTGCCATGAGGCACATGGAACTTAGCTCCAATCTGATGAGCTATGCTGTGGCAGATACCAAGACCTGCCATGTTAAATGCCATTCCGGCAAGACATGCCGCATTATGTACTTTCTCTCTCGCCTCTAAATTATTACCTTGAGTATATGCATATGGCAGGAATCTCATAAGAAGTGTTATTGATTTTTCTGCCAGCGCATCTGTAAAATCGTTAGATTCTGTTGATACATATGCTTCAAGAGCATGAGTAAGCGCGTCCATTCCGGTATCTGCTGTTATTGCCGGTGGAACACTTGCTACAAGTTCCGGGTCCAAAATTGCCACCATAGGCTGAAGTGAATCATTAACCAGAGGGTATTTGACTCCTTCTGCAGTATTGGTAATAACCGAGAATTTGGTTACCTCAGATCCGGTACCACTTGTTGTAGGGATTGCATAGCATTCATGAATATGTGCAACGTCCATTCTTGTTGCAAGTTCTCTGATTGCTTTTGCCGCATCAATTGATGATCCGCCTCCTACAGCTATCATGATTGTTGCTTTGCATTGCTGAAGATACTTAATGCCTTCTGCAACTATTTCAATAGGCGGGTCAGGAACAACCTTACTGAATATATCAACCTGACATGTTGTAAGGTGACTCTTAACCTTGTCTACTATGCCTGATTTAAGCATAAAGCTGTCACAAACAATGAGAACTTTCTGATTCTGCAAACGATCAAGTACTTCAAGTGAATTCTCTCCAAAGAATACATTTGTCGTCAGTTTGAAATTCTTCATTTTGTAACGCCTCCCGTTTTGAATAAGAGCACGGGGTGACACGCACCCCGTGCTCCATTAAACATTAATTAGATAATCTCTGCTGAATCTTATTTCTTCTGTGGAAGAATGTCTTCAACTTCAACGTGTGGTCTAGGAATTACGTGTACTGAAAGCAGTTCGCCAACTCTCTGAGCAGCAGCAGCACCAGCATCTGTAGCAGCCTTAACAGCACCTACGTCTCCTCTTACCATTACTGTTACGAGTCCGCCGCCTACGAATTCCTTACCGATAAGGTATACGTTTGCAGCCTTTACCATAGCATCTGCAGCTTCGATTGAACCTACTAAACCTTTAGTTTCGATCATTCCTAATGCTTCGTTCTTTACCATTTTATTATCCTCCTAATAAAAATCTTAAACTATTATTATTCTACTACATTTACTTAAGAATTTTAACCGTTGTTGATGAATTAATGCTCATTGCATTTGCTTCATCGTTATCCAGATGACATTCCAGTGCTGAACTGTTGTTTGCTCTGATTGCTACGTTGCTGAAGCATCCGCCTCTTGGGCCTTCAACCTGAAGTGTAACAATCTCACCGTCAGTTACGCCGTAAGCTGCGGCATCTTCAAGTGTCATGTGAATATGTCTCTGTGCTACAATCAGACCTTCTGCAGTCTGAACTGAACCTTTAGGACCTACAATTGTAATTCCCGGAGTTCCTGCCAGATCACCTGAAAGCTTTGCAGGAGCTTTAACTCCCAGCTTAAAGCTGTCGCTTGTGAGAATTTCAATCTGAGTCTTGCTTCTTACAGGTCCCAGAACTCTAATCTTTTCGATGGCTCCCTTAGGGCCTACGATTGTTACTGTCTCCTTACAAGCGAACTGTCCAGGCTGTGATAAATCTTTGATTGGTGTCAGCTGATAGCCTTTACCGAAAAGTGTATCCAGGTCAGCCTGTGAAAGATGAATATGGTGGTTTGAAACCCCAACAGGAATTCCAGCCGGAAATGTTGCTGCAGGTGCTGCAGCTGCAGGATTAGCAGCGTTGGCAGTCTGAACAGCATCGAGAAGCACCTTTAGTATTGCTTCATATTCCTTGCTTGCCATATTATTCTCCCTTCATTGCCTTTACTAAAGCGCCAATCATGTCGTTTAATGAATTCTGATCAATTGGCTGATCAGCAGCTGCAGGTGTATCTGAACCTCCGCAGCATCCGCATCCAACACTGTAGCTGATTCCTGCATTTCCGTTCTGGAATGAATCAGGTGTTGCAACGCCCATTGTAGCTGCTGGTGCAGGTGTTGAGCAGCAAGGTGCTGCCTGTGGAGCAGGTGCTGTGTATCCCAGGTTTACAACTGGTGCTGGTGCAGCTCCTGCCAGTTCAGGGTGATTGAATGTTGGGTCATCCTGAACCAGAGTGTTAGCAGGTCTGATACCGTATGCAACCTTCTTCAGGTTGATCAGCTGCATTGGACCTACGTTTTCTGAAGTTGATGATCCGCCGAATGTACCACACCCCAGTGTGAATGATGGGAGCAGACCTGTGCTTCCACCTGTACCACCCATTGATGAACCTGTGTTAACCAGAATTCTTGATGCAGGCTTTCTTGCGAATTCAAGAACAATGTTCTTATCTTCAGTATGTAAACTCATTGTATGTCCGATACCGTTCTGCAGCAGTTCGATTGAAAGCTCGCAAGCTTCGTGCCAATCCTTAACTACATAGAATGCGAGAACTGTAGTCAGCTTTTCGTATGAAAGAGGGTTACCATCGCCTACGCCGTTCTGAGGTCCTACGAGAACTGTTGTGTTCTCAGGAACTGTGATACCTGCAGCAGATGCGATAACGTTAGCAGCTCTACCTACGAATTTTGCATTCATTGAATGTCCGTTCTTGAAGAGGAGCTTGCAAACCTTTTCAGTTTCTTCAGGTGACATGAAGTATGCACCCTGTCTCTTTAATTCAGCGATTACAGCATCCTTGTTGCATTCTTCGCATACGATTGACTGTTCTGATGCACAGATTGTACCATTGTCGAAAGTCTTTGATGCGATGATGTTTGTAACTGCCTGCTGAACATTAGCTGTTCTTTCGATGTATGCAGGTGAGTTACCAGCTCCAACACCCAGTGCAGGTTTACCAGCACTGTATGATGCCTTAACCATTCCAGGACCGCCTGTTGCAATAATCATCTTAATATCCTTAGCATGCATCAGTTCATCTGTAGCAGGCATTGAAGGCATTGAGATGCATCCAACGATGTTAGCAGGTGCTCCAGCCTGAACTGCAGCGTCACGCATGAGAGTAGCTGCTCTCAGTGTACACTTAGCTGCTGATGGATGTGGTGAGAATACAATAGCATTTCTTGACTTGATTGCAATGATTGACTTGAAGATTGCTGTTGATGTTGGGTTTGTTGATGGAACGATACCCATAAGCAGACCAACAGGGTCAGCAACGTCCATAGTTCTTGCAATCGGGTCTTCGTTTACAATGCCGATTGTCTTCATATCTTTGATTGCATCATACAGAAGTGTTGATGCCATATGGTTCTTGTAAGTTTTATCTGCAACTTTACCAAATCCAGTTTCTTCTACTGCCATCTGAGCCAGTGAAACTGCATTTTCTTCAGCTACGCGAACCATGTTACGAATAATTCTATCAATCTGATCTGCGTTGTAGTTAGCAATCTGTTCCTGAGCAATCTGTCCAAGTCTTACCAGATCTCTTGCTTCCTGTACCGACCTTAAATCATAATCGATATTTTCCATAAAATGGTGCCTCCTTTAAAATGTATTATGTCTGTTTTAACTGTCCTTATTCGTAATACTTCTTGATTTCATCAAGGAGAACTGACTTGTTTGCCTTGGAGATTTCTCTGCCTGCAATTTCGAGTCCGTCGTACTCTCTCGCAATTGCTCTCAGCTTAACTACCTTAATTCCGCCGAGAACTTCCATTGCTGCATCAACGCCCTCTTCAGCTACCATGGCATCTATTGCTTCTTTTGTAAGATCTTCAACATCAGCCTTTACAGGAGCTGCAGTTTCTTCCTTAATTGCATTATCTACTGTCTTGACAGTTTCAGCCTCAGGCTTAATTTCTTCGACTACGCTACTGGGACCATCCTCGTCATCAGCGGATGTTTCAGCTTCCTTTGCACGAAGTTCAGCCAGTGGGATTGGGTTAACAATCTGTTCACCAACTTCAACGTGTGGTCTAGGAATAACATGCTGAGTAACGAGTGCTCTTTCGCCAAGTCTTGCTGCTGCTGCTGCGCCTGCATCTACTGAGGCCTTAACAGCTGCAACATCACCTGTAACTGTAATTGTCACGAGTCCGCCCTTTACGAACGTTCTTTCCAGAAGTCTTACTTCTGCAGCCTTCAGCATTGCGTCAGCTGCTTCGATGGAAGGTACAAGACCGTAAGTTTCAATCATACCTAATGCTTCCATTTAGTATTCCTCCTTAAATTAGTGTGTTGCATAAAATGCTTTCATCTTGTTTGGTGAGCCAAATGTAAGGTCTGCGCCCTTATCAAAGAACATTACATCTCCGGCATTAGCAACAAATGTCTGATTGCCCTTCTTGATTGTTAATGTTCCTTCAACGATGTAATACATTTCCTGGCATTCTGTAAGCCATGGGAATTCGCAGTTGTCGATTGTGATGAAACCGGCATTAATCTGTGAACCATCGTCTGCATTTACCAGCTCGTTGTAATAAACCTTATCTACCAGCGGACCTTCTTCAAAGAGTGGCAGCCACTGTGCTGAGTTTCCTCTTACAAGCTTAACAACATTGTCACATGATGATTCTGAAACGTATGGGATATTCTGACCGCAAATGTCTGCAACCTTATCCAGCATACCATTATCCAGAAGAGCCTTAAGAGCATTGTAGATAACGTTACTGTCAATTCCGTTTCCTGCAGGAGCTTCGCACGCAGCCGGAGCTTCACATGGAGCCTTAGCAGGTTCTTCACAGCATGGAGCAGGAGCTTCTCCGCAGCAGAATTCGATTCCTTCTGCAGCAGCAGCGTCTTTTGCTGATGGTGTGATTAACGTGCATTCATCGATGTAGATTACTTTCTGACCCTGCTCTGCGGCTTTTTCAACGCAATCTGCACAAATCAGTTTTTTCATGCTTTCACATCCTTTCGTGTTTTGCACTTAGCTATACTTTTGCTTATATGATATACCGTTACTTCTCTATAAAAGTGCAGGTATTACCAAATCTGACGGTGAAGGAATTACTTCTGCATTTACAAGAAGTCCCTTCTTCTTAGCCATCGCAAGACCTGCATCGGTACCTGACTGAACGGCTGCTACATCACCTGTGTAAGTGAAGTATGCTTTACCGCCGATTCCGTTACCAAGACGCAGCTCGATAGCTTCCAGTTCGCCGGCCTTCATAATCTGGTCGGCACAGATAATCATTGTAGCTAAGGAGAATGATTCCATGATTCCAATTGCCTGAATTCTGCTTGGCATTGTAGCCCCTGTAATAGCAGGGAAAATACTTGGTTCAACATTTGGAATAACTATAGAGTCTACAAAGAATTCCTCAGCCATTTTTTCTCCGATTCTTACTGAATCTTCAACAGCTGCAACATCGCCTGTTACGATGGCAATATACTTACCCGGGCATGATGTAGTTGCAGTAACGATTTCTACTTCTGAAATCTTAACCATCTGGTCTGCTGCATAAATGCCCTTGGCAATGCTGTTAAATTCAACCATTCCGATTGCCTTTTGCATCCTTAGTTCCTCCTTATCTCAATATAGTCGGCTGTAACTTCTGATACAGTTCCGTTGATGCTTGTATGCATTGCTGCACCCAGAGCTCCTTCAGGAACAGCTGCAATCATCTGTCCTGCCTGTACCTGCTGTCCGGCAGTTACTACCGGTGATGCAGGTGCACCAACATGCTGTCTCATTGCAATTCTTATTGTCTCAGGATTGATTGCAATATCGCTCATTGGAGCTGCCTGATCGAAATCCTTAAGTCCCAGTCTTGCAATCAGTCTCTTACTTGGAACGAGACGATAATCTCTCATCTTCCTAGGTTCAAACTCTGTCTTTTCAGGTTTGTACTTGATGCCCTGTTCAGCAAGCAGTCCCTTGAAATGCAGATTTGCCATCTTTGGATGGAGTCCTGCAGGACATGCGAACAGTTCGCACATATTACACTGACAGCAAAGTGATGCAATTTTGTATGCCTCCGGATCGTTAGTAAGACCATAGTTGAGAACTCTCATCATCTTGTGTGGCTGCATGTCATGTCCCAGAAGGTATCTTGGACACATGTCAGTACACATTCTACACTGTTCGCAAGTAGCCTTATTAACTCTTCTTGCCTGTTCCGGAGTTACTGATTTTCTTACGATAAGCGGATGATCCTTCTTGAGAATCAGAAATCCCTTATCTTTTTTGGTGACGTATCCGTTAATGTCAGGCAGAATAGGTCCCATCATAGGGCCTCCTCCGATTACTGCGTAATCTGAGAAGTCTTCTATTCCACTAAGCTTCAGTACATCTATTACAGGTGTTCCTACAGGTACCTTAACTGTTACTCTTGTAGGTACATCGCCTGCAACGGTAATGTACTTTTCTGTAACAGGAATTCCCTGTGAAGCCTTGTACACATTAAGTGCAGTCTCTGAGTTCATTACAACGCATCCTACCATAATAGGAATTCCTGTCTCAGGTACTACTCTTCCTGTTAGCTGATAAACAAGAACCTGCTCGTCACCTGCCGGATATACGTCCGGCAAAATTCCAACTTCTACGAAATCACCAACATTTAATGCATCGATTCTCTCGTTGAGCTTGTCGATAACATCGTGATGCTTTCCTTTAATACCGATTATCGCCTTCTTGGCTCCAACCTGTCTTCCAGCCATTTCAAAACCCTTGATAATTTCATCAGGGTAAATGTTCATGAGCTGCTGGTCTACTCTAAGCAGAGGTTCACACTCTGCTCCGTTCATGAGTATATATTCTGCCTGTGATGTGAGTTTTGCATGGGTTGGAAATCCTGCTCCACCCGCACCAATGATTCCGGCGTCCTTTATCTGGTCAATTAGACTCATCCTCACACCTCACTTATTCAAATTCGCAATCTTCGTCGATTATTCCGACTACTACTGCGTCAACTGGGATATTATCATTTCCAAGCATTCTTCTGGCTGAAGATCCGGTTGTTACAACAACACGATCGCCGATACCTGCGCTGATAGTGTCTACAACGATGATTTTCTTTCCAGTGTCAATGCCTCCACCAATGATTTCAGCCTGCATGAATTTCAAACCATTCAGACAATCAGCTTTTCTGGTTGCCCAGATGTTATCAATGATTTTTGCAGTTATCATGAATACTTATCTCCTTCCGCTTCCTGCTTGATTTGAGCCAGGGCAGACTCAACTGAAGCTGTATCTCCGAATATTGCCAACAGAATCATGTTCTGCGGACAAGATCCTCTGATATCTTCGACTGTTACACCAACGGCCTTCTCTGCAATATCTGCAGCAACAACCATTTCAATCATTCTGCCCTGCACAAGCCCTATGGCATCAATACATGGAGGATTTTCTCCTTTGAGTGAGCCCTTCCTCCTCATAAGAATGTCAATTGTGCCGGGAGATGGTGATTTGATTATTTTGAATTCCACGTTAGCGCCTCCTGTCTACAGTTCGTCTTCCTGTTTGCATCCCAAGGCAATGCCCAGAGGGGTTACAAACATAGGGTTTTTAGGTTTACGTGTAAAAACCCCGGTCTTCTTTTCAATAATATCCTCAATACCTGTGAAGCAACATGTTCCGCCTACCAGAGATATTTCGTCAACCTGATATCCCTGAATGTGATTTGAGATTATTGATGCTACCTTCTCAATTGTAGGTTTGATTACCGGTGTCAGCTCTCTGTGATTCTTCGGATTTCTCTTGTAGAGTTCCGCTTCTTCAAAAGATTTGCCGTATGCACCTGATATTACAAGTGAGAAATGTGTACCGCCTGTCGGTTCATCGACTACGTTTACTACCTCGCCATCTTTAAGAATTGAAATTCCTGTAGTACCGCCGCCGATATCAACAACTGCTCCGTTTTTCATGCACAGCACATTGTTTGCGGCATTGGCCTCATCAAGGAGATTTGTACACTCAAATCCTGCTCCCTGAATTACATTCTTTACTGCCCCACCGTCAAGTGTGTCAGTTCCTGGCGGAATGGCACCGGCTGCATAAATCAGCTCCTCAATGCCAAGTTGTTCCTCTATTTGTTGCTTTAATTCTCTCACGATTTGAACGGCACCTATATAGTCAACTACCATTCCATCGCGAACTACATCTGCGTATCTGTATGCACCCGCAACAGGTCTTTTGTTTTCATCCAAAACAGCTATGACAACGCACGCTGTTCCAAGATCGACTCCTGTATAATACACAGAAGATTTGCTTTTGATGGGATGCTCGCATACTTTTTCGAAATCTGCGACCAGCTGATCACAATAATCGAACTCTATGCTTTTCTCTGACATTCGCTACCTCCCATCGCTGCACATATCATCTGTGAAATACTGTTAATGATCTGGTTAAGCTTAGCTGTCAGCTGCTGCTGCAGTTTAGCATCGCTTACTAGTTCTTCTGCTTCAACATCGAATGCTTCTAACTCGCTTCTTAGTTTTGCAAGTATAAGCATTTCTTTTCCTTTTGGCATCTGCATGTGAAATTCTGTTATCTCAAAGCATGCTCCAATACAACATGAGAAATTTTCTCCTGTGATACCGGTACATGCATTACAGTTAAGATCCGGTACGTCGCACTTACCTTCAGCCACCTGGCTCAGCTTCGCGAACTGTCTGTACAGTCCTGTCAGCTGCTGTGAAGTACATACGTCCAGTTCAAGCAGATCTTTCGCAGCAATAAGGAAATCAGCCTTCAGTACATTGAATTTAGCACAGAATAACCTTTTTTTCCTATCGCCCAAAGGTTTAGCCGTTTCTGCTTTCTGGGTCCCCGTGCTGTTTCCCACAACACTGTTTCCCGTTCCGATGTCAGCGTAAGGATCATTTCTATCATAAAGATCTACGCCCCTGTCCAGCAGAAATTGTCTAGCCCCGGGAGTAAGCCGTTCTCCCTCCTGCAAATCGTAGTCCGTAAAGGGCTGGATCTTATATAAATCCCTTAAATCGGTTTCAGTTATGAACTTCATTTAAGCCCTTTCCTTTCTTTATTTCCAGTATATGTTTTTCTAATTCATCAACGCCAATTCCATTGGGAACGCTGATTTCAAAGAATGGTTTTCTTACACCTATGAACTCAAACTGCCTTTCACATATCTCCTTGTTTTCAGGCATCAAATCGCATTTTGATATTACCCCTATTACAGGACATCTGAATGCTCTTGCAAAGCCGTGGGAATATACTTCCGTTGTTCTGGACTGATCCAGCAGAAGCAGTATGCACGAGGCATCCTGTGCCATGGCAATTATATGTTTGTACATCCATGCATTTTCAATATATGCACTTGGTACATCTATTGTTCTGTCAGTGTAAATAGTATCTTGAGTTTTTCTTAATGGACCATCATAGTTGTTAATGTAATTTACCAAGGTTGTTTTGCCACATCCTCTAGGTCCTATCACCATAATTCGCTTTTTTCTCATAATTACGTTCTCGTTACCGGAACTGTGGTAAAGTCCAGTAGTTTTTCCAGTGTATCTGTTACTGCTTTGAGGGCAGTTTCAACACTCTGAACGTCTCCTGAGATAACCACGGACCCTGTGAAACGGTCCAAGAAACCGATTTCCACATCTGCAGTCTTAGTCGCAATATCTGCTGCAATTATTGCAGTTTCATATGGTGATAATGTCAGTATTCCGATGGCACCTCTATCTTCGATTCCGAGTCTTTCGTATATGTCATACATTGGCGATGCAATGCAGTGCGCAATGGTGACCTGTTTACCCGGTACCGATTCTTCTATGACACGGTCCACTGTTTTATCAAATCCCGCCATAATTTATACCTTTCTATGACTAGTGTCTGATAACTGAGACTGGGAAATCATATTCCTTAATCCAACCTTCTATACGATCCAGATCTTCTTCGCTAAGACTTGGGTCTCCTTCAATCGGATATTCCATTCCCAACTGAGTATATTTGTTGACACCCAGCTTGTGATATGGAAGAAGATCAATGCCCTTAAAGTTCTTAAAAACTCTAAATGGCTTCAGGAACTCAATAACTCCTTTAATTTCGGCCTCACTGTCGTTTATCCCCTTCAGCATGGGCATCCTGACTCTGACATTCTTACGTTTCATGATGAGTTCTTCAAGATTTTCGAGAATCACTTCATTTCTTACTCCCGTAAGTTCAAAATGTCTTTCCGGATCAATGTGCTTCAGGTCGAAGAGAAAGAGGTCAACGTATTCTGCATATTTCAGAATATTGTCCTTTTTCGTATATCCACACGTTTCAATTGCTGTATTAATGCCTTCGTTCTTGCAGGCCTGCAAAAGGCTGATAGCAGCCTCAGGCTGTGCGGTACATTCTCCGCCGCCGAGTGTTACGCCACCGCCGGACTGTTCATAAAATGCTCTGTCCTCCAGTACGTAATCAAGAAGCTCGGATATCGGCACCTGCTCTCCTGCAACCTTAAGTGCATCATACAGACAGCTTTCAACGCATTTACCACAACCTATGCAGTCATGATCTCTGTCAATGAGATGCTCTCCGTCAGCGGATATACTGTGCAGATTCTGCGGACAAACCGGAACACATGCGCCGCATGATACACATGTTGTTGGTTTCAGCATAATCTGATATTTTCTGTGAAGTCCTTCAGGGTTGGCACACCACTTGCAACGAAGCGGACATCCCTTAAAAAACACCAGAGTCCTTACGCCGGGTCCATCATACATATTGTATTTTTGTCTGTTGAATATGAATGCCTTTCTTTCTAATACATTCTTATCTACCATTTGTTCATGTCTCCCGTCCGTGAGTTGAAACTAATTGTTTCTAGAAGTTGTTCAGCGTTGTTCTGCTGATAATTTCGTTCTGTACGTCTTCGCACAGTTCTGTAAAGAATGCACTGTATCCTGCTACACGAACAACCAGATCCTTGTACTGTTCAGGATGCTTCTGAGCATCAATAAGAGTCTTGTTATCAATGTAGTTGAACTGCATTTCGCCGTTACCGAATGCACATGCTGTTCTTAACAGAGTGATGATTCCGTTTTCACCTTCTGGAGTATCAAGAAGTCCAGACATCAGCTTGAAGTTATGTACCAAACCGATGTTCATGTTATCATTTGCCAGTTTTGAAACTGACTTAATAATAGCAGTAGGGCCCTTCTTATCTGCACCCTGAGTAGGCGAAATACCATCTGAAAGTGGTGTCCAAGCATCACGACCATTTGCTGATGCTCCAAGGAGCTGACCAAATGGAGTGTTGTTTGAAATTGATAATGTACCGTGCGACAGAACTGAGTAGAGAGTCTTAAACTTTCTGTGTTCCATTTCAGTGAAGTTTATAAGGTCTGCACCGATATAGTCAACATAGTCATCATCATTACCATATTTAGGAGCAGCCAGACAGTCAGCCTTAACCTGTTCATATCCCTTGAATTCAGCCTTAAGTGCTGTGTTCAGCTGCGTCATTGTGTATTTCTTGTCATCAAATACCAGCTTCTTGATTGCTGCCATTGAATCCATGTATGTAGCAAGTCCTGACCATACAACACCAGGTCCGAAGTTGTACATTGCACCACCTGCTGATACGTCCTTACCACTTTCCATACATCCTTCAAACATGAGGGACATGAGTGGCTTTGGAGCCTTTTCTCTGTGTACTCTCTGTGAAATTACAGTTGCTACTGAAGT
Organism: Bacillota bacterium; assembly: GCA_030525285.1. Lineage (GTDB taxonomy): Bacteria > Bacillota > Clostridia > Peptostreptococcales > Anaerovoracaceae > Lentihominibacter. Next base: position 54,479 of record JAUNFA010000006.1, on the reverse strand, counting down.
CCACTTAGTAACATACTTGATCATTTCCTTTACAGCAGCATCGAACTCTTCGTATGTCTTATACTGTTCGATATCACCATAGTCAGGAGCAACCTGCTTGCCGTACCAGAGTGGAACACCATGGTTAAGTACCAGTTCGATACAGATTGGCCACTGAGTATAAGCTGTTGAAGTCCACTGATACAGTCTTCCTGACTTCTGAGGTTCTACACAACCCATGAGGCAGTAGTCTCTTGCATCTTCAATTGAAACGCCCTTAGCGAGCATCATCTTGATGTGAGTATCGTCGAAGTGACATGCTGGGAATCCCATTCCTGCACGAACAACGTCAACAATCTTCTTCATATACTTCTGTGGTGACTTATTGTTGATTCTGCAAGCCAGTGATGGCTGGTAGATCTTAGTATGTCTTACAGCATCCATGAGCAGGTAAGTCAGTTCGTTTGTAGCATCTCTGCCGTCTCTTGTCAGACCACCTACGCACATATTAACGAATGGCTGGTATCCTGCGAAGAATTCTGATGCGCCCGCACTTGTAAGCCACATCATTTCCGACATCTTGATAAGCATACAGCTTGCCAGTTCAAATGCTTCGAAGTTTGTCATTCTGCCTGACTTAATGTCATTGATGTAGAATGGGTACATGTACTGGTCAACTCTTCCGATTGACATACCAGTCTGGTTTTCTTCTACAGGAAGCAGCGATTCTATAGTGAATACTGCCTGAATTGCTTCGTAGAAATTTTCAGGCTTGTGAGCAGGTACCTTAGCATTAACTTCTGAAATCTTCATCAGTTCTGCTTTTCTCTTAGGATCTGAACACTGAGCTGCCATCTGAGCTGCGTATTCTGACATTCTTCTTGCATATGTCATAACGCCTTCAGTAGTTTCAATAGCCGCCTTGTAGAAGTAAATCTTGTCCAGATCTTCAGGGTTTTCGTAATCAAGCTTAGCAAGGTGATCCTTTGCTTCCTGCTGAATGTCCATCATACCCTTCTTCATAAGGATAACGTCATATCCAGGGTTTGAGTCACCACCACCGTTTTCTGCGTGGTATGAGCAGTCTGTTACGTATGATTCCTGAGTCAGAGGCCAGATGCCTGCTTCCTTGTACTGTTCATAACAGCATTCACTTACTGACTTGCCTCTCCAGAATGGAATGAGTTCTTCAGTAACAATTCTCTTGTCTTCTTCTGAAATGTAGAATGGATCCTGTGGACGTGTTCCGATTGTATCCAGTTCTTCTTCCAGCCAGTACCAGCAGATATCAGGTGAGAATGCACCAGTTCTTGGTGAACCGTTAGGAGCACCAACGATGAGCTCGTCGTCCTGAATTACAAGTGGTGCTGTTTCGCAAGCGTATCTGAAACACTTAGCTCTGAGTAAGATTCTAGGAAGACCTGGGTTTTCCTTAGTTACCTTAGTGAAGGCCTGGGCTCTGTGTGTTGAAATTGAAGGAACCTGCTTAAGGAAGTTTGCCTTAAGGTTCGAAATTCTCTGTGTTGGGCCAACAGGTACTCCATCTTCGTCAACCTCAGTTGTAGGAGCCGCAGTTGATGAATAATAGATGAATTCTCCATTATTATTATTAGCTGCCGGCTGAGCTGGTACTGTTTCGATTTCGCTTGAAACCTGCTGGAACATCTTCATAAGGTTATTCTTTTCAGCTTCTGACATATTCTCAGTTGCCTTTGCAATCTGTTCTGAAAATTCGCGAATATCCAAATCTATTACCTTCTTTCTATTCTATGCTGAGTTATAACTTATTTAATATTTGCCAATGCCTGTTCCAAAAGTGCCTGCAGTGTCTGCAGACCGCTCGTGTTTCCTTCAGGCAAAGTATTGCTCTTTGTTGCCGAATCCGCCGGTGTTCCTATTCCCAGCTCACCGATTCTTCTTACCCCATATCCCACTTTTCTGGTATATGTCAGATTCTTCGGTGATACATTGTCGGATGTTATACCCTGTCCTGCTGATCCGCTTCCCAGGGTAAATGCAGGGAAAAGATTTGTCGTCGCACCCATACTGCCGAATACGGCAGGTGTATTGACAAGAACTCTTCCGACCGGTTTCTTAACGGCGAACTGCTCTATTACTTCAGGATCATTGGAATGAATTACTAATGAATGTCCCTGTCTCTCAGTAAGGAGAAGCTCGATGCACTTCTCGCATGCATTCATCCAGTCATCTTCAATGAAGTATGAAAGTACAGGAAGAAGTTTACCCTTGGAATAAGGATTATCTTCCGATACATACTTCTGTTCGGCAATCAGCAGCTTCACATCTTGTGGAGCTGGAATTTCAGCCCACTTAGCAAGGTCTGCCGCACACTTTCCTGAAAGCTCAGGATTAAGTGAGCCGTCCTTGAAGTAAAATAGCTTACCGAGTTTTTCGGCCTCTTCATCTGTCATGAAATAAGCCCCGTTAGCAATAAATTCACTTCTGACTTCTCCCTCGATGCATTTGTCTACAACTACTGACTGTTCAGCTGCTGAAGCTACACCGTTATCAAAAGTTTTGCTGGCGATTATATCGGTTACAGCCTGTTTAATGTTGGCTGTTCTCTCAATAAAGGCCGGGCCATTTCCCGCACCGCCATAAATGACCGGCTTGCCTGACTGATACGCGTAATCCAGCATATCGGGTACACCGGTATTAATAACCAGAGCGGTTGCAGAATGATTCATCAATTCAATGGTTCCGGACTTAGTAACAGTCTGAAGATATGCCAGTGCTCCCTGTGGAAGTCCTGCCTCTTCGGCTGCCTGAATCATAATGTCCATAACCTTTCCAATTGTTTTAATTGCTCTTGGATGTGGCGAAAAGATTATCGCATTTCCCGACTTAATAGCGATGAGTGTGTTGTATATAGCGGTTGATACCGGGCTTGTCGCAGGGCAAAGGCTTACTAAAACACCCATTGGCACTCCCACATCCGCTATCTTCTTTTCCTCATCAACGTCTACGATGCCGACATATTTCATTCCTCTGAGATTTGCCATAAGAAATTCGCTGGCGAATCTGTTTTTGATGAATTTGTCTTCCCATCTGCCATAATCTGTTTCTTCAACTGACATCTTAGCCAGTTCCTCTGCATGTGCCGACGCAGCCGCTGCTACCTGCTCAACGATAGCATCCAGCTCCTTTTGGGTAAAATCAGCCATTGACTGCTGGGCTTCATGTGCGTTTTCCGCCAGAATTCGAGCTTCCTGGATAGAGAGCAAATCGTTATCAATAATGTTTAAGTTCATTTGCAACTCTCCATTTCTTTCTGCTTAATATCGGATTAATTGAGATTAATCTTCATAAGGAAGCAGATCTTCAACAGTGTAAATCCTTGTAATCTTCTGCAGGTCTTCATGCGGTCTTGCAATTACAACCTTACTGTAAAGATTTCCTTCGATTTCTTCTAATCTTTTAACGCCTGCTGCAACTGCAGTCTTGCAAGCGCCAACATCGCCTTCTACCAGTGCTGAAATGTAACCTGATGCAGTGTTTTCGAACCCAATAAGTTCAACATCTGCAGCCTTACACATAGCATCGGCAGCTTCGATACAATAAACGATACCAAAAGTTTCGATTATTCCTAATGCTTCTGATCTTGCCATATTATAATCCTCTCCTTCCTATAGCTCATCGACATCATAAATTGATACGATGTCTCCGATTGGTCTAATTGGACGTGGAATTACTCTGGCAGCTGTCAGATTGCCAAGCTTTTCAGCGGCCTCTGCTCCGGCTTTAACAGCAGCTTTAACTGCTGCAACATCGCCCTTAATGAACATTGTAACAAGAGTTGATCCGACATTTTCATATCCAATCAATTCTACATCAGCAGCCTTCAGCATTTTGTCGCAACCATCAAGCACCGGAACCATGCCAACTGATTCAATCATTCCGAGAGCTTCATTCGCATAATACCTCATGCTAAATTCTCCTTTCAAATTCCATAAAACAATTTATAACTCGCCGAAGGCAAAATTGTCTTCGGCGATATAAACAATTTTAATTAGTCAGCAATGTAGCTGTTAATTGTGTCGATACCTTCCTGGCTTGACTTGTAGTAAATAACCAGGTTACCGTTTTCATCCAGTTCGTATCTGCTTTCATCGATAAGACCGTTTGAACAAGCTGTCATAAGAGCTAAATCCATTGCCTTGTCTTTGAATGCTTTGAAATTGCTGTAATCAGCAGCCAGTGCTGCCTGTACATCTGCTCTGCAAGCTTCGTTACCTGCAGCAAAGTACTTAAGTACTGCAAAGAATAATGGTTTCATTTTATATGTCCTCCTTTGTCATTAAGCTGCTCTTGAAGCTCTATCCTGTGAAATAGCAAGAACCATGATACCACATGCCATGATGATAGCACCAACCCAGCCCTGCCATGCGAGCATGTAACCATCTGCTCCGAAAATAAGGCCGCAAACGATGAGGCAGTAGAATGGTCCCCAGAATGCGTACATTCCGTTACAACCCATACCAAGAGCTGCACCACACATTGAAGCACCCTTGTACCAGAACTTGAATGACCATGATGCGAATATACCTGCGATGAAGAACATCCAGATTGAAGGACCGTCTGTCATTGCTCCAGCAACGAGGCTCAGACCCTTGCCAGCTCCATCTCCACCCATTGCTCCGAGAATTGTGCAAAGGATAACAGCATTAACAATACCTGATGTGCACTGACGAATACAGATAGCAACTTCTGTATCAACCATGCAGCAAGCGTATCCGCCTACAGCACCTTCAACACCCCAGCCAACTGCAGCCAGGAATGCAGCAAACATACCAAGTCCTGCCTGACCTGAAATGTTACCGAAGATACTTCCTATACCGCCTTCAGGCATTCCGTATCCGAACAGACCGATTATTACTGCTGAGATGAAGCAGATTGCGATACCACAGATCATGCCGCCTGTAAGAGGCTGCTTGTAAAGAATTCTACCGATGATAGCACCGATTGCTGCGTTGAGTGCAGCGATAGGAACGATGATTGAACCTGCCATCTGCAGACCGATAACGTAGCAAGTTGATGCGATAGGACCACCGATGATAGCAGCTAAGATCAGGATTCTTCCTGGTTTAGTATTAATGCATCTTGCGAAGTCACCAAGTCTTCCGATAATTCCTGCGTAGATAACTGTCCAGATTGCTGAGCAAAGGTCGTTTACTGCAGCACCTACAGCTGACAGTGTGTAAACCAGTGCGAATGCTGAAAGTCCAGCAGCAACACCAGTTGCACCATAATAGTCAACCCAGATTCCTGTTGCCATGCCCTGTGTCATGAATGCTGTGTAACCACCATACAGAAAACCTGACATCAATGCGATAAAAATACCCTTCTTGCGGTATGATTTTTCCTGCGCCTTCTTAGCTTCAAGAGCTGCTGACGCAACATTCATTTCGCCCATTATTTTTTCCTCCTTTTTGATTTTGATAATGAACAATAACAAAAGATATGCACATAATACCGTTTACGATATTACTTCCCGTGCTCCCTACCCCCTTATGGTGTGTAATATTTAAAAAATCTGTGCTCCCAAGAGAACTCTTCATAATATTACGTAGTTTAATGATACAACATTCGCCCGTAGGGTACGTCAAATATAAATTTCGTTTTTGATTAAAAAACATTTTTTATGTCAGAACAGAACATGTCCAATCTTAAAAGGTAAAGGGAGCACTAACATTTCATTGTTTTTCTTATGTTGCAAACAGTGCTCTATCCTTGAATTTTCAACGGTTAAATCTTTTTTAAATTTTTCATCACACACACTTTCAACTTTTAACACATTCTTATTCTGATTACCCTATACCAAAGTAATTGTAAACCTTTACCAAAAAGTCAAAAAACATTCCCCTTAGGGTAATACCCTAAGGGGAATGTTTTGGAACATCCACTTTATTTTACAATATCTATAAGAATCTCTGTTACAAACTCCGTCGCATGTTTGATTGTCCAGTAATCCGTAACATACCTCTCTATTGCCGATTCACCGCATTTATATCCGTGAGCTTCGGCCCATTCATATATCTTAGCATATGTTTTGTTTAATGTATCATGAGGACCTATGTGATATGCCGAAATCATCATCCTTCCACCTACGGTAATCGTCTCACCATCTGTAATGTCACGCACATTTCTTTGGAAAATTATTGCTTTAGTATCTTTTCCTTCCAGTTTCTCTTTAGCATTAGGAAAATAAATCTGTACTGCACCGGTTATCGCCTGATTAATCTCATCCAGATGGTTTGTCCATTCAATGTTTATTATAGATTCCCTGTAATTGTGGTGGAATTCCTGCATCATACAGCAGGTTGTAACGGAATCCACAAACTTGATGCCCACTTCCGTAACATTGTTTTCAATTACACTTTCTGCTTCCTGAATCAGATTGTACCAATCTTTAACAGATTTGTATGCCACATTGATATTCTCACGCTCTGTCCTAAGTTCTTCGATTTTCTGACCAAATCCCAAAAGCTGAACATCATAAGTATCACCATCCAGAAGGTTCTTCATTTCTTCCAGCTTAAAGCCCATCTGCTTGTAATACTTGATAATTGGAACGAAGAGAAGAGTCTCTTTGCTGTAGTATCTGTATTTACTTTCTTCAGAAATATAATCCGGTGATATCAAATCAATCTTGTCGTAGAATCGTAATGTCTTCTTCGACACATTGCAGATTTTGCTCACTTCGCCGATTGAATACAATTCCTCTCCATTAACAATCATAATACTCTCCAATACACACAAAACTTAAGCTTTTTAGTTTCTGATTATACTCGTCCCAGCAGTATTTTGTTCTCCGCATCATCAAGATCTTCATAGCCATAAAACTCAACGGTATTCCTGTGAATCAGATATGAGGGACTAACTCCCTTGGCAATAAGCTCTTCGAGTGCTCCGTACATTCCTTTAAGAGTTCTTTCAGAATAGGTCTTAAGCTCACCGATAGTATAGACCATAAAGGAAACATCCATTTTGTTTACACCTGTGATAGGCCTGCTGTTACCGCTTATTCCAGGATACATCTCCGCGAATTCAGCTTCCTTCATAACCAGAATTCTCAATATCTTTTCTATAAGGTCAATCTTTTCTTCTGATGGCACAGGCATGTATGCTTTAAGATTTGCATCGTAATTTGCCTTGTCCGTGAATTCCATCATATAGGCATATTTCTCCGTAATCAGATTCCTGCCCTGCATCTGAGCCTCTGCCAGATCCTCCCTGTACATAGACAAAACATCCACATTGTAAATGGCAAACTGACTGTATCTGTTAACATAGAATGTCCATCCGTCGTCCTGACATCCGGCTCTGCCGCCTATGTTGTTAACTTTATCAAACATGTTCCATTCAATATCAATTATCTCATTGATAAGATGGTCCTTGGGTGTTGCTGTTCTTCTAATATCATCTCTCATGCCATGCACCCCTTTATCTCGTAACATCATGCATTATATGCATGTTTCTCAATCTGGAATCTTCAATGCTTCTCATGATTTCCTCACCATGAGATACAAGGAAAGAATCCGATGTTCTGGTGAATCCGCGTCTGTTAAGTTCCATTCCCACGGATACTGAAATTGATTCGATAATCTGTTCCTTGTGGGCAGAATTTTCCGCCGTATCCGAAATCGCTGTAAGCTGACGAAGCATCTGCACAGCATCCGGAAGTATTCTGAAATTCTCTGCTCCCCTAAACACCCATTTATAATATGGCATATAAGTCTCATTGAGAAGATACAATGCACCCATTGCGTTTTTTATAAATTCACTGCAGGCGAAATATGCTGCCTGGAAGTCTCCTCGTCTTACAGAGCGTGAATAATTATATTGACCCGACTGTCCCATTAGGGCAAGTCTTGCTGCAAGCTTCTTTTTGACTACGTCTGCAGGATAGAAGCTCTTGAGCCTTGCTCTTATATCCGAAAACTGCCCGTAATTGTCAACAAAAACACTGCCGTTAGTAGCCGTAGCAAGATAGCTTTCCGGTATTCTGAACCACTCCATATTATCCTGAGGAGCATGTGTCATTCCTATATATTTAAGGTAAAAGCTCTCTATGGACATTACGCCCACTCTTCCCGCACCCTGTGGCATCTCTACCCTTGTATATCCCAGATAATCTCTTGGCATACAGTCGTAAGCCTTCTGCACCTGATTTCCCACCTGACGGTAAACTGTTTCAGGAAGCCATATGCAAAAGGCAGGTCCAAAGTCATGGTCCGTAGAAAATTCATCATCAAAGCCAAGACATTCAGATCCCTCGCCTACAAGCCCGGCCGCCATATACTCCTTGTACTGGGGCAGCTGATAATCTATTATCTGTCTGCCATACTGTTCAAAGTATGCAGACGCCAGTTCCATTCCCTTCATTATTAGAATCCTTTCGCTTTCAAAAGGTTCTTCTCGACCATTCTGTAATAGTCAGTCCTTCCGAAATCTCTTTCTATTAATTTAAGTGCCTTCTGATAACATTCAATAGCTAATGTTCTCTGACCCTTAAGATAATACACGTTGCCAAGCCCTGCAAAAGCAGACGAATAATGAGGATTCATGCCTCCGTCCTCCTCATATATCCTACAGGCTTCTTCAAAGCTCAAACCTGCCATTTCAAGCTTGTTCTGCTTCACTTGAAGCTCTCCCAGATTGACATAAGTCGTAGCCAGTTCTCCTCTGCAATCAGGCAGTCCCTTTATTATGTTAAAAGAAATGTCGAGAGCTTCCTCAGCCTTATCGTATCTGCTAGTGTTTCTGTATACCATGCTGATGTTATTGCATAACGCGGCCATCCTGTAATCGCCTGACATTCCGCAATCTATGAGAATCGTTCTGGCAGCCATGAAACATTCAAGAGCTTTCTCATACTCAAAGGTATAAACGTATACATCTCCAGCATTAATCAGAGCTGTTGCATAATGCTCCGTCTTGTCAAGACCAAGTTCCGTAAGTCCTGTAAGCACTCTGTCATACAGTTCCTTCGCCCTTTCGTTTTCTCCGATTGCTCTGCAAAGGCCACCCAGCTCATTGCATACGGCGACGATTCCCTCAAGGTCACCCATTCCTTCTGCTTCTCTTAGCCAGCTCTCCATGTATGACATTGTTTCCATTTTGTTCTTGCGATTGAACATTATGTCAAGGCCTTCATAAAACCTGCCGATATCTATCCGCTTATCGTACATAATCAGTCCTTCTTTTCTTTTCTGATAAAATTAGTCATCTGAACCTGTTCGTACTGTGGATACGGTATATGTTCTCTGACACCTGCGTCTCTGCCTCTTATCAGGTACGCCATGTTTTCTCCGAGAGTTCTCATCGTCTGCATTCCCTCAAGATCCTGCTTTACCTCTTCAGGTTTGTTGCCATGAACCTGATTCCAGTACTGAGATGATACGATAGGCATATTGCTTATCGTAAAATATTTGTTAATTCTATCAAAAGCACTGCTGGCACCGCCTCGTCTGCACGAAACAACAGCAGCCGCGAACTTGCCTGCCAGTCTGTTATTGTTATAGTTGCTGTAGAACAGTCTGTCCAGGAAACAACACAACTGTCCACTGGCGCCTGCAAAGTATACCGGTGAACCAACAACTATCCCGTCAAATTCAAGTAGACGACCGGATATCTCATTTACTCCGTCGTCAAAAATGCATTTTCCTGTTTTGAAACAGTTACCGCATCCTACACAACCTCTCACATCTCCCGGACCTATATGGTAGATTTCGGTAGCAACACCATTTTTTTCAAGGGTATCTGCCACCTCTCTCAAAGCCGTATAAGTACAACCGTACTGATGAGGGCTGCCGTTTATTAACAATACCTTCACTTTTACTCCTTACTGTAAGCCTTTGTAAGTAATTATGTAAAATCTATGCACATTATAACACAAGCACATACCTTTTAAAACAAGTATGTGCCTGTATGTGTAGTCTAATTATTTTATTCGCAAATCGCATATTCCTATGTGAATGATACCAGCTCCTGTTCGGGCTTCTCTGCCGGTTTAATATCAATAAGCGTAAGAATCGGTCCCTCTTCACCCGGACCGTATACATCACATGGACCAAAATCAAAACTTACAACGACCCTTACCCAGTCACCGTGTTCAAAACCTGGCTGTTCCTCAAAGCTGCACACGTATCCAAGGAACTGAATATCGTCTTCGCAGCATGTCATAACGTGTCTTCCCGGTACGAAATACTTGATATTCTCATTGTTGCTGGCACAATACTTCGCCGTGAACTCAATTTCCTTGTACATATATCTTCCCGGAGCATCCATTGCGTCTATATACCAGAGGCCATAGTCCATATCGTCTATTACAATTCTGTCTCCATTTACATCAAAAGGAAGTTCTTCCTGCTGATTCGGATACATAGTACCATCAGGTCTTTCGAAGCCTACCTGAACCTGAGGATTCAGTGCTTTGAAATTCCTTCTGTACTTCTGCCTGTCAATGCTCTCATCACATCTGTTAATTATTATAAGGTCCGAAGTTCTCAAAGGCTCCATGAACATTTTGCGCATGTTCTGGATATACATGTCGATGGTTTCACCGTTAACTGTAGAATACACGCCTGCAAGAAACCAGTTTTCCGGAATTCCGCTGTTAAACAGATCGTCCAGCTCCCACATTCCATTGTATTCAATAAGAATCTGTTTCGGCTTGTTCATCATCTCCATACGTTTCCAGAGAAGCGGTTTCATCTCTTCTTTGTCTTCAATTACTTCAACAGCAATATTATGTTTTATCAGAAATTCTTCGTCATAACTGATTTCACCCTGTTCTGTCAGGAGCATTGCTGTTGCTCCCGGATCAAGGAAGCTCTCTTCTCCTACTACCTCCTTGATAAATGTAGTTTTGCCACTGTCAAGGAGTCCTGTAAATAAATATACCGGAATATCCATTATCTTCCCGCCTCCTTACTATTTATCAAATACCTTGGCAAGCTCGTCCTTGTTAAGGTCAGCTCCTATAACGCAGATTCTGCCAATGTAATCCGGTGTTGTTTCTCTGATTTCCACTTCTTCAGGCACCATGTCGAATTCCACCCAGTTACCGTCTTCAATTTCTACGATACCCTTTGCACGAAGCACTGTTCCGAAATCATCAGTAGTTCCAAACAGACCCATAATGTCTTCTATACCTGATTTTGTAAATACATGCACTGTCTCGATACCCCAGCTGTCAAAAACTTCATCTGCATGATGATCGTGGTCGTGCTTATGATGATCATGGTCGTGGTCGTGGTCGTGATCGTGCTCATGATGATCATGGTCGTGACATCCGCATGTGCAGTCTTCACCGTGATTGTGGTCATGTTCATGATGATGGTCGTGGTCGTGATGTTCGTAATGTTCATGCTCACGCATGTATTCTTCCATAAGCTCCTTTTCAAGATTCTGTCCATGTCCTATAGCAGCCTCTATCGCTTCACCTTCAAGCTTATCCCATGGTGTTGTGATGATTGAAGCCTCCTCATTCTTTTCTCTGATAAGAGAAATGCATTCCTTCAGCTTATCCTCATCCATGTTCTGCGTTCTGCTTATGACTATAGTTGTAGCATTTTCAATCTGATTGTTATAGAACTCACCGAAGTTCTTCATGTACATTCCGGCTTTCTTACCGTCAACAACTGTGATACGGCTGTTAATCGTAATTCCGGCTTCCATACTTACATCTGCCACCGCTGCAGCTACATCACTCAATTTTCCCACACCCGATGGTTCTATTACTATTCTTTCAGGCGAAAACTGCTCAACCACCTGTTTGAGCGAACGAGCAAAGTCACCAACAAGAGTACAGCAGATACATCCGCTGTTCATTTCCGTCACTTCTATACCGGCATTCTTCATAAACCCACTGTCTATACCGATTTCACCGAATTCATTTTCTATGAGAACCACTTTCTGTCCTTTGTACACCTTCGCAATCATTTCTTTGATGAAAGTCGTTTTTCCTGCTCCAAGGAATCCTGATACAATATCAACTTTTGTCATTATATGTTCTCCCTTCTACTACAATATATTTATGGTTAATATCTATAGATATTTTATATTCCTATTTTGGCAATACATGTTCCCATGTATGTAGCTGTAATACATACTGCGAATGTAGCTGTACAATACAAAAGGCATCCCAGAAATCTGCCACTCTGTAACATTGTCAAAGATTCTGCAGACAAAGCTGCAAGTGTCGAAAACCCTCCACATACTCCTGTCGTAAGAAACAGAATCAGCTTGGAATCTGTAACGTTCATCCTGCTGCCAGCTGCCAGAAACAGACCTATAAGGAATGCTCCTATCACATTTATTACAAACGTATTGACCGGATAAGGAATATTGGCAATTGGGATTCTGCCCATAAGATATCTTCCCATGGCACCTATTCCGCCACCAAGTCCTACCAAAAGCACTCTAATCATTTGCTTTCCTCCTGACTGCCGCTTCCCAGTATTTCATAAATTGCCGCAGCTACTCCGTCGTCCATATTGCTCTTTGTGACAATGTCTGCCTGATCCTTGACTTCCTCACGACCGTTTCCCATGGCTACACATATACCCGATACGTCCGGCATGGTCATATCGTTCAAACTGTCACCCATGGATACCACCTGATCACGCTCTATGCCAAGAAGCTCCGCAAGCTTTACAAGGGCATTTCCTTTACCTGCAGTGCCACTTACAATCTCAATATTATACGGGAGCGAAGTTGTGGCACAAAGCCCCGGAATCTGTTCTATCTGGTCCTTTGTCATGAGCTTCATCCGAGGATCCTCACCTCTTTGGAAATTGACAATTATCATTTCAATTACATTACGGTTCTTTTTCATAAAACCGAATATATCATCTTCAGAAACTCTGTGATAATAGTAATAATATGGATTCTGCCCTCTCTTCACCGCTTCACAGATTTCTTCATTATAAATCCTCTGGGTATGCGCCGTTCCGTTAACGAAGACTTCTACCATGTCCTCTCTTCTGCAAAGCAACTCTGTCAGCATATCCACAGCTTCTGCCGGAATGTATTCATGACTTATCATGCCGTTCAGGCGATCGCTTACAATCGCTCCGTTAGAAGTAATCATGTACCTTATATCCGGTATGCTAAAGGCGTCAGGGGGGATAATGCCAATGCTTCTTCCGGTTGCAAAAGCCACATCAACACCCTTCTCCGTTGCCCAATGTATTGCTTCTCTGTTGCCACTGCTGACTTTCTTGTCGTCTGTCAGCAATGTTCCGTCAAGATCAAGTGCTATAAGTTTAACCGTCATTATTTTTCTCCCTCAAAAATATCACTAAATATTATACACCAAACATCGGAGAAATTGCACACAATTCCTGCGTTAAACTCATACATCCATAATAACTATCTCACCCTTTTCACGGGTAGCAGTCAAATCTATTATTCTCTGATTGGAGGAACCACGAAACTTCAGTCTCAAATTTTTCAGTTCCTCTACAAATCTTCCATCTACAAGAACATCAGCAATACCGAGAATATCGTCAGTAGCATCCGTTCTGCAATACGAATTCTCATCGGTAAGTTTCTCATATGTAAACCCTGTATATATCCATATGCTCTTCTGTGGCAATCTGTCGCGAATGCTCTTCAAAATCGGCAGAAGATCCTGCTGATTTCTCGGTTCCATCGGCTCACCGCCAAGGACAGTAAATCCATTGACATATGATTTATCCAGCATCCCTACAAGTTCTTCCATTGTGTCGTCTGTGAAAGTCTGACCGTATTCAAAATCCCAGGTCTCAGGCTGGAAACAATTGGGGCAGTGGTTAGTACATCCAGATACAAAAAGTGTCACGCGAACTCCGGGTCCGTTGGCGATATCGCAGTTTTTTATTTCACCGTAATGCATTAATTCTTCCTTTCAAGATTTATCGAATTCCGTTTCAATACTTCACGATAATTCTACACTCCAAATTCAAATCTTTCAACATTAACCGACAGGCGAACATGCGGATTAACAATATGCAGAAAACTAGTTTAAATTCATATTACAAACAAAATGGATGCCACCTGTTAAACTAATGGGTAGCATCCATATGCTATTTAAATCATCAATGAATTTTGTTTAATAAATTCTGTTAAAACCATGTGTGTACGTATTAAAAGAATACCGCTCCGCCGTTAGGGCTTATGAACTGCCCACAGAAGAAATCCCCGTCGTCTGATGCGATAAGCAGCGCAGTTGCTGCGATTTCTTCAACTTTTCCAAGTCTCTTAAGTGGGATGTCTTTTTCTTTTTCAACCCATTCAGGTGCCATATCAGCCAAAATCATGTCGGTTTCTATAGGACCCGGAGCAACAATATTGACGTTAATTTCCGGAGCCAGTTCCAGAGCCAGACACATTGTTAATGAATTGATGCCGCCTTTCGAAGCCGCATATGCGCCATATGCCACTCTTCCCTTCTTGGACAGTTCCGATGAAATGTTGATAATTTTGCCAACATTGTCTCCTTTCCGCGCTTTGATAAGCGGAATAAAGTATTTGCAATTGAGATATACGCCCTTTAAATCAGTGTTAACAACTCTGTCCCATTCTGCTTCTTCCATTTCTTCCACTGTTACCTCAAGGCTGATTGTTCCCGCATTATTTACCAGAATATCAATTGCACCGAACTCTTCTTCAACTTTTTTAGCCATAGCTTGTACTTCTGCACTAACACCTGCATTACATTTTATTGCAATTGCCTTAACTCCATACTCTTCACACGCTGCAACAGTTTCAGCTGCGGCGGCTTCATTCGAGTGATACGATAATGCGATATTAGCACCATTTTTTGCAAATTCTATTGCAATGCCTCTGCCTATGCCACGGCTACCACCGGTGATAACAGCCACTCTATTTTCTAACTTTTTCATATCGCTCCTCCTATGATATACAACCTATCTAAATATAATATGGTGTTGATCTGTATTCACCACCACTTACAATGATATGTCTTCCGTTAAGCGCCTTTCGTCCTGCATCGCTTGCCATGTATAGGGCTGTTTCTGCAATTTCTGATGGTCTTGAAAGTCTTCCCATTGCAATGTCATTAGCATACATTTCACGTACTTCATCAAGTGAAATACCTAGGTCATTAGCATCAACATTTAACTGCGGCGTATCAATAACACCAGGGATAATCGTACAAACCTTAATGTTATCATCCTTGTATGCTCTAGCAAGATACTGCCCCAATGCAAGCAATCCTGACTTTGATGAACCATATCCTGTAGCATTATTCCAACCGATTGTTCCGAAAAATGAACTGGTCAGGATAATTGTACCTCCTCCATTTGCCTTCATTATCGGAAGCGCTGTTCTAATGCAAGCCATATGACCAGACAAATTAATCTTAATCTGAGACCACCATTCTTCAGGAACACTTTCAAGATATGGTGCCATGCTCATTCCAGCAGCATTGCAAATCAACACATCAAGTCCTCCCATAATTTCTGCGGCATTTTTTACAACTCCTTCAGCGGTAGCCGGATCCATAATACTTCCCATAGAAGCTCTTGCACCAGTTCTATCCAAAACTTTCTGCACCTTCTCGTTGAGAACACGCCCATTTATTACAACATCCGCACCATCGGCTATAAATGTCTCAGCCATGGCTTCTCCAATACCCTGCGTGCCTCCGGTAATAAGAACTTTTCTGTTTTTCATTTCAGCATATTTCATTTTACTACCTCCTAAAACACTTCCCCGGTAACTGCTACAACCTGTGCTGATGTATATGTATCCTTATCCGCCAGATAAAATACCGTTTCTGTTACCGATTCGATATCCAATGGTGTATTCGCATACATTACATTAACGCGGACGTTTTCAGGGGCCATTTCAACTCCGAAACTTTTACCGAATCCGTGCAGAGTATTTGCAGCAACTGCATCTACAACAGCCACATCCGATTGTTTTGCATAATCACATGAAAGTAGAATAATTTTGCCTTCATGACGTTTTACCATCTTAGGAGCTACAGCCTTGCAAAGATTTCCCGCTCCCCCAAGAATCGTTGTTAATAATTCCTGCCATTCATCTACAGTTGTATCTTCGTATGCCTTATCCAGCACATACCCTGCTGCATTGAATACAGCGTCAATTGGCATAACAGCATCGATTTCATCAGCAGCCGCAATTACAGCCTCAGTATCTTTAATATCTACGGAAATGTATTTGTCTACATCTGACGTACTTTTCTCCTTGATATCTATGCCGGCTACCTGCCATCCATTCGCCTTGAATTTTGCTACTGCTGCCTTACCTACATTGCCCTCACAACCGGCTATTAATATTGCTTTATTCATGGATTACGCCTCCTTATTTTCTCCTTCTCTTGCTTCTCTCTTTTCTCTTGGTCTGTAATAGAGCAGATAGTATAGCATTGCAATCACAAGGATTATACCCACAATCATAAGATCACTTGGTGTCTGCGAACCAATCGCTATACATAAGAAACAAATGACAAGAATTGATGGAATCGGGAATAACGGCATCTTAAACGGTCTTGTAATATCTTTATCAACAATTCTGCTTCTAATCGAGCCAATAGCGATAAGGAGATATACAACTGCTGCACTCATTCCACCAAATGTAATCATAGTTACAATATCGGATGCAAATACAAGTACACAGTCAACAACTGCAATTACCAACAGTCCAACATACGGTACCTGAGATTTTCCGGATACTTTGCACAACTGTCTGTTAATCGCATCCGGCCAGAGTCTGTCTCTGCCACCTGTCCACAGTACTCTTGCCATATAATTGATGAGCACTATATTACAGCCAAATGATGCAATAATAATTCCTACATTAAGTAGTGTCGTCCATACAGGACCCATATATGACTGAATTACATACAGTAGTGGTGAATCTGCTGTAAGGAATTCTTTAAGATCCGGTGCTGCCACCATTGAGAATACGTCACATGCTCCCACCAACAGCAGTGTAAGGAGAGCTGTACAGAATACGGCTTTACCTACGCCCTTGCATGATCCCTTAGTCTCTTCAGAAAATCCGAGTGATGCACCATAACCATCTATTGCTGCGCACATGATTCCCATGCCTGTAAGAATTGTTATCATTGATGCCGGCTCAAGTTCACCTGAAGCTCCGATTATCTGCGGATTAAGCACGACATCTCCAAGACTTCTTGCCGGATTGGCAAAGCATACGTATAGGAATACGAATACGATAATTAGCTGAACAATGAGAAATACTGTAGTAACTCTGTTATTAAGTATGATTGAATTCAGGCCAATAAGCAAAGCCAGAATAATTGATGATGCTGATATAATACTGCATGCTAATGTACCCTGTGGTAACTGAGGGAACAAAATCTGCATATATGCACCTACTCCCATTGCTATTGCCGGTATGTATATAAAGGCCTGAATCATAAAATTAAATACTCCTAAAAATACGAGAGGCTTCGGAAGCACATAACTCGTGATTGAATACAATCCTCCCGATACCGGATATATCGATCCCAGTTCGCCAAGAATCAAACCTATACATAGTACATTGATGCACTGGAGTAGAGTACCTCCTGCTGTAGCTGTACCAACTGTTGCGAAGGCTGCAAGCGCATATGTGAACGCTGCCATTACAGGAGATACATTCGCAAGTCCCATTATTACATTCCCCGGAACCGATAGTCCTCTCTGAAGTTCTTGCTTGTAACCTAAGTCAATAAGCCTAAGTTCCGCTCCGTTTGTCGGATTATCTATGAATTTTTTGCCCATATAATCACCTCTTTTATTAATCAAAAAATTCCTTATCTAACACACTGTTTCAATAACTTCCAATAACCTAAAACCATTCTTCAATTAATTTCACATATGCGTTCGTAATATCGTCTGCCAATAGTTTCCCTTTTTTAGAAGATGAAGTTCTTGCTGTGGTCAGAAGTCCTGTTTCTGACACCTCACATCTTGAAGCCGGATAGATTCCATATGGCAAAAATGCCTCAACACCATCCTCTACGAATCTTTCCCATTTAACAAGTTCCGGTCTGAAGAACATTGTCATTGAAGTTTCAAGAATTCCTGCATGCTCAAGCTCAATTCCCGGATACTCAACTTCATCAAATACTTGAGCCATGACATCGTCAGACATTACATCCCACCAACTGCTTTCAAAAAGAATTACATCTTCATGTCTTCTTGAAACCAAGTCCATAGATTCACGAATGAAAGCTTCATTTTCAAAATGACCATTCATAATGAAAATCTTTTTAACACCGTCATGAATCAACTCTTCAAGAACATCTTCAACAAGATTCATCAACGTCACCGCATTCATGTCGATTGTTCCCGGAAATGCAGGACCTCCTCCTGAAAGAGGTGCCGACTTATAACCATAACTAATACATGGGGCAACAATTCCGTCCACTCTCTCAGCAAGCATCTTGGCCAATCCGGTTGAAATAATCTGGTCTACCGATAGCGGAAGCATCGGTCCATGTTGTTCTGTTGAACCTACAGGAAGAAATACAACAGCATCATCCTTCTTATCCGCAAAATCCTGCCATGTCATTTCATTCATCATCACAGTCATGATTATTTACCTCCATCCTTTTTCTGAAGCGCAATAAGTGAAATAAATTCAAACATAATATTCGCTGCAAGAAATGCTGTTATCTGTGAAGGATCTGCGGACGGCATCACTTCCACAAGGTCATACCCTACAAAGTCAATACCTTTTAATGATCTGACAAGATCAAGAGTTTCTGGACCTGTCCATCCGCCAACCTCAATTGTTCCTGTTCCCGGAGCATATGCCGGATCTACAAAATCAATATCAAACGTCAGGAAAGCTTTAGCATCTCCCACCCTTTCCTTTATCTGTTTTTTAACCTCAGCAAGACCAATATCTCTCATTTCAAAGCTTGTAATTACTTTGAATCCTAGGTCTTCAGATCCGGTTAAATCTGTTCGGTCGTAAAAGGTTCCCCTCATGCCAATTTGAATCGAATGCTCAACATCAATGAGTCCCTCTTCTACAGCTCTCGCAAATACTGTTCCGTGATTGTATTTTTCACCAAAATAGCTATCAATTGTATCGAAATGTGAGTCAAAATGAACAAGTGCCACCGGCCCATATGCCTTTGCAACAGCTCTCAATTCACCAAGTGTAATTGAGTGGTCCCCACCCATACAGACAGGAATTACACCTGCATCAATCAGTGGGGAAAGTGTATTAACCATCCTGTCATATGAGTCAAGAATAAATCCCGGATTAACAGGAACATCACCGTAATCTACACCCGAAAGTTCCTCAACAACATTTATATCCTGCGGTACATTGTATGGTTTAATCAGTGATGAAATATCTCTGATTGCATTAGGACCAAATCGCTGTCCAGTTCTGTAAGTAACTCCCGTATCAAAAGGAACACCCACAACCGCAAAATCAATATCTTCGGTAGTTTTAACGTATGGCAGTCTCATGAAAGTCTTTACTTCTGCAAATCTTGGACTTTCAAGTGAATTTAATGGTCTGTACTTAGTCATAGTCAATTACCCTCCTTAGTTATGTATTTACTAATACTAAATGCAATATCTATGCCAAATTTAAGTTTTTTCAAAAAAACGCTTGATGCGCGTAATTGCAATGGTTTACAAGCTCACTTGTTTTGCCATAATAAAAACGAGGAGAAGCGAAAGTGCATTTTTGCACTTCTGCTTCTCCTCATAATCTGTGTAAATGTTTATTTTTATGGTTCATAATCATTTTAGTGCATTTTTGCATCTACGTGCACTTTTGCATCACTTGTTTTTCCCATATCTTTGTAATTTTCTTCTTATTGTCGACGGTGCCACATTTATCTTTTTTGCAGCAAGTGTTATTGAACCTTCTGACTCTATAAGTCTCATCAACAATTTTGTATCATAATCTGCAATAAGTTTCTGATATTCAGATGCCCCTTCAATGGTATCCGGTACAATATCTGCAGATTCTATTACCCCACTGAGCGTATCAGCACTGATTTTATTTTTATCAGAACTTACCATTACCCTCTCTATAACATTTTCAAGCTGTCTTACATTACCTGGCCAACTATACTCAAGGCACTCCCTGACAAACTTATCATCAAAAGTCTTCTCCCAGCCATACCTGTCATTAATCCTGTTTACAATCTCAGCCAAAATTGGAATAACATCGTCCCTGCGTTGTCTTAATGGCAGAATTTCAAGAGGGACTACATTTAATCTGTAGTAGAGATCCTCTCTAAATGTTCCTTCGGCAACCATATCCTCAAGCTTTTTATTAGTTGCCGAAATATATCTGACATCAAGTTTTTTGTATTCGTCTCCTCCAACCGGAAGAATAACCTTATCCTGAATTGCTCTTAATAGTTTCGCCTGCATTGCCATAGGCAATTCGCCAATCTCATCAAGAAATACTGTACCCCCATCAGCCAATTCCATGAGACCTTTTTTACCACCTTTTGCGGCACCGGTGAAAGCTCCACTTACATATCCGAACAATTCAGATTCAAAAAGTGATTCCGGAATTGCACTGCAATCAATTGTTATAAATGGACCATTACACCTTGTACTGTTATCATGAATGAACTTAGCAAGCATTCCTTTACCGACACCTGATTCCCCTGTAATAAGGATAGTTGAATCTACACCTGCCACGTTTTTCGCAATCTTAAGTGTTTTATCCATTTCTTTACTTCTGCAAACAATATTGTTGGTTGCACGTTCACGTCTGAGAACTTCCAGTTCCTGCTTATATCTGATTGCAGTATCGGATGCCTTTGAAAGTTGTTCACGAAGTTCGTTAAGTTCTGTTATATCCCTTGTGTTTACAAAAATTTTATCTAGTACGCCATTTTCATATATGGGCGTGCCAGTCACAAGAAGTAATCTACCATTGAATGCCTTTTGCATAATGCTGACAACCTGGTTTGTTTCCAAGACTTTAAGTGTTACAGAATCAGAATATATACCCTGCTCAACCAGTTCCTTAACATTATGATTGTGCACCTGTTCTGCCATTACACCTTCCATTTCACAGCAGGTCTGATTTATATATAAAGTATTACCGCTTTTATCCAAAATATGTATTCCATCATGTGACGAGTCAAGTGCTGCCAAGAGCAGTTTTGTATCAATTTTTCCTTTGTTTACCATGGTTGCTCCCTTCTGCAGCATTACTTTTGTTACATACTCCGATTATCCGATAATTTTATTCAATGCCTCAACGATTTCATCAATTCGCTCCTTGCTTGAAGCCGAAACATAGAGCTTAACCTTAGGCTCCGTACCCGATGGTCTGATGATAAGTCTGCTGTCATCAACATAATTCATCTGTATTATGTCCGCTGCAGGAAGTCCGCATATTCCGGGAGCATAATCAATAATTCCCGGTATCGCTGCTCCCCTTACCTTCGCCATAAGAGGTGCCACCTCCGTCTCCAGACTTATTGTCTCATTAATACATGTACCGAATTTGTCATATATTTCATCAAGTACATCAATAAGAGTTTTGCCTTGTACCTTGTAATGTGCTGCAAGGGAACATATCATGTGTGCCCCGCAGACACCATCCTTATCTCTAGCATAAAGTCCTGTAAGATATCCATTACTCTCCTCAAATCCGAAGATAAAATCTTCCCCAAGCAAATTCATCTGTGCACCTATCCATTTGAATCCTACCAGGGTACGAGTAACCTTGACATTATAATAATCTGCAATCGTCTCAATAATAGGCGTGCTTACAAGTGATGAAACAATGGTCTTTCCTGCCAAGCCTTCAAGGCCGCAAAGATAGTAAGTGATTATCGTTCCAATATCGTTGCCGGATAGAAGTTTGTATTCACCCTTTTGATTTACCATGCATCCAACTCTGTCACAATCCGGATCAGTTGCAATGATAATGTCACAGCCATCAGCCTCAGCCAGTGCCCTTTCGTATGTTTCCGGTTTTTCAGGATTAGGATATGTGCATGTAGGAAAATCTCCATCAGGATCTCTCTGTTCCTTAACTATTCTTGCTTTGAATCCACATCTTGCGAACATATCTGTAACAGGTCTCAATCCTGACCCGTTAAGTGGAGTATAGAGAATATCGACATCATTTTCTGAGGCAATGTCTGAAGCTTCCAGCATTGCGTTCATGTACTCTTCATATACATCTTCACTAACATATGAAATCAGGCCCTCGGATGATGGCTTAAATTCTGCGACCTTCACTCCTCTGAACATGTCCACATGACTTATATGCTCCAAAATGCTTGCCGCTTCGGATTCCAGAATCTGTGCTCCGTCAGATCCATAAACCTTGTACCCGTTATATTCCCGCGAATTATGACTGGCCGTTATGACAATGCCACATGTACATTCCAGCTTCCTTACCGTAAATGACAGCACCGGTACAGGCATTATTTCCTTGTAAATATATGTTCGTATACTGTTCCCCGCCAGAACCCTTGCGGTTTCTTCAGCAAATTCTCTCGAATTGTTTCTGCTATCGTAAGCAATTGCAACTGTCGGATTATCATAATTATTTTTAAGATGCTCCACCAGTCCCTGGGTGGCTCTCCTTACGACAAATTCATTCATCCTGTTTGTTCCTGCACCCATAATTCCTCTTAGGCCTGCCGTTCCAAACTTCAATTCACTGCCAAAAGCATCTGCAATTTCATCATTACTCATTGTAAGAAGTTCGGCCTTGTATGCTGTGCAATTTACCAGCCAGTCACTGTGAATTTGTCTGTAGTCATTACTCATCGTTCTATCCTTTCAACCCTAAAATTTTATGTGCTTCCATATTTGACATCTACCTCGTCAAATGTCCTCTTCACACACAAACCCCTCACAATGCAAGCTGTGAGGGGCTCTATTTTCAAACAATATGAACTTAATCCTGATGATGCTCCGGATTACTGTTAAAAGTATTCAGGTTCTCCGCTTCTTCTCTTCTGTTGTTTTTTGACTGCATCTCAATGAAGCGGTCAGATTCACGTTTATTCACAATGAATATAACCGTACCGATTATCGCAACCAGAATTCCCAAAATGATTAAAAGTGGCATCTGACTCTCCTTTCATCATCACTGTGTTTCAGTACGATTATATCAAAATCATTCTTTTTCTTCCACGTTTATTTATTATTCTATGAAGATTGGTGTTGAATAGTATCTGTCACCGCTGTCAGGCAGCAGAACTACTATTGTTTTGCCTTTATTCTCTTCTCTCTTGGCAAGCTGAATTCCTCCCCACAGCGCTGCACCTGATGAAATTCCAACCAGAATACCCTCTTTTTTCGCAAGGTATTTAGCTGTTTCGAATCCAACTTCGTTATCAGCAGTAATAATTTCATCATAAATTTCAGTATTAAGCACATCCGGCACAAATCCGGCACCTATTCCCTGAATCTTGTGAGGTCCGCCCTGACCTTTTGACAAAACAGGCGAAGCTTCAGGTTCTAGAGCGACCACCTTAATGTCAGGATTCTGCTCCTTCAGGTACTCACCCGTACCTGTCAATGTACCACCGGTACCCACACCTGCAATAAATACGTCTACTTGTCCATCGGTATCTCTCCATATTTCTGGTCCCGTTGTTGCCTTGTGTGTTGCAGGATTTGACGGATTGACAAACTGTCCCGCAATGAAGCTGTTGTCGATTTCCTCAGCCAGTTCGTCAGCTTTTTCAATGGCACCCTTCATTCCTTTGGAACCCTCTGTAAGTACTATTTCCGCACCATAGGCTCTGAGAATGTTTCTTCTCTCTACGGACATTGTTTCAGGCATTGTCAGGATTGCTTTATATCCCTTAGCTGCAGCAATTGACGCAATTCCTATTCCCGTATTTCCCGATGTCGGTTCAATAATTGTCGCACCTTCCTTGAGAATTCCCTTAGCTTCGGCATCTTCTATAATTCCCTTGGCAATTCTATCCTTAACACTGCCTGCAGGATTCAGATATTCAAGCTTCACAAGAAGTCGTGCTTCAAGTCCCAGTTCCTTCTCAATATTCTTGACTTCAACCAGCGGTGTATTACCGATCAATCCTAAAGTTCCTTCATAAATATTTGCCATTTTTAACCTCCCATACAATGATTCATGTTTTATTTAATGTTTTCCTATCTGTTTAGTATGTTTTATTTGATATGTTGATTATAATCTTACGATTCGGTATTGTCAACTACAAAAAAAGAGTATCACTGCCCAATTTATGAGCTGCGATACTCTATCGATATTCCTAGTCTTAATTTCTGTTCTTACTCTGGCTGTGAAACAATTGCCGTAACAAGTTCGGCATTTACAACCATTGTACTGATATGACAATATTCCTGGGTTGAATGAGCTTTGGACATTCCCGTAGCGACAACCACTGCAGGTATGCCTACCTGGTTAAAATAGTTTCCGTCACTTGCTCCGAAAGTCTGTTTGAGTACCGGTTTGATTCCGATACTTTCACATGCCTTGACAAATCTTTTTACAACCGCCTCATTCTCTTCTACCTTCATTGCGCGTACAGGCACGAAGGATTCGAATTCAAGCCGGCATCCCAACTCATCGGCAGCATCCTGAAGAATCTGCCGATTCTTTTCGACGATTTCTTCGCACTTCTTATGATTCATGCTTCTTGCTTCGCAAATAATACTGCACGTTTCAGAAACTATGTTGGTTGCCAGTCCTCCCTCAATTTTCCCCACGTTGAAGGTGCTGCTAGAATCGGGTCTTCCCTGTACCATCTGCGACACAGCCTTAGTCATAGCCATAATGGCATTCCTGCCCTCTTCACAGGCGAAACCTGCGTGGGCCGCACGTCCATGCATTACAGCATTAAACTGTATAATGGACGGTGCACTAAGTGCTACTTCCCCGGGTTCACCGTCCACATCTAAAACATATGCATCTTTGGCCTTGATACACTCGAAATCAAATGCTTTGGCACCCTTTGTAAAAACCTCTTCAGCCACTGTAAAAAGAATCTCAATATCCCTTTTGGGTTTCCCTGATCCAACAGCTTCACCAATTCCGTGAAGCACCGGCAGAATTCCAGTCAGATTATCCCCTCCCAGAACTGTTGTACCGTCACTTCTTATAATATCTCCGTCTATAATGGCTCTTTTGTCTTTGCCTGGTCCTACAGTATCCATATGACAGGAGAAAAGAATCGGCGAGCCTTCAATGTCGCCCTTGAGAAAAGCATAGATGTTGCCTGCATTTCCGCCGATGTCTTCTCCAGCGTTGTCTTCAGTAACCTGAAAGCCCATGTTTTCAAGTCTTACAGTAAGTTCTCGAGCAATATCCCTCTCACAGAAACTTTCTCTGTCAATTTTCGTAAGTTCCACGAAATCTTTAACTATATCTTCTTTTTTTATTGTCATAACCTACCTCTATGAAACTGACGCCTCATATTCTGCGAATTTTTCGTTGATTTCGTCTTCTGTAGCTTTCATTGCGTCCAGAGTTTTCTGCTGAAGCTCTGCCAGTTCCCAGCCGAGCATCTCTGCTCCGCGATTGATAACATCTCTTGAACAACCTGCTGCAAACTTAAGATTCTTGTACTTTTTCTTCAGAGATTTAAGTTCCATATCTTTGGTGCTCTGTGAAGGTCTCATCAAAGCACATGCCCAGATAAGTCCTGTTAGCTCATCAGCGGCAAACAGCACTTTTTCCATGTCATGTTCCGGCTCAACTTCCACTGTTATGCCGAATCCATGGCTTACCACACTATGAATAATATCCTCGCTCACACCTGCATTACGCAGAATTTCGGGTGCCTTAAGACAATGTTCTTCAGGATATTCCTCGAAATCAATATCGTGAAGAAGCCCTACAATTCCCCAGTATTCTGCCTCATCTCCAAAGCCAAGTTCCTGTGCGAACCACTTCATAACCGCTTCCACCGTAATGGCATGCTGGATGTGAAAAGCATCCTTATTATGTTCCTTAAGCAGCTGAAATGCCTCTTCTCTTGAAATGTTCTCTGTCATTTTCATACCTCCCTGTTATAACTTGTCTATCCATTATCTGCGTGAACACATTCACTTTTTTCGAGTATTCTGTTCATGCTTCCCATTTCGTAACCGGCCAGGTCAAGTGTAACATATCTGAACCCCAAACCGGTAATATAATCACATATTTGCTGCGAGTGTTCCGCCATTCTGACGATACTCTCCCTGTCAACTTCAATTCTTGCAATATCACCGTGCATGCGAACTCTTCCCTGATTTATTCCCAATTTAAAAATATAATTCTCCGCCGCTTCAACCATTGCAATTTTTTCGGGAGTAATGTTCTCGCCGTATGCTATTCTAGTCGCCAGACATGGAAATGAAGGCTTGCACCATGTGCTTAAATTTCTCTCCTTTGATAGAGTCCTTATTTCATCCTTAGTAAGCCCCGCCTCTCTCAATGGGCTGTGTACTCCCAGTTCAGCTATTGCTTTCATTCCCGGACGATAATCACCCTCATCGGATTTATTTGATCCTTCACATACTGCCGCTCTGTCTGCAACGTCCATAATTTCTTTAAAAATGAATCTTTTGCATACATAGCACTTATCCGGAGGATTAGCCGTAAACTCCGGTATATCAAGAGGTCTGACCCGTACATGAATCTGCTTTATTCCCTTATCCACGCAAAATCTGTCAGCTTCACTGTTCTCACTATCGGGGAACAGTTCTGATACTGCTGTAACAGCCACGGCGTTTTCACCTAGCACCTCTTTTGCAACATCAAGCAAAAGAGTCGAGTCAACGCCTCCCGAAAAGGCAACTGCCACTCTGCCAAGACCACGCAGATAATCTTTTAATATTTCAAGTTTTTCATTTGTCCTGACTTTTGTATCCATAATTTTAATTATTCACTGTTTCTTTATTTAACCTCAATGCGTTAGTAACCACACATACGCTTGACAGACACATGCAGGCCGCTGCAATCATTGGATTGAGCACAATTCCCGCTCCTGCCAGAACACCTGCCGCAATTGGAATGCCTATTATGTTATATATGAATGCCCAGAAAAGATTCTGTTTTATGATTCTTACAGTCCTTCTGCTTAGGCGTACAGCCGCAGCCACATCCGTAAGTCTGCTGCTCATCAGAACCACGTCAGCCGCATCTATGGCCACGTCAGTTCCAGCACCTATTGCAATACCCACGTCAGCTCTGACCAGAGCAGGTGCGTCATTGATACCGTCTCCTACCATGGCAGTCTTTCCTTCTTCAGCAAGCTCCGTAAGAACCCTTTCCTTATCAGCAGGCATAACCTGTGCAATGACATTATCAATACCTGTAGCATTGCCGGCCGCTCGTGCAGTTTCGGCGTTATCTCCGGTCAGCAAAACAACATTAATACCCAAGGATTTAATCTGCTCTACTGCAGCCGGTGCATCTTCCTTCAGATTATCAGCTACTGCAATAAGACCTGCAAGTTCCCCGTCCAAAGAAAAAAACATTACAGTCTTTCCTTCTCTTTCCATTGCTTCCGCCCTTGCTCTGTCCGAATCAGATATGTCTATCTGACTTTCAATCAGTTCCAGGCTTCCTGCACATGCCTGCATACCGTCCATGAACCCCATTATTCCATTACCCGGCATTGCAGTGAATTCTGTAATTTTCTTCGTTCTCATATGCTCTGACCTGGCATACTCACATACAGCCTGTGCCAGGGGATGCTCGCTCATGCTTTCCAGGGAATAAGCTAATCTTAACAAATTGTCTTTGCTGTAGCCATCCCCTTCAACAACATCTGTAACAACTGGATGTCCTTCAGTTACCGTTCCTGTCTTATCAAGAACAACTACCGATACCTTGCCGGTTTCTTCAAGGGCTTCCGCTGTTTTGAAAAGTATCCCGTGAGTTGCTCCTGCACCGGTTCCTGTCATTACTGCAACTGGCGTCGCAAGACCCAGTGCACATGGACAGCTGATTACCAGAACACTGATACTGAAGTTAAGCGCTTCTGCCACAGATGCTCCGCTAATGAGCCACGCTGCAAACACAATGACTGCAATGGCAACAACAACTGGTACGAAGATTCCCGCTACCTTGTCCGCCATTCCTGCAATTGGCGCCTTGGTCGCCGCTGCTTCATCCATCAATCTGATTATTTGAGCAAAAGTCGTATCTTTTCCCACGCGTGTCGCCCTGCATATCAGATATCCTGAAGTGTTTGCCGTTGCCGCAGAGACAGCATCACCTGTGAATTTGTCAACGGGTATACTTTCACCTGTAAGTGCCGATTCATTAACTGCACTTATACCCTCTTCGACTACCCCGTCTACAGGAATCTTTTCACCGGGTTTTACTGCAAAGATGTCTCCGGGCTTTACCTGCTCCACGGGTACCTGGACCTGTTGTTCATCAATGATAAGCGTTGCTGTTTCCGGTGCCAGACGCATAAGATTCCTGAGAGCATCGGCTGTGCGACCTTTGGATCTGGCCTCAAGATATTTACCCAATGTAATCAAAGTCAGAATCATGGCTGCAGATTCAAGAAACATATTGCCTGAGATTCCCATACTCTCTGTTTGTTCCCTGATATTTGCAACACCTCCCACTGACATAATCGTATCAATCAGTATCCACATACTGTATCCGAAAGCAGCACCTGAACCTATCGCCACCAAAGCATCCATATTGGGAGCACGCCTCAATATGCTTTTTACTCCATTCACATAAAATCTGCCGTTAATTACCATTACTGCCAGTGTCAGCACCGCAGCAATTATTTCAAGTTCAATATCATTAAGGGGCAGCCCTGGAAGTCCTAGCATAAGCTGGCCCATGGTCATATACATTATGACCACCAGAAGTATTATTGAATATTTAAGTCTTCGTTTAAGCAGCTTTCTCTCCGGGTCCCCCAGAGGGTCTTCTTCTGCCTGTGTTGATTCCTCTGAAGCAACTGACGCCCCGTATCCTGCCTCCTCCACAGCTGTTATGATTTCATGGTCTGAAGCACTTCCCTCAATGCCCATTGAATTTGTAATAAGACTTACTGAACATTTTTCTACACCAGGCAGCTTACTTACTGCCTTCTCAACTCTGGCGCTGCACGCAGCGCATCCCATACCGGTAATATTGTATTTTCTCATATTTTTCTCCCTTCAGATTACCGTTGCATTATTGTTTAACCGTTATTTCATCAGTTTTTGGAGTGTTGTGAGAAGATCCTCTACACTGTCTTCCCTTCCCTCAAGTATATCTCTCGTAACGCAGCCTTTAATATGACTTGTGAGCAGCTGTCTGTTAAATGCGTTAAGTGCCGCATTCACTGCACTCACCTGAGTTATGATGTCTGTGCAATATGCGTCCTTTTCAAGCATGCCGCGAATTCCCTTAATCTGACCTTCAATTCGTGACAATCTGTTCATCAGCTGTTTATATTCGCTGTCCGGTCGTATTGTACTTCTGTCCGGACTCTCACCCTCTGCCCGATTGTGCTTGCAGGCACAGCAATTATCTTCTTTCATGATTACCTTTAGCACCTCTCTTCTTATAAATTATATGGAAATAATATACCCCCTAGGGGTATATGTCAAGATGCTTTACAATGTTATAATGTTTCGTTGATAGCATAAATACACACTGCAAAAGGAGTTAAATACATAAATGACAAAACAAAATTTTTTTAAAAAAGAAATGTTGATTGGAATAGGATGTTGCTTTCTAATCGCACTTCCGGCATTCTTACTGGGCAAAAGTTTTCCCATTATCGGCGGTCCGGTATTCGGCATTCTCATGGGCATGCTTCTGGCACTATTCAAGCGACCTGCCAGATTAGACAGTGGTATTAAATTCACATCAAAATATATCCTTCAATACTCAATTGTGCTTCTGGGATTTGAAATGAATCTGTTTAACGTCATTAAAGTCGGTACTCAGTCACTGGCGGTAATAATTTTTACATTGTCGGCATCATTTCTTACCGCCTTTTTTGCAGGCAAAGCCTTGAAAGTCGACGGCAATACGACTACTTTAATCGGTGTCGGCACTTCAATATGCGGAGGCTCTGCAATTGCTGCAACCGCCCCTGTAATACGTGCCAAAGATGAAGATGTAGCACAAGCAATATCTACAATATTTTTGTTCAATATTATAGCTGTATTCATTTTCCCAGCTCTCGGCAGACTTATAGGAATGTCCGATACCGGCTTCGGCATGTGGGCAGGAACGGCAATTAATGATACTTCATCAGTTGTTGCCGCAAGCGCAGCATGGAGTAATGCCGCAGGAAACAACACAGCCCTTGCCTTTGCAACCATAGTCAAACTGACGAGGACACTTATGATTATTCCAATAACACTTGTTCTCGCTATATATACAACGCGAAAACTCAAAAGAACTGCCACAGGATCCGAATCCAGTCCCTCGGGCAACTTCAGCATTGTGAGAATATTCCCCTGGTTTGTCCTTGGATTCCTTGCATCTGCAATTCTTAACACATTCCTGCCAATACCGGTTACCGTTGCATCAGGCCTTGTTCAAATAGGTAAATTCATGATTATTATGGCCATGACCGCAATAGGGCTAAATACCAACATCAGGAAACTTCTCACTAACGGTATTAAACCCATATGTCTAGGACTTTGCTGCTGGTTTGCGGTAGCTGTAGTGTCGCTTATCGTACAGCATGCAGTTGGTATTGTATAATTTCATACAATGGATTTCAAAAAAACCGGCCTGCTCTGAGGTGTTTCACCTCTTTGCAAGCCGGTTTTAATTCAGTTTAATTCATAAACATAATCCATGAGATTCAAATGTCACATGAATTATTACAATACCAGTGATGGAGCTGCATATACTCTTGCTGCCAGTTCCTGGTCAATCATATAAAGGCTCTTGCTGTCATCACCGAAGAGTTCAAACTTCTTAATCATATCATCAGCATTCTCTTCTTCTTCAGCCTGTTCCTTAACGAACCAATCGAGGAACTGCATTGTTCTGAAGTCATGTTCCTCATATGCTGCAGCATAGATTGTGTTAATGAGTTCAGTAACATATCTCTCGTGAGCAGCACCTTCTCTAAGTGGATCCATAAAGTTCTCAATAGTAACTCCCGGTTTATCGATTGCTTCAAGAACAACCTTTTCACCGTTCTGCTGCAGATACTGCATGAACAGAACTGCATGGTCTCTCTCTTCCTGAGCCTGAACGTAATACCAGTTATAGTATCCGTCAAGGCCTTCTTCTTTGTAATAATTAGCAAATTCAAGATACAGATATGCTGAATAGAATTCCTTATTAACCTGATTGTTGAGCAGGTCTACTACTTTCTTTGAAATCATGATTCTTACCTCCTTAAAGTAATTCTTTTATATATTTTATCACAGTGCTCCGATTATTGCCAACACCTGAGACAGGCTTGATATCTCATAATCAAGATTCAACTGTGAATTATTCTCAATGCCATGCGGATTAAACCAGCATGTGGCTATGCCTGCATTAACACCACCCTGCATATCACTCGTCAACGAGTCTCCGATAATTATTACATCATTCTTTGTAAATCGCACACCATCTTTTTCCAAAGTTTCCCATACTGTATCAAAGAAACCCCTGCCTGGTTTTTCGATGCCGATTTCATCTGAAATGAAAAGATAATCAAAAAGCTTGTCAAGACCGGACTCCCTCAGTTTTTTCTTCTGAGCTTCGATGGTTCCGTTAGTTGCCGCACATTGAACAACCTTGCCCTTCAATGCCTGCACAGCCTCAAGACCACCTTCCTCAAACACAATTGTATCCCCGAGATAACTCTGATACTTAGCATTAAACTCCACAGCAACATGTGCATTCAATCCATACTTTTCCAGAAATTCTCTGAATCTGTACACCAGTATTTCCGGTTTGGTAAGCTCACCCCGCTCGAGAGCTCTCCAGTATCTGCGATTTATTTTAATGTAGTCTGCCAGCATTTCGTCTGTACATTCGCCAAATCCGTACTCTGCAAATAACCTTCTTAGGGCAGCTTTTTCGGACGCACTGAAATTCAGAAGAGTTCCATCTACGTCCCACAACACTATTTTGTACACTTGCTTTTTCCTCTTTATTGTAATACTGCATTAACTGATTGTAAGGGTTACCGGACAGTGATCGCTGCCGAATATGTCTGTGAGAATCTCAGCATCCTGAAGACGACTTGCCAAAGCCTGTGAAACCAGAAAATAGTCAATTCTCCATCCAGCGTTATTCTTGCGAGCATTAAATCGATAGCTCCACCAGGAATATACATGTTCAAGCTCAGGGTAAAAATATCTGAAAGTATCTATGAATCCTTCCTGCTGAAGGATTGTCATCTTCTCCCTTTCTTCGTCTGTGAATCCGGCATTTCGTCTGTTTGTTTTCGGATTTTTAATGTCGATTTCCTTATGTGCAACATTGAAGTCACCACATGTAATAACCGGCTTGGTTTCTTCCAGTTTTTTAAGATATCCTCGGAATTCGTCATCCCATGTCATCCTGTAATCCAGTCGTTTGAGTTCGTTCTGTGAGTTCGGTGTATATACATTCACCAGATAAAAATCATCATATTCACATGTCAGAACACGACCTTCCTTGTCATGTTCCGAGATGCCTATTCCACGGGTCACATTTAACGGCTCTATTCTGCTAAAAACAGCCGTCCCTGAATACCCTTTCCTTTCTGCTGAATTCCAGTACTGATAGTATCCTTCAAGAGGCACATCTGCCTGTCCCTCCTGCATTTTTGTTTCCTGAATGCATATGATATCCGCATTCTGTTCAATCATGGCCTCGCAAAATCCTTTGCCCATCGCCGCCCTTATTCCATTAACATTCCATGATATAAGCTTCATTTATTCTCCTTAGCTTCTAATGCTTATCCTTAATTACAAGACCTGCTCCCATTCTCATATACGTGCCACCTTCTCTTCTGTATGAACAGAACAGCTCCGGCTCATGAAATGTACAGTGGTCTGATACTCCAATATTCTCAGGCTTAACACCCGCCTCAATAAGTTCTCGTTTGTTGATTCCCTTAAGATCCATGAAGAATTTATCATCCTTTTTCAAAGAAAAATCATCTGCAAAACTCCACTTTTCCTTAAATTCATCATACACTTCATGGCCAACCTCAAAACAGCACTTGCCTATTCCGGGACCTATAAATACCTGAATTTCAGACGGATCCGCTCCATACTCTTCAGCCATGCGTTTCACACATTGTGGAGCTATTCCTCCACAAGTACCGCGCCAACCTGCATGAACCAGACCTATTGCTCTATGCTCCCTGTCATAAAAGTATACCGGCAAACAATCCGCATGAACGGTTGTTAATAATACTCCCGTAACGTTGGTTACCGCTCCATCTGTATCCGGTATCACTATGTGCTTCACCTTATCAGATTGATTCTCCCCGTCAGAACTGCCCACATTAATATCTTCAGCACCGATTACTGCTATATCCGTCCCGTGAACCTGCTTTGGCCACACCTTTACCGTATCAGCTATATCCAGCTTCTCAAAGAACTGCGGATTGTTAAAAGGCGAACCGTTAACAGCTGCCTCTTTGAATGTAAAAAAGCCGCAAAGTTCTTCATGCTCCCTGAAAATCTCCAGGTGTGTGGGTTTCGCTTCTTCCATGAGTCTGACTAACAGAGCTTCACAACCCTCTGCAACATCATCATATGTTGCATCAAAATCGTGTGTGTACCAAGGGTCGGCAATACTTCTGTCACTCCCTGCAAACTCCATAAGTTTGACAATCTTGCGCTCCGGGTCACCGCCACATATTCTTGCAGTGTTACACACATTTGCGTCATCAGCGCATATTAACATATCATAATAATCATAGTCCTCTGCCACTACCTGACGTGCCCTGCGCTTCGCATATGGTACTCCTTCTTCGTCCAGTTTATGTCTGGTTCTCGGATCTGTATCATTACCGAGTTCGTCACGACTTGTTGCCGCCGAATCAATTTCAAAATACGAATCAATTCCGGCCTTAGCCACCATGTCCTTGAGCACAAACTCGCACATGGTTGAGCGGCAAATATTGCCGTGGCAGATAAATAGTATTTTAATCATATAATTCAATGCTCCTTTTTGCCTCAAAAAGCCTCTTTTGCCAGCTTCAGACTTTCCTTCATACGTTCCACTTCCTTCTCAGCATCTTCGAAGTTAACATGCGTATAGACATTAAGCGCTATGCTTACATCCGTATGTCCCATTTTGTAAATTATTTTCTGCACATCGCTTCTTGCTTAATACCCAATCCTAAAATAATCCAAATACGTTTTATACTTGTTCTGTGCGGTCAGGCAGGTATCGGTCAGATAGCCTTTTTCGTTGTCCCATTCCTTTAGTCCACGGTAATAGAACATCTTCAGATTGTCCTCAATGATGAACGGAACAATATTATATTTCAGGCACTCCTTAAACATGATCAATCTGCCCACACGACCGTTACCGTCCTGGAACGGATGAATCCGCTCAAACTTCACATGAAAGTCCAGAATATCCTCAAAGGTCTTTTCTTCCTTAGCGTTATATTCTGCCAGCAAGGCCTTCATTTTATCGGCAACTTCTTCCGGAAGGGCTGTATCTCTATCACCGACTTCATCTGGAAGTTTCTTATAATCTCCAACAGCAAACCATTCTTTTCTGGAATCGCTGGTGCCGTTCTTCAAAACCAAGTGAAGTTCTTTGATGCGCTTCTCCGTCAAAGCTGCTTTTGCATGATCAATAATAATGTCAATGCAGTGGAAGTGATTTGCTGTTTCAATCACGTCATCCACATTCAGCACTTCTTTTTCTATGCCGATGGTGTTGGTTTCAAAGATACATCGGGTTTGATCGTGCGTCAGGCAGCTTCCTTCCATATGGTTGGAATTATATGTCAAATCAATCTGTGTTTTATGGTAGATCCCACCGGAATATTTACTTACCTTCTGCTCTTTTAGAATATCCAAAAGAGTAATCGGCTCTTCTTTTCTTTTGTTGGCACGCTCCGGTTTTTCTGCGTTTTCCGGAATGTTCCATGTCTTGCCGGTAAGAAACGCACCGTTCACACGCCCCTGGGCACAGTAATTTCTAACACTGCGCTCTGACACATCCCACTTTTTCGCTATTTCAGCAACTGAAAGATATCGCATCTATGATCCTCCGCCATAAATCCATCAAATACCGCGCTAATATCATATAGTATACCACATTATCGGCAAAATATCAATAGCTTTCAAGACTGAATTGTTGTACTTTTTGCCGACACGGGAAATACTGCTTCTGGATATAGAAAGCCGGACTCCATCAAAAATGAAGTCCGGCAAGATATTATCTATATACGATTTCTTCCAACACAATTTCTTCTGCCCGGTTATAGATACTATTCATGACTCCAACCCAGGCCATCTGATCACTGGCTTTCAGATTCTCTGTTACGCCCTCAGATACCTTCATTGCTCAACAATCAGGGACAAACGCTCCTGTACCTGCTTGTTCAAATCGGCAAGGTAAGTCCAGAGTCTGATAATTAGCCAGTGACTCATTTAATCCGTTTCTGAATATCTTCAACAGATGGCAACTGCTTTTCCAGATTATCCGGCAAACTACTAGTTATTTTGTATTCGCTTACACCAATTGGCTTTGAAATATCTTTGAGCGAATATTCTGCGACCACATTATTTTTGCTTTTGCACAGAAGCAAACCAATGGATGGATTATCCTGCTCTTTTTTCAAAATGCCGTCCACGGCTGACAGATAAAAGTTTAGCTGACCAGCATATTCTGGCTTGAAATCACCGGTTTTCAATTCGATAACTACATAACAGCGAAGATTCAGGTTATAGAACAACAAATCAATGTAAAAATCATCGCCGCCTACATTCAAATGATACTGGTTTCCCAGAAATGCAAACCCTGTTCCAAGCTCCAGAAGGAGCTTGGTGACATCCCTAACAAGTGCCTGCTCAATATCCCGTTCGAGCATATCTTCCCGGAAAGGAATAAAATCAAATACATATGGGTCTTTCATTGTCTGCACCGCAAGTTCACTTTGCGGAGACGGTAAGCGGTGATCAAAATTTGTAACTTTATCTGCCAGAACCTGTCTCTGATACAAGTTGCTTTCAATCTGATGGACGAGAACATTTCGAGACCAGCCGTTTTCCGCTGACTTTTTAATATACCATTTACGTTCATCCATATCAGCGACCTTATCCAGAAGAACTATATTGTGACCCCATGGAATTTGTGCAACAACCTGTTGCACAAATTCTCGGTCTGGATAAATCTCTGCGAATTTTGCCATATACTTCAAATTACGAACAGAATATCCTTTGCTTTCTGGAAAAGCAATCCGAATATCTGCTGCAAGGTTATCAATAAACTTGTTTCCCCATGATTTATGTTCATTGATTACGCAACCAATATCATAATAAAGAAGCAGCATATCTGCATTTACATGAACTGCTGCACGGTACTGTGCAGCCCTGATTTCGCTCTTGATATTTTCGATAATGGAGAGATACTCAGTTGTATTCATTAACACATTCATCGCCTCGCTTTCATATAATTCCTATCATTATTTTCTCTATATAAGATGCTCATATACAATTTTTAAATAATTCAGGTAACCACATGAGCACAAATACAACAATATCAGCCATCCAGCAGCACCGACATCAATTCGTTGACCTTCTTGTACACCCTTAGCTTTTTTGCATATATAGAAAGATTTTGCAGATTCTTCTTCTCATCCTTTGCATAAGCATTCAATGCCTTACTAAATATTTCATGATCAAGCCTTGAACGATATTTGAAGCAATCGCAGATTGTACGCTCTCGGTCATATATAGGAAGTACGACGCCGTTAAAATCGGCAGTTGTTTTACCCAGTTCATATATTTCCGATTGCACATAGTAGGTTTGCAACGTCAGTGCATCTATATCCAATTTTGTTCGAGATATAGATCTCGGAACAGCAATCGACCATTTCCGAGGTGCAAAGTCACTATAGCCATAATGAAAAAGAGCCGATTCCACACAAATAATTGCCTTTGGAATCAATGTTGCAATAAGCTGTTCTTCAGAAGATGTGTTCCCATCGGCAAGTTGATAATATCCGTGTCGAATGCGTTCAAGGTATCCGGTGTTACAAAGATTTACAATGTCAACAGCGGGTATGCCAGCTACAACAAAATCTGATGTTTTTGCAATACCGCCCTTTTCTATAATCACCTGTTTTGAAAGAGTTTTCTTATTCACGTATTCACCAACTTTTTATTAAAAACCACACACACTCAATCCACTTTTGTGCTTATATTTTATTGTATCATTCAAATTGAATTAATCAATAATTCCACGCACAATTTTATAATTTCTGTGTATGAAATTTTAAATCAAATGAGCTTCTCCGTCAGAGCTGCTTTTGCATGATCAATAATAATGTCAATGCAGTGGAAGTGATTTGCTGTTTCAATCACGTCATCCACATTCAGCACTTCTTTTTCTATGCCGATGGTGTTGGTTTCAAAGATACATCGGGTTTGATCGTGCGTCAGGCAGCTTCCTTCCATATGGTTGGAATTATATGTCAAATCAATCTGTGTTTTATGGTAGATCCCACCGGAATATTTACTTACCTTCTGCTCTTTTAGAATATCCAAAAGAGTAATCGGCTCTTCTTTTCTTTTGTTGGCACGCTCCGGTTTTTCTGCGTTTTCCGGAATGTTCCATGTCTTGCCGGTAAGAAACGCACCGTTCACACGCCCCTGGGCACAGTAATTTCTAACACTGCGCTCTGACACATCCCACTTTTTCGCTATTTCAGCAACTGAAAGATATCGCATCTATGATCCTCCGCCATAAATCCATCAAATACCACGTTAATATCATATAGTATACCACATTATCGGCAAAAATATTAACGCGTTTGGAGTTTGATTGTTACAGTTTTGCCGTTCTGGAAATAGCAAAAAAATCAATCGCAAATTTTTGCGATTGATTTTTTAATTTATATTAAGTGTATTATTCTTTTTTATTTGTTCTCGGTATCAGTTTAAAGGTGAAGAACTCTCTCCTTAATTTCCTGAGTACGGCCCTGATTCCAGAATTCCG
The DNA here is from genome assembly GCA_030525285.1 of Bacillota bacterium. Lineage (GTDB taxonomy): Bacteria > Bacillota > Clostridia > Peptostreptococcales > Anaerovoracaceae > Lentihominibacter. The sequence continues at coordinate 16,406 of JAUNFA010000006.1, read as the reverse complement.
TTCCGATATAACCGCATGTTCTTCTTGCCACATTCATCTTATCCTGGTCCGTGTTACCGCACTGAGGACATCTCCAGACAAGCTTGCCGTCTTTTTCTACGATTTCAATTTCACCATCGAATCCGCATTCCTGACAAAAGTCGCTCTTGGTATTAAGCTCTGCGTACATGATATTGTCGTATATGAACTTTATTATCTCAAGAACCGCTTCAATGTTGTTCTGCATATCCGGAACCTCAACATAGCTTATTGCACCGCCCGTCGAAAGATCCTGGAACTTGGCCTCAAAGGCAAGCTTATCAAAGGCATTAATATCTTCTGTAACATGTACATGGTAACTGTTTGTAATATATCCCTTATCTGTAACGCCTTCAATGATTCCAAAACGTTTCTGCAGGCACTTGGCAAACTTGTATGTTGTGGATTCCAGAGGTGTTCCGTAAATACCGAAACCGATTGATGTCTCTTCCTTCCACTTGTTGCAGGCTTCATTCATATGCTTCATCACCTCAATGGCAAAAGGTGTCGCACTGGCATCTGTATGAGACTTGCCGGTCATGTACTTAACACATTCACAAAGGCCTGCATATCCCAGAGAAATAGTTGAATATCCACCATAAAGAAGTTTATCTATTGTTTCGCCCTTCTTAAGTCTTGCACATGCTCCATACTGCCAAAGTATAGGTGCCGCATCGGAAAGTGTGCCCTTGAGTCTGTTATGTCTGCACATCAGTGCTCTGTAGCATAGTTCCAGTCTTTCGTCAAAGATTTTCCAGAATCTGTCCAGATTCCTGTCTGAAGAAAGAGCCACGTCCACAAGGTTTATTGTAACAACTCCCTGATTGAATCTGCCGTAGAATTTGTAATTACCGTTCTCATCTTTCCAAGGTGACAAGTTACTTCTGCATCCCATTACAGGGAAGCAGTTGCCTTCCTTAAGTTCCTTCATCTTCTTCTCTGAAATGTAGTCGGGAACCATTCTCTTCGCTGTACACTTGGCAGCAAGCTCTGTCAGATAATAATATTCCGAATCCTCGTGAACATTATCCTCTTCAAGAACGTATATGAGCTTAGGGAATGCTGGTGTCACCCACACGCCCTTTTCATTCTTAACGCCCTTATGTCGCTGAATAAGAACCTCTTCTATAATCATAGCCAGGTCCTTCTTCTCCTGCTCGCTCTTGGCCTCTCCAAGGTACATAAATACGGTTACAAAAGGTGCCTGTCCATTGGTTGTAAGCAGAGTCACTACCTGATACTGGATTGTCTGTACACCCTTGCTGACTTCCTGTCTCAATCTCTTCTCAACAATCTTTTCTATCTGTTCTGCCGTCATGTGAACACCGGAGATTTCATTTTCTTCCTGAACGTGTTTCATGATTTTTTCTCTGCTCACCTGAACAAATGGTGCCAAATGAGTCAGGGAAATTGACTGTCCACCGTACTGATTCGATGCTACCTGTGCAATAATCTGTGTAGCAATATTGCATGCGGTAGAAAAGCTGTGAGGTCTCTCGATAAGTGTTCCTGTAATTACAGTACCGTTATTGAGCATGTCTTCCAGATTAACAAGGTCGCAGTTGTGCATGCGCTGCGCGAAATAATCCGTATCATGGAAATGTATGATACCTTCATTATGTGCTTCCACAATATCCTCAGGAAGAAGTAATCTGTTTGTAATGTCTCTCGACACTTCACCCGCCATATAATCTCTCATGGTTGAGTTTATTACAGGATTCTTGTTTGAATTTTCCTGCTTGGCCTCTTCGTTGTTGTATTCTATAAGGCTGAGGATTTTGTCATCTGTTGTATTCGACTGTCTTACCAGAGTTCTTGTGTATCTATATGTAATATATGCCTTGGCAACTTCAAATGCACCGTGCGCCATAATCTGATGCTCCACCATGTCCTGAACCTCTTCAACTGATGGCGATCTACCCAGCTGTTCACAGTTTAGAACAACACTTTCCGAAATTCTCTGAATCTGTACAGGTGTCATTCTGGCGCGGTAATCCACTGCATCATTTGCCTTGGTAATCGCAACTATAATCTTGGTAATGTCAAATTCAACCTCTGCTCCGTTTCTCTTGATAATCTTCATATTCAACCCTCTTGCCTGATAATTCCAATATACTTTTACTATAATAACTTCAAACTAACAATCACCACATATTGTGGTTCTGACCACTGAATTATAGCAGATATTGGGTGGCAGTATCAACCTTTTTATTGTAAATACATAAAAATACACCGAATGGCAGAAATCTCCATTCGGTGCAATCTCAACATTTGTATGTATAATGTCATACTTTTTTGATGAATTTCAAAGAACAATATGGGCATTTAATGCTGATTTTACCTACGCCCTTCGGTACTCTCAGCTTCTCACCACATGAAGGACAACGCAATATCTTGTGGGTCTTGTCTTTCTGAGGTCTGCATCCCCTACCGCCCGTGCATCCGTAACCTGTGCCGGACCTGTAGCTGCCACATGTAGCCGCCTTACGCCTGCCGACAATCTCCAGGAATCTCTGATTTTCTCTGGATCTTGCAACAAAGTTCCTCGAAAACATCCTGCAATATATTAATATGAGAATCAATACAGTCAGCAACCTTAACCAATATCTGTGATAAAACATTCCTACCACAATCATCACAAGTCCTGCTCCAAGCAGGAAACGGTTCAGGCTGTCAATACCATATCTGCCATACAGACAGCGCTGTATCCACATATTAAATCTGCCCATTAAATACCTCCTGAGCTGCTTCTACTGATTTAAGTGCGTCTTTGCAATAATAATCAGCTCCTATTTTTTCGGCATAGTCTGCTGTAAGCACAGCGCCTCCGACAAAAATTTTGCAGTCAGGTTTAACTTCTTTAACTTTAACAATGGTTTCCTCCATGCTCTTGAGCGTTGTAGTCATAAGCGCACTGAGTCCAACCATACGCACATCTCTGGCAAGTACCGTCTCAACAATCAGATCCGGCGATACGTCCTTGCCCAGATCTATCATCTCAAATCCGTAATTCTCCATGATGACCTTGACAATGTTCTTGCCTATGTCGTGAATATCACCCTTAACTGTAGCAATTATTATCGGTCCTTGTGATACCTGTTTCTGGTCTTTTGAGGCAAGTCTCTCCTTAATAATATCAAATCCTGCCTGTGCCGCCTGTGCCGCCTGAAGCATCTGAGGAAGAAATATCGTACCCTTCTCAAATCCTTTTCCCACTTTATCCAGTGCCGGAATTAGATACTTATTGACGACGGTCATCTCGTCTTCATTATCCAGCAGCTTTTTAACCAGATCGACAGTTTCACTGCCTATACCTTTCTCTATGGTATAGAATACATCATGTTCGCTGCTGTTTTTTGTTGAATCTGTGGAAATATTATCTTTTTTTGATGAAATTGAGGATATTACATCCACATTACCGTATTTTTCAATAAATTTTACTGAATTTCGGTCAATATTATGAAGAACGTGAAATGCTGATATGGATGCCATCATATCCTCATTGTTAGGATTTATTATTGGCAGATCAAGACCGCATTCCATAGCCATGGTCAGGAAGGTTCTGTTTATTATGGCTCTTGCAGGAAGTCCGAAACTGATGTTTGATACACCCAGACATGTCTTAAGACCCAGTCTTTCCTTAACCATCCTCATTGCCTTAAGGGTCTCTACGACTTCCTTTTGCTGGGCTGATACCGTAAGTGTCAGACAGTCTATGATGACATTTTCTTTCGGAATACCGTATTCCAGGCACTTTGCAAGAATGCGCTCAGCAATTGCGAATCTTTCTTCTGCAACATTAGGAATTCCATTCTCGTCAAGGGTGAGCCCCACTACCGCAGCCCCGTATTTTTTTACTATTGGAAGAATTTTTTCCATAATAGCCTCTTCCCCGTTTACGGAATTTACAATGGCCTTGCCATTATATACCCTGAGAGCCGCTTCAATAGCTTCAGGATTACCCGAATCTATTTGCAATGGAAGACCTGTTATGGCCTGAAGCTGCTTCACTACCCTTGGAAGCATCTTCACATCGTCAAGCTTGGGAACACCTACGTTAACATCCAGAATTTCTGCTCCGGCGTCAATCTGCTCAATAGCCTGAGAAAGTATATAGTCGTAATCTTCGTCTATAAGTGCCTGCTTCAGCCTTTTCTTGCCTGTAGGATTGATTCTCTCGCCTATTACAGTTACATGATTAACATCAACCACTGTATTGCCGCTGCACACTTTGAGATTTCTGTTACCACTTATGTCAGCAGCCTTGAATTCCCCGGAGGCCTCCTTAAGACCTCTGATAAATTCCGGATCTGTGCCGCAACACCCTCCCAGAATACCGATGCCCTCTCTGAAATATTCCGTCATCTGTTTCACGAAATCCTCTGCACTCATGGCATATGCTCCCGTGTTTGGATCTGGCAGACCTGCATTTGGTTTTGCAAAAACCGGTAGTTTCGTAAAAGTTGCAAGCTGTTTAATCATTGGCAGTATTTCTTCAGGTCCGAGAGAACAGTTTATTCCGACAGCATCTGCCCCAAGCCCCTCAAGGGTCAGAGCCATAGCCTCAAGACTTGTTCCTGTGAATGTACGTCCGTTTGATTCAAAACTCATCGACACTATTACAGGCAACTTCGAATTTTCCTTAGCTGCAAGAAGTGCCGCTTTCACCTCATAGAGATCTGTCATAGTTTCTATTGCAATAAGATCTGCTTTATCACGACCTGCTCTGATAAGCTCCGCAAATATGTCGTATGCCTCTTCGAAGGAAAGAGTTCCCATAGGTTCAAGAAGCTGACCTATAGGACCCACATCAAGAGCTACCTTAACCTCTCTGCCATAAAGCTTCATAGCACGTTCTCTGGATGCTATCGCCGCGTCCATTACAACATCCACTGCCTGCTGCAGTCCCATTCCCAGCTTATCAAGCTTGCGCCCGTTAATGCTGAACGTGCTGGCATATATTATGTCAGAACCTGCATCCACATATTTGTTATGTATATCAGTCAGAATCTGTGGATTATTAATGCCAAACTCCGCAGATGATTCATCGGGACTCATGCCCGCTTCTTGAAGCATAGTCCCCATGCCCCCATCCAGAATGAAAATTCCTTTTTTAAAATCAATCGCCACAATATCTACCTTCTTTTCTTAATGTACATTTATCTTTGAGAACACACTCTCCGCAGGTTGCCAGGCGCCCTGATACCTGATGATCTGAAATGCCTATAAGTGCAGTTACCGACTTTCTGGGTACCATTAAATAATCGTCGGTAATGTTAATTCCTATCTTGCGCTGTGCATCTACATATCTCAGAATATTTTCTTGGTATCTGAGCGGATAATCTCCATAACCGGGACTGAACCTTGGAGTTGTGAACATTCCCACCTCATTGCGTATGTGTTCTTCAAAAGCATCGCACGCCTCTTCTATATATAACGACGCTCCGCAGTCGATTATTACTGCAGAGGCCATGTCATTTACCTGTTTCGTACGAAGCAGAGCATCAATTCCTGCACCTATTGTCACCGCCATTACAGCCACTTTGTCACAACCCTCCAGATGTTTCTGTATGGAGAAGCCCTCAAGCTTTATCTGTGACACATCCATTACTTTGTATATTCCCTTTGGTGATGCCCATTCAATAATCAGCTTCTCGGCTTCATCAAGCTGCGCCTTCAGCGAACCCTCATCGTCACCTTTGATGCCGAGCATACTTTTCCATTTATTTCTGTCAATGGATTTTGTAACTTCAATATTCATTATAGTAAGTCCTTAACTCCACTATGTACACGTCTGGCTACATCCGCATTGTTCATTGTGTAGATATGTATGCCATCCGTACCGTTTAATATGAGATCTCTAACCTGCCTTATAGCATAATCAATACCCGCGTCATACAGCGATTCAGGGTCATTCTGATATTTATCAATCATTGCTGCGAATTCGGCTGGGATGCTTGAACCACTCAGCTTAATGGTTTTCTCAATCTGAGATTTCTTGACGATTGGCATTATTCCTGCCGTTACAGGAACTTTAATTCCCATATTTCTGGCCTTGCCCAGATATGAATAGAATTTATCGTTATCAAAGAAAAGCTGAGTGATGAGAACCTTAACGCCTGCACCTATTTTGTATTTGAGATTCTGAATGTCTTCGTCTATTGACTTGCTCTGATAATGTCCTTCCGGATAGCATGCACCCAGGATTTCAATTCTCTCCTGACACTTGCGCTGCAGTTCAATGGCAAGATCGTTAGCATGTTCAAAATCTTCCTGACGCTCCGTACCGGGAACAATATCCCCTCTCAATGCCATTATGTTCTCTATTTCAGCGTCGATGAATCTTTCAATCATGATTCTTACATCAAGTTTTGATGAATTGACACAGGTAAGATGTGCTAGTGGTTCTATGCCATATTCGTGCTTAATTCTCGAGGCTATATCACATGTGAAATAATTATTTTCGCTACCTCCTGCGCCATATGTAACGCTGATAAAATCAGGGTTACACTCTTTGAGGCCTTCAACCGTCTTATATATGCTTTCTATGTTTGACTCCCTCTTTGGCGGGAAAATTTCAAAAGAAAAAACCGGTTTCTTTTGTTCAAACAGTTCTGGAATTTTCATATTTAATCATCTCCTATCTATTATTCTTTTAAATTATACTTACACACTAGGAGAAAAACAATAGTCACATCGCTATTGAGCAATATCAAATTACTGTTGTTTGTCATAGTTATAAACTATATCAAACCAAATATAACACATTAATGCTATGAGAATAACAGATATGATATAATGAAAATGTCTATCACAATCAAAGGAGGATTAAATGAAACCATTTAGCAAATATTTTGACCACACCCTTCTCAAAGCTGACGCAACCGAAGCTGAAATAATGAAACTTTGCCGTGAGGCTGCTGAATATTCCTTTGCATCTGTATGCGTGAACGGTTCCAATGTCGCCATGTGTGCAGAAGCGCTTCAAAACAGTGATGTGAAGGTTGCCGCTGTTGTCGGATTCCCCCTTGGAGCTATGTCAAAAGATGTTAAAGTATTTGAAGCCGCTCGCGCTATCAAGGAGGGTGCGTCGGAAATAGATACTGTAATAAATATCGGAAATCTCAAGGACGGCAAATATGATACGATTGTTTCAGAGCTTAAGGAGCTTGCTGACATATGCCACCGGGAAAAGGCATTGCTCAAAATAATTATCGAGACCTGTCTTCTGACCCATGATGAAAAAATCAAAGCATGCAAGCTGGTTACAGAATCAGGAGCGGATTTTATCAAAACTTCCACCGGATTCAGTACAGGTGGAGCTACCGTAGATGATATTAAGTTAATGGCTTCTAATATAGGTCCGAATGTATCTATCAAAGCATCCGGAGGCATCAGAACTCTTGAAGATGCACAGCGTTTTATTGATGCCGGAGCATCACGTCTCGGATGCAGTGCGTCAGTTTCAATTATGAAAAGTAAAACCGCTACAACCCTTTGAATTTAAAGGGTTGTAGCGGTTTTTACCAACTCTTTTTGTCCTATAACTCTCTTACTATAGTTATATTACTCTCTTTACAGCAATGTTGCCAAATGTCCTAATGTTCTTACCAACTGGTTAACGTAACTCATTTCGTTATCATACCATGCTACGACTCTTACCTCGAAGATATGTGTACCGCACTGTCTTGCCAGTGTCTGAGTCGCATCAAACAGTGAACCATAGCTCATTCCAACGATATCGCTTGATACCAGTTCTTCCTCAGTATATCCGAAGGATTCTGATACTGCAGCCTTCATAGCAGCATTGAGGCCTTCAACTGAAACGCTGTCTGTCATGTCCTTGAGCGTAGCGTCCAGGATTGTAATTGATCCTGTTGGTACAGGAACTCTCTGGGCTGAACCAATAAGCTTGCCTGCCAGTTCAGGAATAACGAGACCGATTGCCTTGGCAGCGCCTGTACTGTTAGGAACAATGTTAATAGCGCCTGCTCTTGCTCTTCTGAAGTCACCCTTGCGGTGAGGACCATCCAGAATCATCTGGTCGCCTGTGTATGCATGAATTGTTGTCATGAATCCTGTTCTGACTTCTCTGTATTCATTCAGTGCCTTGGCCATTGGTGCCAGACAGTTTGTTGTACATGATGCACCAGATACAATTGTATCTTCCTTAGTCAGAGTCTCATGGTTTACTCCATATACGATTGTAGGCAGGTCGTTTCCTGCAGGAGCTGAAATAAGAACCTTCTTGGCACCTGCATCAATATGTGCCTGTGACTTTGCCTTGGAAGCAAAGAAACCTGTACATTCCAAAACAATATCTACCCCAAGTTCTCTCCATGGAAGATTTGACGGATCAGCCTGTGCATATACAGGAATCTCCTTACCGTCTACTGTAATTGAAGCCTCTCCTGCAACTACTTCATGATCTTGTGCATATGAACCCTGTACGGAGTCATACTTAAGAAGATGAGCCAGCATGTCAGGACTTGTAAGATCGTTAATGGCAACTATTTCAAAGTTGCTGTTTCCAAACACCTGACGAAAGGAAAGTCTACCTATTCTACCAAATCCATTGATTGCAATTTTTGTTGACATAGCAAATACCTCCTATCATTTTCTATACCATTTATTTACATTGTCAAGAAATTGACATTGTAATTCATCTTTATCCTGAAGGTATGACAGGAAACTTCTTGCCGTCGATGATGCCATGGCATAATAACCTATGCCCCTTGGCATGTTCAGCTTCTCAAACATACACTTCAATATTTCATCGATACCTCTCGCCTCTGCACAGATATCGAGAAAAAATTCCGACATTCTTTCTATATTATCCAGATTTAGTCTTATTGTATCGGTTATGTCTTCCTCGACTGTACCATGAGAGGGTATGAACAGACTTCCTTCCATCTTTCTCAGCTTCTCAAGGGATTCAACAAATCTGTCAATCTGATAGATGAATGCAAACATGTGATTCTTTAAATATCCTTTGCTCAAATAAGCATCTCCTGTAAACCATATACCATCATCTGTTCTTATGCCTATCATCTCCGGTGAATGCCCCGGTAAATCGGTATATTCAATGCCCTTAAGTTCTGTGCCTTCTATATCTCTGTAATCAACTCCTGCAGGTCTTGCGAAACCTTCTCTGAGTTTTCTGGCCGGATATCCGCCATTCATGTATGCAGCTTCCAGTTCAGGATCCTGAGCAAACATGATTTCTCTTTTCATCATGTATGACGGTATATGATACTTGTCGTTAAAGTATTTGTTACCGCCGGTATGATCAATATGTGAATGGGTATTGACGATATATTCCGGCTTCCAGCCTCTCTCCGAAATGAGATTGTCAATGATACTCCCACAATCTGCGAATCCTGTATCTATGATTGCAACTCTGCTGTCATCAATACAATATATCCCCGTATTGGTCCTGCCTTTTACTATATATGTTCGTTCACCTGCTTGTTCTAACTGCACATTTCTTACTTCCATAATTCTTTAATTATTATACATCGCCAAATATTCATAGTAAATATCAAAAGTTTCGTGCTCCCATAAGGGAAATAAATAAGAGATGTTCAATTGACTGAACATCTCTTATCGTTAATTTCATATGCTTTTTTATGACCTGTAACTTTACAGCAATGCTTTGCTTCTGTCTGACAGCTCCTTATAAGTGTTATACTTCTCTTTTGCGTCTTCCTCAGTCATTGCGAAAAGTTTATCTGCAACTTCAGGGAATTCCTTTGCAAGTGAAGTATATCTGATCTGACCGTTTATGAAGTCGCGGAAGCTTGCAGTAGGTTCCTTTGAATCCAGTGAGAACGGATTCTTGCCCTTTTCCTTAAGATCAGGGTTATATCTGTAAAGGTGCCAGTATCCAGCTTCAACTGCATCCTTAGTATTTTCCTGTGACTTACCCATGCCCTTCTTGATACCGTGGTTGATACATGGAGCATATGCGATGATGATTGAAGGTCCCTTGTAAGCTTCTGCTTCAAGCATTGCCTTCATCAGCTGATTCTTGTCAGCGCCCATACCTACCTGTGCTACATATACATATCCATAGGACATTGCCATAAGGCCCAGATCCTTCTTCTTGATTCTCTTACCTGATGCAGCGAACTTAGCAACTGCGGCAGTTGGTGTAGCCTTTGAAGCCTGACCACCTGTATTTGAGTAAACTTCTGTATCGAATACCAGAATGTTGATATCTTCACCTGAAGCCAGTACATGGTCGAGACCACCGTATCCGATATCGTAAGCCCATCCGTCACCACCAAGAGCCCAAACAGACTTCTTAACAAGGTAATCCTTCAGTTCCATAATTCTGTTGCAAAGTGTATCAATTACTTCATCACTTGTATGGAGTGACTCTATTGCATTGATAACGTTTTCGCTCTTGGCTCTACTTTCATTACCGTCCTCCTTGTATTCCAGCCACTCTTCCAGAGCTTCCTTGAGGTTTTCATCAATGTCAAGCTCAAGAAGTGCTCTCATTGTGTGCTCAATCTTTTCTCTCATCTGCTTGTTAGCAATAAGCATACCGAAGCCGTATTCAGCATTGTCTTCAAAGAGTGAACTTGCCCATGCAGGTCCTCTGCCGTTTTCATCCTTGCAGTATGGCATTGCCGGTGCTGATGCTCCCCAGATTGATGAACATCCTGTAGCATTGGCAATAAGCATTCTATCGCCGAAGAGCTGTGTTGCAAGCTTGATGTACGGAGTTTCTCCGCAACCTGAACATGCTCCTGAGAATTCGATGTATGGCTTAGCAAACTGTGATCCCTTAACTGTCTTAGTATCAACCTTTTCGTCTTTTCTTGAAATCTTGATACCGTAATCCCAGTTAACTTTCTCGCCTACTACTTCTGGGAACTTCTTCATAACCAGAGCCTTTTCCTTTGCAGGACAGATATCAGCACAGTTTCCACATCCCAGACAGTCCATTGATGAAAGCTGCATTCTATAACCCAGACCTGCAAGTTCCTTACCCTTTGCAGGAATTGTAACGAAGCTGTCAGGTGCTTCTGACTGTTCTTTCAAGTCAAGGAGCATAGGCCTTATTGCTGCATGAGGACATACGAATGCACACTGGTTACACTGGATACACTTGTCAGGCTGCCACTCAGGCAGATAAGTTGCTGTACCTCTCTTCTCGTATGCAGCAGTTCCTGATGGGAATGTACCGTCTTCGATATCAGTAAATGCACTTACAGGTAAGTCATCGCCTTCCTGACAGTTCATCGGAATAAGCATGTCTTCAATAAATTCAGGAAGTTCTTCATACTTGGTCTTTTCGTCCATTGCATCTGCCCACTCTGCAGGTACGTCAATCTTTCTGATTGATGTAATACCCTTATCTACAGCAGCACAGTTCATGTCTACTATATTCTGACCCTTCTTCTTGTATGTCTTTTCGATACCTTCCTTGAGATATTTAATAGCATTGTCAATCGGAATAACGTTAGTCAGCTTGAAGAATGCTGCCTGCATTACCATGTTGATTCTTGAACCAAGACCTACTTCATCAGCAATCTTTGTAGCGTCGATTGCATAGAATGAAATTCCCTTCTTTGCAAGCTGTCTCTTCATTCTTGCAGGGAGCGCTTCATTAAGTTCTTCATCTGAGTAACGAGTGTTGATAAGGAAAGTTCCGCCCTTAACAACATCCTTGAGCATGTCGTACTGTCTGATATATGACTGGTTATGGCATGCTACGAAGTCAGCCTGGTTAATCAGGTATGTTGACTGAATAGGGTGAACACCGAATCTCAGGTGTGATACTGTAAGACCTCCTGATTTCTTGGAGTCATATGCGAAGTAACCTTGAGCATACATGTCAGTCTTGTCACCGATAATCTTGATAGCAGTCTTGTTAGCACCTACTGTACCATCTGAACCAAGACCCCAGAACTTACACTTGATAGTTCCTTCAGGTTCTCTGGCAATACCTGCTGTAAATGGCAGCGAGTGACCTGTAACATCATCTTCGATACCAACTGTAAAGTTGTTCTTTGGCTTATGATGATAAAGATTATCATAAATTGAATGAATCATTCCAGGAGTAGTATCCTTGGAACCAAGTCCGTAACGTCCTCCGTAAATTTCAGGACAGTTTCTTTCGCCGTAAAGGGCCGTCTTAACATCCTGGTAAAGAGGCTCGCCGATTGCTCCAGGTTCCTTGGTTCTGTCGAGAACTGCGATTCTCTCTACAGTTCTAGGAAGTACATCCATGAAATATTTCTTAACAAACGGTCTGTAAAGTCTTACCTTGATAAGACCAACTCTATGACCTTCTGCAACCATCTTGTTCATTGTTTCTTCAATGGTTTCGCAGATTGAACCCATTGCTACGATAATGTTTTCAGCATCAGGAGCACCAACATAGTCGAATGGATGATAACTTCTTCCTGTCAAATCGCTGATTTTTTCCATGTAATCCACAACAATTTCAGGAATTGCATCATAGTATTTGTTAGCGGATTCTCTTGCCTGGAAGAAAATTTCAGGCTGCTGAGCAGTACCTCTGATTACAGGGTGTTCAGGATTAAGAGCTCTGTCTCTGAATTCCTGAATTGCATCCCAGTCAACAAGGTTCTTGAAGTCTTCATAGCTGAATACTTCAATCTTCTGAATTTCGTGTGACGTTCTGAAACCATCAAAGAAATGTACGAAAGGAACTCTACCTTTGATTGCTGAAAGATGTGCGATACCGCCAAGGTCCATTACTTCCTGTACTGACCCTGAGCAAAGCATTGCGAAACCTGTCTGACGAGTTGCCATAACGTCTGAATGATCACCAAAAATACAGAGTGCATGTGTTGATACTGTTCTTGCTGCAACGTGGAATACGCCTGGAAGCAATTCACCTGCAATCTTGTACATCTCAGGAATCATCAGCAGGAGACCCTGTGAAGCTGTATATGTGGTTGAAAGTGCGCCTGCTGCCAGCGAACCATGTACAGCACCTGCTGCACCGCCTTCTGACTGCATTTCTGCAATTTTTACTGTCTGACCAAAAATATTCTTTCTGCCGTAAGCAGCCCATTCATCAACGACCTCAGCCATTGTTGATGATGGAGTAATAGGATATATGGATGCAACATCTGTGAAAGCATACGATACGTGTGCTGCTGCAGTGTTACCATCCATTGTTTTCATTCTTCTCTTCTGAGTCATAGAAAAATCCTCCACCTCAATAAATAGTATTAATGAAATAACTTATGTTCTGTGATATAATATGCAAATTCCGAATCAGGTGGAATCTGCTACTAATTCCATCAAACACTTTAGAGTGCATAGTACTACTTTACAATGTTACTAATATGCTGTCAACGATGTATTAAAAATAATACAAAATACATTGCATATTCTTGAAAATACTGAAATTTCAACGTTTTTAAAACAATTCAAACAATTTAAGAAACTTGTTTGAAAATAACAAAGTTGCTATAATATTACTGCTCAAATAACAACAAAAAGGAGAAATTGTTTTGAAGATTAGCAAGGAATACCCACGTCAGACCGGCTCTTTGACTCAGACACTGCCGCGGGATTTAAAAGATAAAATTAAAGACTCATCTCATAATGAAATCTCCGCCGAAAATGTGTCGGGAAATTCACAGGACAAAAACAAAACAAAAGTATATGAACCCCGGCCTCTCACTCCACAGGATCCACTGTATGATGAGGTCATGGAACAGCTCTCTTCCCGTCCGGTCAAGCCTAAATACTGGTTTGAAGAATTCGGCGATTACTGGTCATGCAGCTGTGGTCACATAAACAGAGGTGATGTCTGTGTCGGTTGCGGTTTAGAAAGGGAACTTTTGCGCAGCCTGTTCATATTGCACAAGCCTGATGAAAAGGAAAGTGTTCTCGGTGAGCGTGTCAAGAAAACCCAGAACAACATAGACAAGGAGGCAGAATACAACAAGGCCGTCCTCCTTCATAGGGAGTCTTCATCTGCTGAAGATATTGATAATATCAAACCCATAAAGGCACCCGCCGTACAACCTTCATCTGAGGTGGCTGTTACCGGCAACAGGCCTGAAACTGAGACACCGATTCCTGTTCCTGTTGAAACGACCTCCCCGCCTAAGAGCCATAAGAAACGAAATATCATTATTGCATTGATTGTAGTCATTGCCCTTGTATTTGCCGGTGGAGTCTATTACATATATACATTCATAGCAACCCCTGCTAAGGAATATGAATCCGCTCTTGCCATGATGGAGTCGGGAAAATATGAAGAGGCCATCGAAAAATTCCAGTCACTCGGTGACTATGAGGACAGCGTCAAAATGATACGGGACTGCTATATCAGCATGGGAGACAATCACCTCAAAAGCAAAGAGTATAACAAAGCTCTAGAAGCATACCGTACCGCACAGGACATGAATGACACCAACGAAATAAAAGACAAAATTAATGCTGTGAAGTATCAATACGTCAAGGACCATGTTTCAAAAGGTGGTGACACCTTCGAATCTTACCTTGCAGAGCTTAAGGAAATGAATTATCCGGGCATTAATTCCATTTATGATAAATACTATGCCTGGCACATGAAAATCGTTGCTAACGGCTCTGAGGACGATTATTCAACTAATCAGACTACCTTCAGCAGATTTGATACAGTCTTCTTCCATGCTTCGCTCAGCGGTGGAGAACCTGACGAAACCATAAGTCTCTATTACGTTGTAACATGGCCTGGCGGCTTCAAGGAAACTCAGTCTCTCAATTCTCAATGGAAAAGCGGTTCCAAAATAACTGCACATTTCTCTTATCCAATTGCATTCATGGGAGCTGAAGGCAAGCTCAATTTCAAGATTTACGACAGTCAGAGCAACAAGGAAATGGGCTCATGTACTGTAACCTTCGAAAAATAAAGCTATAGAACAAAAATCAAATACCATGACTAAAACAGTAACCCGAGGTACATCTACCCCGGGTTACTGTTTTATATGCACAAAAGGACCGTGCTCATTGAGCACGGTCCTCAACTATTTAATATTATGCACTATGTTAGACTTATGCAAATGCCTTTGCTCCAGCTGCCTTAGCGTCTGCTGCGAACTTAGGATCTCCGAATTCAGGTCTCTGCAGGTGCTTAGCAACCATCAGAGTACCAGTTCCGTATGCACACAGTTCAGGTGGGTTAACCATTTCAGCACCTGATCCGTTGATTACGTTGCCGTTTTCGTCCTTTGAATCCTTCATCCACTTGTATGCGAAGAACTTGCAAGTAAATGATGTGTTACCAACCTTTTCGATGTATCCGCCGTATTCCATCCAGTCACCTGCAAATACAGGAGCAGTGTATCTAACTTCTGAATATCCAACGAATAATGATTCGTCTCCGAAGAGTCTGATTGCCAGTTCAGTACCAACATCTCCCCAAGCAGTTACGATATGAGCTCCTTCTACCAGTTCACCAGCATAGTGAGCATCGCCAGCTGACATTCTTGACTTCAGGGAAACGTATTCACCAATCATCTGTGGGTTGTTTTCTCTTTCCATAATGCAATCTAAAGGTGTCTTCATTTCTATTTCCTCCTTAAGTATAATTAGAAGTATAATTAGTGTTATATTTTCGAAGAAACTTACTTCTTCTTCGTATGGTTTAAGCATACTCTCTCGCTACTGGAATGTCAACCAAGCCGTTAAAATTTTATCTATTTTTAACCTTCTAATTATCTTGCTGTATGAAATGTCTCTGGCTGTATCCATACTTAAGATCAATAGCGTATAATGCTGCTGAAATTGAGACTTCATTAGGTGCTTTAAGAGCATTCACAATAGGTTCATCCAGCTCATATGTTTTCTCAAGATAGTCTACAAATTCCGTAAAATCCTTGAAATCTTCGGCTTTCTCGCCTTTTTGCGCAAATATTTCAAAGGTTTCATTGGCAACAAATTTATACATGTCAAAAAGATTGTTTGTCGTTGTAACCCTGAGACTGAGGCCATTAGCTCTGAATTTTTCGCCGCTCAATTCTTTGAAAGAGATTGCTTTATTTGGAGTAATTTCGTCTGCATTTTCGGCCGTCGCTTCTTCAAGTCTCTCGTAAAATCCAGTTATGTCACGGTTAAATTGTTCTTTGTTTGGCAAATACCAGGAACCCATGACATCCATAATCATAAGTGCCAAATTTTTGGCATCAGTTCCGTACCATAAAGTCTCCAGATGGTATCCCCAATCGTTTTCTACAGTTATAATTGCAAGGTACATCTTGCTGTATACTTCCTTAAAATTCACGTCAGTTCTCCTTTTTTAATTACTCCATCCATTATACACAACCTATTGACAATAAAAAAGCACGTAACCAAAATTACGTGCTTTTAATGTGCGTATTTCTCTATTAAAGAACAGATCGATTATT
>JAUNFA010000017.1 GCA_030525285.1 Bacillota bacterium | reverse complement strand
TTTACCATAGAAGGATATACTGTTACGAATTTACAGACTTTTTTTCACAGTCTCATTGTATATAATTTTTCGTCTATACTTTGGAGAGAAAACGATATGATATTTGCACATCCATTTTGTATGTGCGAGACTATTGGTCTTATTTGCCATGAAATCACCTTCCTTTCGTGCAATATAGCTTGAACAACCATATTATACGAAGTTGGGTGATTTTTTGGTATAACCATTATCTCACACCCGCATAGCGGGTGGTTGATATCTCGTGCGCCGCGCACTCGACACGGGCTATACACCCTACAACAAAAATGACACATACTACAAATCAGTATGTGTCATTTAAATTACTCATAATAATATGGATAAACGATTCTTGTTATTCGAACTCAATAGTTCCCGGTGGTTTGGACGTCAAATCGTAGAGCACTCTGTTAACTCCGTCCACCTCATTGATGATTCTGTTCATACATGTATCCAGAACCTCCCACGGAATATGAGCTGTTTCTGCTGTCATGAAGTCGCTTGTCAGCACTGCACGCAGTGCAACAGCATAGTCATATGTTCTGAAGTCGCCCATTACACCTACCGAACGCATATTTGTAAGGGCTGCAAAGTATTGATTTGGTGCAGCGTCCATAAGACCCGACTCAACAGCTTTTGTAATCTCTTCACGGTATATAGCATCAGCATCCTGAACTATTTTGCACTTTTTCTCTGTAACCTCGCCGATGATGCGAATTCCAAGACCCGGTCCCGGGAACGGCTGTCTGAACACCAGATATTCCGGAATGCCTAGTTCCAGTCCGGCACGTCGCACCTCATCCTTAAAGAGCATGCGCAAAGGCTCGATGATTTCTTTGAAATCAACATAATCCGGCAGTCCTCCAACATTGTGATGCGACTTGATTACTGCGGACTTGCCCAGTCCCGATTCAATAACATCCGGATATATTGTGCCCTGAACCAGGAAGTCTACAGCTCCGATTTTCTGGGCTTCTTCTTCAAATACACGAATGAATTCTTCACCTATTATTTTTCTCTTGGCTTCAGGTTCTGTAACACCTGCAAGCTTATCATAGAATCGCTGCTGAGCATTGACTCTGATAAAGTTCAAATCATAATGACCGTCAGGTCCGAATACCGCCTCGACCTCATCCCCCTCATTCTTACGGAGAAGACCATGATCGACGAAAACGCATGTGAGCTGTTTGCCTACAGCCTTTGACAGAAGAACTGCCGCAACTGACGAGTCAACACCACCTGAAAGAGCACACAAAACCTTACCGTCTCCCACTCTTTCACGAATCTCTTCGATAGTCTTTTCAACAAAGGAATCCATCTTCCACTCACCCTTGCATCCGCAGGCATCGTAAACAAATGATTCGAGAATCTTCTGTCCTTCAACGCTGTGAGTAACTTCAGGATGAAACTGCACCGCATAAAGCCCTGCCTCCGGATTTTCCATTGTTGCAACCGGGCACACTGGCGTGTGCGCAGTTACGGAGAATCCTTCTGGTGCCTCCGCAATATAGTCAGTGTGGCTCATCCATGCAACCGTGCTGTCGGATACGCTTCTCAGTATCCCATCCTTATTATCGACAGTAACCTCAGTACGTCCATATTCACTTACCGGAGCGGTCTCAACTCTACCATCAAGAGACCACGCCATAAGCTGTGCTCCGTAGCAGATTCCCAGAACCGGAATACCACAATTGAACAATTCTTTGTCATAATGAGGTGATTCCATATCATACACGCTGTTAGGACCACCCGTAAGAATAATACCCTTCGGATTCATTGCTTTGATTTCATCCAGGCTTTCAGTATAAGGATGAACCTCCGCATATACGTTGCATTCTCTAACTCTGCGGGCAATCAGCTGATTGTACTGCCCACCGAAGTCAAGAACAATAATCTTTTCATTTTCCATCTATGCTCCCTTGTTATATCAACCGACTACTCTCTGTTTCTTGCATCACGGAGCATTACGTCGTGTGCTCCACCTTCAACAATTGAGGTTGCGGATACAATTGTAATCTTGGCTTTTTCCTGAAGTTCCGGAATGCTCAATGCTCCGCAGTTGCACATTGTTGACTTAACCTTCTGTAGCGACTGTCTCACATTATCGCTGAGCGGACCTGCATAAGGCACATATGAGTCTACACCTTCTTCAAAGCTAAGCTTGCTATCTCCGCCCATATCATATCTCTGCCAGTTTCTTGCTCTGTTTGAACCTTCACCCCAGTATTCCTTAACTACCGCACCATTTACTGTCAGCTTATTTGTAGGTGATTCGTCAAACCTTGAGAAGTATCTTCCCAACATCATGAAGTCTGATCCCATTGCCAGCGCCAGTGTCATATGATAGTCATATACTATACCGCCATCTGAACAGATTGGAATATATACACCGGTCTTTTCGAAGTATTCATCTCTTGCAGCAGCTACATCTATAACAGCTGAAGCCTGTCCGCGGCCGATACCCTTCTGCTCTCTTGTAATGCAAATTGAACCGCCACCAATACCGATTTTGATAAAGTCTGCGCCGGCCTCTGCCAGATACATGAAGCCTTCTCTGTCAACAACGTTACCTGCGCCAACCTTTACAGTATCGCCGTAATTTTCTCTGATCCAATCAATAGTAAGCTTCTGCCATTCAGTGAAGCCTTCTGATGAGTCTATGCAAAGCACGTCAGCGCCAGCTTCCAGAAGAGCCGGTACTCTTTCTGCGTAATCTCTTGTATTGATACCTGCACCTACAACGTATCTCTTGTGATTGTCAAGGAGTTCGTCTTTGTACAATTTATGGCTTTCGTAGTCCTTACGGAAAATGAAACTGTCCAGTCTCTGATTCTTGTCAACTATAGGCAGTGCGTTCAGCTTGTTGTCCCAGAGAATATCGTTGGCTTCGCTTAGTGAAACACCCTGATCTGCGTAAATCAGCTGATTGAAAGGCTTCATGAATTCCTCAACTTTGGTATCCAGTGGCATTCTGCTGATTCTGTAATCTCTACTTGTAACAAGACCTACCATCTTGCCCTCCGGAGTACCGTCTTCAGTTACTGCAGTTGTCGAATGTCCTGTTCTCTGCTTAAGTTCAAGCAAGTCTGCGAGAGTCTGGTCAGGTCTTATGTTGGCATCACTTTTAACGAATCCTGCCTTGTGATCCTTTACTCTCTTTACCATTGCCGCCTGATCTTCGATTGATTGTGATCCATAAATGAATGAAACACCGCCCTCCTTAGCAAGAGCAATAGCAAGCCTATCTCCTGACACCGCCTGCATTATGGCTGATACCATAGGAATGTTCATTGTAATCGGACATTCCTCTTCACCTTTCCTATACTTAACGAGAGGTGTCTTGAGAGAAACGTTCTCTGTTCTGCATTCTGTTGATGAATAACCTGGTACGAGCAGGTATTCATTAAATGTTCTGGATGGTTCCGGATAAATAAAAGCCATTCTGATTCCTCCTATATCTTGATATACTATCTTAAAAACGTTAAAAAAACCGCTATTTTCTCATATTAATTGTTTATTCTACATCAAAAGATGTACCGGTGCAATAGGCTAATCACATACAAAATCGGGTTATAGAACAAAATCACTAATCTCCTTACAAAATCTCCAATACCACGCAAAAGCACCGAAGGCATAGACAACGCTTTGTCTTGCCCCCGGTGCTCATTTTAAATTTTATATGAGAGGTTTTTGCCTTTTGCAGATTATCCGTCTGCATTTCCCGCATATTCTATTTCTCTCCTGACGATTACATCATTCCTGGCATTCCGCCGCCCATGCCGCCGTCCATTGCAGGCATAGCAGGTGCTGGTGCAGGAATATCAGTAATTCCAGCTTCAGTTGTAAGAAGCAGTGCTGATGCTGATGCTGCATTCTGCAGTGCTGATCTTGTTACCTTAGCAGGGTCAACGATTCCGGTCTTAATCATGTCAACATATTCTTCAGTTGATGCATTGAATCCGATTCCCTTTTCGCTGGCCTTAACTCTTGCAACGATTACACTACCTTCACAGCCTGCGTTTTCTGCAATCTGTCTAACAGGTTCTTCGAGAGCTCTCTCGATAATCTTAGCACCTGTCTTAACATCCCCTGAAAGTGTCTCAACATATGCGCTTACTGCAGGGATCGCATTGATCAGGCAAGTACCACCACCTGCTACGATACCTTCCTGTACAGCTGCCTTTGTTGCATTAAGAGCGTCTTCGATTCTCAACTTCTTTTCTTTGAGTTCAGTTTCTGTTGCTGCACCTACTCTGATTACTGCAACACCGCCTGCCAGCTTAGCAAGTCTCTCCTGAGTCTTTTCTCTATCAAAATCTGACTTTGTTGTTTCAATCTGATTTCTGATCTGGTTAACTCTCTCCTGAATGTCTTCCTGCTTGCCTGCACCGTCAACGATTGTTGTAGTTTCCTTGTCAACCTTGACAGTTGCTGCAGTACCCAGCATATCAATCGTAGTTTCCTTCAGTTCATATCCCAGATCTGTTGAAATGTATGTACCACCTGTCTGAACAGCGATATCTTCCAAATAAGCCTTTCTTCTTTCACCGAAGCCTGGAGCTTTAACAGCTGCAACTTCAAATGTTCCCTTCAGCTTGTTAACTATAATTGTTGCCAGAGCCTCGCCTTCCAGATCGTCACAGATGATGAGCAGCTTTCTGCCATTCTGAACAACCTGTTCCAGTACCGGCAGGATTTCCTGGATATTGTTAATCTTCTTGTCAGTGATAAGAATAAGAGGATTATCAAGAACCGCTTCCATCTTCTCTGTATCTGTAACCATGTATGGTGAGAAATATCCTCTGTCGAACTGCATTCCCTGTACAACCTCAAGAGTTGTTCCCATTGTCTTGGATTCTTCAACAGTGATTACGCCATCCTTGCCGACCTTTTCCATTGCTTCTGCAATAAGATCGCCGATTGCTTCATCAGCAGCTGATACTGACGCAACGTTAGCAATGGCTTCTTTGCTCTCAACTTCCTTTGAGAGACTCTTAATTTCGTTTACTGCCACTTCTACAGCACCCTGAATACCCTTCTTGATAATCATTGGGTTTGCTCCGGCAGCAACGTTCTTGAAACCTTCCTTGATAATGCACTGTGCCAGCAGTGTAGCAGTAGTAGTACCGTCACCTGCAACATCGTTAGTTTTGGAAGCAACTTCCTTAACTACCTGCGCACCCATGTTTTCAACTTTATCTTCAAGTTCGATTTCTCTGGCAATTGTAACACCGTCATTTGTAATCAGCGGAGCACCATATGCCTTGTCGATAAGAACATTTCTTCCTTTAGGTCCAAGTGTGATTTTGACTGTATCAGCCAGCTTATCAACGCCTGCCTGCAGGCCTCTTCTGGCTTCTTCACCATAATGTAATTCCTTTGCCATTTATATTACCTCCTATGTATCTTAGTCTTCAATAGTAGCCAGAATATCTCTCTGGTTCATGATAATGTATTCAACGCCATTGTATTTAACAGGTGTTCCTGCATACTGTGAGAAGATAACCTTGTCATCTATCTTCAGCTGCATTGGTTCATCCTCTGTTCCTGGACCTACTGCTACAACCTCTGCGAACTGAGGCTTCTCGCCTGTAGTTCCTGCCAGCAGAATTCCGCTCTCAGTCTTCTTTTCAACTTCAACCTGTTCGATTACTACTCTAGCGCCAAGTGGCTTAATACCGATACTCATGTTTTCGTCATCTCCTTTTAATTAATAAACCCGATAATTTAATGTTAACGGATGTAACTGTTTTTCCTTTGTTAGCACTCTTACCTTTTGAGTGCTAACCATAATATACAACCTACCACCCACTTTGTCAACCCATTTTCGAATCTTTTGGCCTCCAACCGTAAGTCAATCGCACCCAGCATGTGTAATGTAATAAAAGAGATACTGCTGGGCAATTCCCCCATACTTTCCAAAATGCTCAGTCGCATATTTATTCATGGCTTTCACATCGTTTTCAGGGATACCGTACAGTCGATTCATAACACGTTTCACCCACACATCTATAGGAAAGCTTTCCATTCGTCCCATAGCAAACAGAGCGATGCAACTCGCAACCTTCGGTCCCACTCCTGTAAATTTTCGCAACTGCTCTATAGTATCATCCGCAGTAAGATCTTCCGATGCCAGCTTTTCCAAACTTCCTTCTCCTGCGGCCGCAACTTGCTTTCCCGTTTCCAGAAGATATCTTGCCCGATACCCCAGTCTGCACGGTGCCAGATCCTCTTCAGTTAACTCCGCCAGAACGTGGGCGGATGGGAAAGAGTACCATTCCCTACCATCACAGTTTCCCACATATTCTCCAAAATTGCGGCACAGAGATTCTATGCAGCCTTTGATTCTTGGTATATTGTTATTCTGAGATATGATAAAAGAAATGAGGGTTTCCCACTTTTCCTGATTAAGAATGCGTATGCCCCGACCATATTCTATTGCCCTGTTCATTACAGAATCACCGGTCGCCAGCACTCTTTTGATTTCTCCGTAATCACGCTCAAAATCAAAATATTTTTTCCAAATGCTGTTATAATCATCAAGGGTGCAATTGGTTATAGTCAGAGTATCCTCACTGAAGCTCACTTCCACATTTCGGCCATACGCCATGCCTATGTAGCTTCCATCGTCCTTTCGCTCCCATCTGAAACACTGACCACAGTCAAATATGTGGTCAGTGTCAAAATCTCTTATTCCTTCAATTGTAAGAATCCCATTATCTTCTTTAATTCTGTAACCCGATTCTGTCATTATCGATTTCACCTATACAATATCGTTAATCTCCATATTGATATGGGCGATGTTAAAAGAAGTCATTGACTGTATATTCCTGATAACATCACGCATAAAAGCTTTGCCTGTGCACTTGAGATTCGCGCCGTATTTCAAATTTACAGACAGTTCCACGTCAAGACCATCCTGAACCTGTGCGAAGGAAACTTTGACGATTTCCATCACATCCTCCGTTTTGATACGAATGCATTCAACAATGTCAGACAGCACCTTGTCAGATATGCTGTAATCACCCATATAGCTGTATGTCGGTCTTACCACGGATTTTTCAGAAGCCTCTCGCAGTGACCCCCACTCTTTCAGCAGTATTTTTACCGGTGGCATGAAATACCCCGAGAACTGATGTCTCAACTGAAAAGTCGGTGCCGGTATTACATGTTTGCCCAGTTTGTGTCTCTGCACATCGGCTATTTCCCGCTGTTCCTCCGTCGTAATCTCCTCTATATAAATTCTCTCATCTATTTCATGAAGGCCCAGACGTTCTGCAATCTTGTCCACCATACGATCTGAAGTTCCAATAAGGAGCAAAGATGCCGGCGCAATCTTGCAAATCGACTCCTTAACTTCTTTCATATGATTATCATCGTGAAAGAGGGCGGTCTTGACCGCTCCCACCTTGGTTTCCTGTCTTTTGGCGGAAATCCCGGATACTACACGGTTCTTATGGATAAACAATCCGTCGTCAATAATTCCTTCAATATTTAATCGCTTGCACAGGTTTACCGCCTGAAAGCTTTTGCCTGTACCGCTTTTACCTATTAATGCGTAAATTTTCATCTTGAATTCCTTTGTGGCATTTGCTATAATCTCTATGTCGTTTGATTAATATTAACAAGGAGGTATGTTAAAATGGCTTACAAAATTACATCAGCATGCATCAGCTGTGGCGCTTGCATCGATGAATGTCCAGTTGGAGCTATTGCAGAAGGCGATGGTCAGTATGTAATCGACGAAGGTTCATGCATCGACTGCGGAGCTTGCTGCGGAAGCTGCCCTACAGGCGCTATCGAAGAAGCGTAAGCTTTAATTTCGTATAAATATACGATTCGAATCGAAATTAAAAAGAATTAATAACCGTTTCATTATGAAACGGTTATTTACTTTTTTGCTTTATTTACTTTTTTGTTTTTGATTCTTCTTCCTGGTTCTTGTTAATGTGATAAGCAAGAGAATGAAGACCATCGCTAAGATGAACATTCTCTACTGCAACATGAGGAGGCGTCTCAATATCTATCGGCGCAAAGTTCCAAAGCCCTTTGATTCCTGCAAAGCAAAGCTTGTCTGCAACTTCCTGTGCAACTTCCTTCGTAGTGCATATAACACCTATATCTATCTGATTTTCCTCTACATACTCCACCAGGTTCTCATAGTCTCTGACCTCGATATCGTTAATCTTGATACCAATCAGTTTCGGATTGACCTCGAATATACTATCAACAACAAATCCTGTCTTATAGTAATGTGTATGATTTGCTATAGCCTGCCCCAGATTTCCTGCACCCATTATAACCATCTTATAATTCTTATCCAGACCAAGGATGGCACTAATCTCATTGTAAAGACCATCTACGCTATAGCCGTATCCCTGCTGTCCGAATCCGCCAAAATTGTTCAAATCCTGTCTTATCTGCGACGCAGTGTATCCGATAAGTCTACTGAACTCATTGGAAGAGATTTTATCAACACCCTTCCGTCTGAGTTCCTTCAGGTATCTTCGATATCTAGGCAATCTCTTGATGACTGCATTTGAAATCTTTACCTGTTTTTTCATTATTTCTACCCGTATTAATAATTACACTCTAGCTTCTACGTAGCTAACGATGTCATTTACTGTTGCGAACTTCTCTGCGTCTTCGTCAGGAACTTCGATATCAAATTCATCTTCGATAGCCATGATAATTTCTACAGCATCAAGTGAGTCAGCTTCCAGATCCTTAGCCAGGTTAGTTTCCAGCTTAACTTCTTCTTCATCAACTCCTAACTGTTCTGCGATGATTCCCTTAATCTTATCTAATGTCATATTATTTCCCTCCATTTAATATACCGAATCTATTGTAACATGCCGTATTTTGAGAAGCATGTAACAATACAATTATAGATTAGCCATAGTACCAATGCAATAGTTTTTAGACAATTAGAACTTATGCACCCTACTCCAGCTCCAACCAGTTCTCGTACTTTCCGTCCAGTTCATCCTTACATTCCGACAGCTGTTTGCTGAGCCCTGCAAGCTTTATATGATCAGTCATATTCTCGGGAAGGCTCAACTCCTCCTCCAAATTAGAAATCTCATCTTCAAGAGCGCTTATCTCTTCTTCAAGCTTAGTCTTGGCTCTGCTCTTCCTGCGCTCCTCAGCTTCTTTCTCCTTCTTGAGGCGTCGCTCCTGAGCACTTGAAACCGCCGGTTTCTCAGGAATGCCTTGCTCGCAATCAGCATCCGCAACCTCTAAAGTCGCAGTCTCTTTGGCAAGAGTTCTGATGTAATCCCTGCCGGATTTAATCTGCTCCTGCTTCTTCTCTACGTAGTAGTCATACTTACCAAGGTAATTGACAACTCCCTCCGATGTGAGTTCAAGAATACGAGTAGGCACTCTGTTAAGAAAGTATCTATCATGAGATACTATAATACATGTTCCCGGAAAGTCAAGCAACGATTCTTCAAATACTTCCTTTGACTCAATGTCAAGGTGGTTTGTAGGCTCATCAAGAATAAGCAGATTGGCACCTGACATCATCAGCTTAAGCAGCGAAAGCCTCGCTTTCTCACCACCGCTCAGCGAACCCACCGTCAGGAATACAGATTCCCCCTTAAACATAAAGCGTCCCAGAATACTTCTCAACTCCGGCTCCGAATAAAGCCTGTACTCGTCATGTATCTCATCTATTACAGTTCCAGCATTATTAAGGAGCTGCTGACCCTGATCGTAATATCCCATCTGAACATTATGACCGATTTTGAGTCTTCCCGATGTTGGCTGAAGTTCCTCCATAAGAATTTTGAGCAGTGTAGTCTTGCCTATTCCGTTAGCACCTACTATACAGATTCGTTCTCCCCTTTTAATATCCAGGTCGACCCCTTCAAAAAGCTGACGGCTTCGGTTGCCGTATCCAAAGCTTTTGGCAAGTCCCTCTGCATGTATAACGTCCTTGCCGCTCTGGAAATTTTCTTTGAAATTAAGTTTGAACCTTCCTCTGCTCGCTTCAGGTCTATCCATAACCTCCATAGCTGTAAGTCGCTTTTCCCTTGAAGCTGCTCTCTTGGCAAGTTTCTCTGTACCTCGCTCCTTGAAGCGCCTGATCATTTCTTCCTGACGCTTGATTTCGGTCTGCTGCTTCTCATATTTGCGAAGTTCCGCTTCACGCCTTGTTCTTCGCTCCGCGGCGTAAAAAGAATAGTTTCCCTCATATATGTTCAATTTGTGATTCTCAATTTCAAATATTCTTGTAACTGTCTGATCCAGGAAATATCTGTCGTGGGATACCAGTACCACCGTTCCTGAATAGTTTTTGAGGTATTGCTCGAGCCACTTAAGTGTTCCTATATCAAGATGGTTTGTAGGCTCGTCAAGAAACAGAAGATCCGGTTTTTTAAGAAGAAGGCATGCCAAAGCGAGACGGGTTTTTTCGCCTCCGCTAAGAGTCGATATTTTCTTGTCGTAGGTATCTTCTCCAAATGCCATGCTGGACAGAATGCCTGTCATTTCACTCTTGTAGGAATAACCTCCTCTGTTTCTGTATGTCTCATGAAGATGGTCATACTTTTCCAAAAGCTGTGTCGACCTTACCGTATCGGAATTCCCGAGACGTTCCACTTCATCGAGTATGCTGGCCATTTCTTCTTCCATTCTCGGGAAATCGGTGAAGATATTTTCAATTTCTTCTATCAGGGTATTTTGTGAATTAAACTCTCCTTCCTGCTTCAGATACCCTACTTTGGTATCCGCAGAGACAAATCGTTCTCCCTCATCACTTGCAAGCTCTCCTGTAAGCATTCTCAGAAGGGTTGTCTTGCCTGCCCCGTTAACTCCCACAATGCCTACCCTTTCGCCTTTGTTGATATGAAAGGACACCTTGTCGAGAATTACATCAGTTCCATATACTTTTGTCAGATCCTTAGCTGATAATATTATCAATTTCTTATTTCCTTTAACTTATAGTTCCAAATTCGGGACAGCATCCAGACTAAGGTCATCTCTGTCCCCTGCAATGTATTTGTAATATGCGGCACAGCCTATCATTGCCGCGTTGTCTGTACACAGTATGGGTGATGGATGATACAGCTTGATTCCATGCTTACTGCATTCATTGGCCAGCATTTCCCTTAATCTGCTGTTGGCTGCAACTCCACCCGCCATAACGATTTTGTCCTTGTTCAAAGCAACTGCCGAGTCTACGGTTTTTCGTACAATAACCTCCAGAACTGCCGCCTGAAAACTTGCTGCAACATCCGCAACATTAATTTCACGTCCTGCCTGCTTCTCGGAATTCACATAATTGAGCACCCCTGTTTTGATGCCGCTGAAACTGAAATCGAGGCTTCCTTTTTCAAGGAAAACACGTTTGAATTCCACAGCGTCAGGATTGCCTTCTTTTGCTATTTTATCGATGAGAGGTCCTCCGGGATATCCCAGTCCGAGAACACGTGCAACCTTATCATAAGCCTCACCCACAGCATCGTCTCTCGTGCCTCCCAGCACTTTGCACTCATTATATCCTGTCACCTCCACAAGATTTGTGTGTCCTCCTGATACTACAAGCGCCATAAATGGCGGTTCCAGATCCTTATGTTCTATGTAGTTAGCACTGATATGTCCCTGAATATGGTGCACGCCGATAAGTGGTTTATCCGCAGCAAGAGCGTATGCTTTGGCTGTGGCTAGACCGATAAGAAGAGCTCCCACAAGACCCGGCCCGTAGGTTACCCCTATCATGTCCACGTCATCCATATCAACTCCACCCTCTTCAAGAGCCTGAGAAACCACTGTATTCACATTATTAAGATGGTGACGTGATGCAATCTCAGGTACAACTCCACCGTATAATTTGTGTATGTCTATCTGTGATGAAATAATATTCGACAGCATCTGCCTGCCATCAAGGAGCACGGCTGCTGCAGTTTCGTCACAGCTTGATTCAATTGCAAGTGTTACAAGTTTACCGTCTTTCATCAGTTCCTCCGTCTGATTTTCATTCTGTTTTATCGTGTCGCCACATTATAAGCGCATCTTCTCCATTATTTGCGTAATATTCCTTGCGACGACCTTCAACTTCAAACCCAAGCTTGCTGTACATACTAATTGCCGCTTCGTTAGATGGCCTAACCTCCAGTGTATGGTGTACAATCCCCTCTCTGCAAGTAGCGTCCAGCATCGCCTTTATTATCATTTCGCCTATGTGTCTGCGCCTGTAATCCGGGTGAACCGCAATGTTTGTAATGTCACCTTCATCAAATATGCACCACAAACCTGCATAGCCGACAATCTTGTTATCCAGCTCTGCCACCACATAGAAGGCACGCGAGTTTTCTTCAAACTCATAGACCAGCGATTCCTTCGTCCATGGATCAGGGAAACACAAGGTTTCTATTTCGTATATTCCTTCCACATCATTAATATCGGCCCGTCGCACTATCACATCCGACATCTTAAAGCCTCCATCCGGCATTCTTTTCCTTAAGCTTGCGTTCCGCTTCAGGAATTCGCATGTAATCAGGTTTAAGCTGTTCATATTTCACGCTGTTGCCCTGTCCGTACAATATTGCGCCCAGCTGTGCAACAGTATCTGCGTGTTGATATCTCACGGCTTCCGGAACTCTGATAATTCCGTCTGCTCTATATTCACTGATTTTATCTTCGTAAACGTCAGCCCCGTCACCCATAATCGCAATTTCATCGTATTCCTTAACGATTCCCATGAACTCATCGAGAGCATAATGACCGGCTGCAACAATCTCTGAGGCAATACCGTTATTAATCAGATATCCGCCGGCATAAATCTGGCTTCGTCTCGCATCCAGCATAGGACAGACAAGAACATTATCTTCAACCTCTGCCCTCATTGCCAGTGCCTGAAGGCTGGACACCGGTACGCACGGAATCTTGAGAATCTGCGCAAGTCCTCTTGCCGATGAGACTCCTATTCTTATTCCAGTAAAAGATCCAGGGCCTACAGATACTGCAATTGCAGTCATATTGCCTAATGACAGTCCGCTTTCCGCAACTGCCTGCTTCACCTGAGGCATGAGATTCTCAAGATGTGAGAATCTGTCATTTCCTTGTATATGTGCCAATATCCTGCTACCGTCACTGACCGCCACAGAAGCAAAGGCGCCTGTTGTCTCTATTGCCAGAATGTACATCTGTAAATTCTCTCTCCTTCGTTAATTCCATATTCAATATTGATTCTGATGGCATTCTCTGGAATCAGTTCGTCGATAATGTCCGCCCATTCAACAATGCTTACACCTTCACCATAGAAGTATTCCTCGTATCCCAGCTCATACATTTCATCGATATCTCCGATTCTGTACACATCAAAATGATAGAGAGGAAGTCTGCCGCTCTCATATTCCTTAACTATTGTAAATGTCGGTGAGGTGATGACTTCACTTACACCCAGTCCTTGAGCTATGGCCTTAGTCAGCGTCGTCTTCCCTGTTCCAAGGTCTCCCACCAGAGCCACTACGGTTCCCGGCTTAAGTTCCTCCGCCATTTTCATTCCGAAATCGTAGGTTTCGGTCTCGTTATTGATTTTGATAGTCTTTGTCTCTTTCATTCTATAAACTCTTCAGATATTCTATTTCCTGTCTTGAAAGTTTGCGATAATGACCACTCATAAGTCTTCCCAGTCTTACATCGCCAATAGCCGTTCTTTCCAGGGATTGAACTTTATTACCTACAGCTGCAAACATCTTGCGCACTTGACGATTCTTGCCCTCGTGTATTTTGATCTCCACTACCGCGTGTCTTGGCATCTGCTTTATCACCTTAACCTTAGCCGGTGATGTGACAAATCCTCCAATATCCACGCCTTTGCGAAGCTTGGCAATTCTGGTATCGCTAAGTACACCTGCCACTACTGCTACGTATGTTTTCCAGACTTCATGTTTGGGATGGGTCAGTGTATATGTCAGCTGTCCGTCATTGGTCATTATGAGAAGACCTGTCGTATTATAATCCAGACGTCCCACAGGAAACAGTCTCTCTGGAATATCGTCTACAAGCTCCGCAACTGTTGCACGACCTTTGTCATCGTCCATTGACGTTATGTAACCCAAAGGCTTGTTAATGGCAACATACACCTTTGCCGAAGGCTCTTCGACTACCGTACCGTTTACCGATACAACATCACCCTTCTCCACCTGAATTCCGTATTCCGTTACTGTAGCACCATTTACTTTCACATTGCCGTTAGCAATAAGTTCATCAGCTTTACGCCTGCTGCAGACACCTGCATCTGCAATATATTTGTTAAGTCTCATGGACTCCTCCCTCTGAATAATATTAATAAATTTTATCACAAAAAACGGGCTTTGGAAACCTTGCCAACTAACATAACCGGGTGTATTATGATGTTTATACTGATTAAGAGTTTGGAGGTGGTTGAAATTAATAACGAATACAGACATTTGAGACTTCAGATTGATTCACTTGCGGTATTTGCGGCAGTCAAGCATGATTCTGTCATCAAGGCAATATGCCGTCTTCTTGACGCTCTTGCAGACGACGAACCTGCAGAGACAACCGTTAACCTTTACAGTCAGGTAGTTGAAGGGCTTTACCCTGTTTCTGCCAACCTTGGCAAATATATAAGCAAGCTAGTTATCGAAGACGAAAATTTCTATATAAAGGATGTCGCCTCCGGTCAGGAAGTGGATGCTCACATAGAGCGGGCCGTTCGCAATGAGCTTTCAGTTCTCCAAAATGTCGCACTGCTTAATTCCGAAGAAATCGTCAAAGCTATTGGATTTAACGATTTTCTGCCACAGTGGATTAGCGGCAATGTGGACATTGTAGATGATTTCCATGAGAACATCAGAAATATCAAGAAGAAGGGTTACGGCATTTTCGCCAAGTTCAACTTCTTCAGAGTTGAAAACGGCAAAATCAAGCCTGTGGCTCACCCTGATTACCAGACTCTTGACCAGCTTTTCGGTTACGAACGCGAACGCGACCTTATAATGCGCAACACTCAGGCGATTCTTAACGGTAATGGCAGCAACATGCTTCTATACGGAGATGCCGGCACCGGCAAAAGTTCTACTATCAAGGCTGTTGCCGCCCATTATGCTCCTGAAGGACTCAGAATGGTTGAAGTCAAGAAGACTCAGCTGTATCAGATTCCGTCAATTATGGAAGAACTTTCTGCCAATCCGCTCAAGTTCATTCTCTTTATTGACGATTTGAGTTTCACCGGAAACGACGATAATTTTTCTGCTCTCAAGGCTACTCTTGAAGGCAGCATTTCGGGTACAGGCGATAATGTGACAATCTATGCCACAACAAACCGCCGTCATCTTGTTAAAGAAACTTTCAAAGACAGAGCTGGAGATGAACTCCATCTGTCAGATACAATTCAGGAAACTATGAGTCTGGCTGCAAGATTCGGACTTACAATCACATTCCAGAAGCCCGACAAAGATGAATACCTTAACATTGTACGCTCACTGGCCGTGGAATACGGTATTGATATGGACGATAAAGAGCTCTTCCAGAAGGCAGAAGCTCACGCCATACGCAAAAACGGAAGAAGCCCAAGAACCGCCAAACAGTTCATTGAGCTTCTCAAAATCGGCATATAGTGTCGGCATATGTTGCCAATACATCGTTTATTCCGATAATATTCTTTGTTTTATCCGCATCGCTTCTTCAAGAAGCGGTGCTTTTTCGTTGGCAACCTTGCTACCCATAACCTGAAGCAGCAGTTCATTAAGAATCCTGCCCACGTGAACACCTGTCACATTACAGCATTTCATTATGTCATTGCCATTCACCTTAAGATCCCCGATTCTGAAGCATTGTCCCTCATCAATTATCTTATCTATCATGAGTTTCACTCTATCAAACATGGCAATGAGTCGGGTAACATCACAACCAATTGCCAGATTGTCCGCCCTCTTCAGTTCAAGGATCTCATATAGCAACTCAGGACCGAATTTATTGAGCCACTTCTTGAGCAGCACCTCATCTTCTTTGAACAGCAAATCATGGTATCTCACAAGAGTTACTACCCTGTTAATAGTAAAAGAGTCAGCTTTGAGCCCTCTGAGAATTTCTTCTACATGCTCCGCACTCACCTCAGGATGTCCGAAACAGTGTCCTATGCCCTTATCATCCAAAGCAAAGGTCTCCGGCTTTCCTATATCGTGAAAAAGCGCTGCAAGTCTCATGTATTCCCTATTACTGTCTGTAACTCGAAGGTTCTGCATACATCTGATACAATGCCCCAGAACGTCATACTTATGATTGGGATTATGTTGGCTAAATCCATCCAGGGCCTTGATATACGGGATCACAACTCCCAGAATATCTACATATTTTCTTATGGCACGTCCGGCATATTCCCCAATTACCAGCTTCTTAAACTCAACGTATATGCGCTCTGCTGATATGTTCCTGAGATTGTCACTGCACTCATACATAGCCTCTTCCGTTGTCTCGTCAATATCGAATCCCAGCTGCGCAGCAAATCTTATTCCTCTCATTATTCTCAATGCATCTTCTTCAAATCTTGCCTGAGGATTTCCTACTGCACGAATAATTCGCTTCTCAATGTCTGATGCTCCGCCAAAGGGGTCTGTCAGGTTGCCATCGCTATCCATAGCAATGGCGTTCATGGTAAAATCGCGTCTGGCCAGGTCTTCAGTCACATCTTTTACGAAGCTGACCTTGTCCGGGTGCCTCATATCGGAATATTCACTTTCCCGCCTGAATGTCGTTATCTCTACAGACCGGTTCATGTATATCACCGTAACCGTGCCGTGAGCCAGACCTGTCTGAATCACTTTGCAATCGGCAAATACGTGCTCCGTTTCTTCAGGTCGTGCTCCCGTAGTAATGTCAATATCACCAAACTCCCGTCCCATTAGAACATCACGAACACATCCGCCTACAAAGAAACCGCTATAGCCGGCCTCATTTAATCTGTCTATTATCTGCCTCTCAGGAGAATCTATCAGTCTTTTGAATTTCATGTCCCACCTGCCTCTGAAACATTATAACACTGTTGAGATAATTTGCCTAACGGACAATGTTTATAGTATAATTGTGTGGACAATTTTCAAAAGAAGGAATATAAAAATGATTAAAGATTATCAGAAAAAATTAACGTGTCACAGAAGGAATCTTCACATGATTCCTGAAATTGACAGATATCTGCCAAAGACAAAGACCTATATTCTCAGCGTGCTGGAACCACTTGATTGCACACTTACATTCATGTGTGGCAGCGGTATATGTGCCTTCTTTGATTTTGACCAGGACCATGCCATAGCATTTCGTGCCGATATGGACGCACTTCCTGTTGATGAAGCCAACGAATGTGACTACGTTTCCCAGCATCCCGGGTTCATGCATGCATGCGGACACGATGGCCATATGTCCATGGTTATTACACTGGCGGAATATCTGGGCACTCTTGATGAATGCTCCCACAATGTACTTTTAATTTTTCAGCCTGCAGAGGAAACTCTCGGTGGTGCAGATGAAATATGTAAAAGTGGCATATTACAGGACTATAACGTCAAAGCTGTCTTCGGAACACATATGTGGCCTATGTCGGAGAAGGGTGTAATTACAACACGCCCCGGAGCATTAATGCCACGCTCTGCAGAAATAAACATAGATATTAACGGAACGGCTGCCCACGGCACATCACCTGCAGAAGGACTGGACGCTCTCTATATAACTTCGGAATACGTCATGAAGCTTTATGAACTGCACAGCAAGATGCCGGGTGCTGTACCACGTTTTGAAGAAGGAACTGGTTCACTCAACTATATACCTGCGGATTCTCCCGACAAACGAACAGTAATCCACCTGGGCAAAATGGTCAGTGGCTATGCCAGAAACATAGTATCCGACTACTCACATCTTCTGGGAACCCTCAGGGCTTACGATGACGAAACCTTCGCCAAACTCGTAAATATGATGACCGACCTTCTCAGAGAAATAGAAGAAAAATACGGATGCACCACATCCTTTTCAAGAAGTGAAGGGTATCCGCCTGTTATAAACGACTCTAAACTTTATGCGGACATAACGCCTGTACTTGAAGCCATGGGTGATGAATATCAGCTTTTGCCGGATCCTCTGATGATATCGGAAGACTTTTCATTCTATGGTCTTCAAGCACCTTCAGTATTTTTCCTTCTCGGTACCGGTACAGGAATCTCGCTGCACAGTACTGACTGGGATTTTGACGAAAGCGTTCTCATGACTGGTTTCAACCTGTATAAGTCTCTGTTAGAACACACAGATTTCACATTTTAATGATAGTATCGTCTTATGCTAGGATATGTTAGAATTGACAAGGGTGAATTGAAGGTTCGGGAATACGATATCTATACCGGTTATTATTGCGGCATATGCAAGTCAATCGGCAAAAGATACGGGCAGCTACCGCGAATGGTTCTGAGCTATGACGCTGCCTTTCTCGGAATACTTCTAAGCTCCCTTTCCGATGAGAAAGATGTAATAAACCGGGAGCATTGTGTAGCACATCACATACAGAAGAAGCCTGTAATTTCAAATTCAGTTATTGATTATGCCGCTGATGTAATGTTGATTCTCGCGTGGTACAAACTTGCGGATGATGTCAGGGATGAAGGCAAAATTTCTGCCCGTCTGGCAATGGGAACATTCAATAGAATACACCGCAAACTTTATAATGCTCATACAGAACTTTGCACCCAAATAGAAGCTCTGCTGGATCAGCTTAGTGAACTGGAAGATGCAAAATGCGACAATTTAGACCAGGTGTCCGATTCATTCGCACAAATTATGCGGATTATTTTTGCTGATGGCGTAAAAAAAATCTATGGCGAGACTGACAGTCGTGCAGAAGTTCTCGGTCGCATAGGATACCATCTGGGCAAATGGATATACCTTGCCGATGCTGTTGACGATATTGATGAAAATCATGCAAGCGGCTCATACAATCCGCTTTTTTACAGGTTCAACTTCGAACCCGACAAGGAAACAACAGAAGAATTCAAAAAAAGAATTGAGGACCGGCTCAACTTTAATCTGTATCAGTATCTGGCTGTGATCAGTCAATCGCTGGAAGATATCGAGCCTGTTAAATATAAAGGAATCCTGGACAACATCATATACTTCGGACTTAATCATCAGACCCGAATGCTGATTCTGGGACAGGATGCAACAACAACTACGGATATGGGAGGAGTAGACTATGAATCCATATGAGGTTCTGGGCGTATCTGAAAACGCTTCTGAAGAAGAAATCAAAAGAGCATACAAGGAACTTGTCAAGAAGTATCATCCCGACAAGTATCACGACAACCCTCTGGCAGATTTAGCGGAGGATAAACTTCGTGAGGTCAATGAAGCTTATGATATGCTCATGAAGGGTAGAAGCAGCATGAACAGCAACAGTTCTTACAGCTCCAACGGAGCCGGTTCCGGAAGCGGTGCCGCCCCTGACTATATGCAGATCAGAAGATATCTCGATGCTAACAATCTTGCTGCTGCAGAGACGTTACTTAACGGCACCCGCGACAGAAGCTCGGAATGGTTCTTCCTTGCAGGTATGCTGTCATTCAAAAAAGGCTGGTATGACGATGCTCTCAACAAGCTTAGAACTGCCACCGAAATGAGCCCTACAAACGCCGAATACAGACAGGCGTATTCAAGACTGACCTCCATGGGCGGCCAATATCAGAATCAGGCATACGGCAGAGGCTACGGCAACAGCAACGATGACATGTGTTGTCAGGCACTGCAGTGCTACATTTGTGCTGATTGCTGCTGTGACTGTATCTAACATTATAAGCAGATAGAGGTGATTGACTCATGAAACGTGGCAGCAAAACATTCAAAACGGCATTGGGCGGTATATTTCTTGCCTTATCCATGGTATGTCTGTTCGGGGCTTCCCTGGTGCCCGGCGTTGAACTGACTCTTTTCGCGTGCAGTTCGTTTTTTGTTGCCTTTATGATTCTTGAGACGGGGGTAGGCGGTGCAATCCTGCTCTATATTGCTGCGTCTCTGCTTGGTCTTGTGATTATCCCCAACAAAATTGCAATGATTCCTTTTATCTTTCTATTCGGATATTATGGAATCCTCAAATTTTTCATAGAAAAAATCCCCGGAGTTGCCATCCAGATTGTCAGCAAAACATGTTTCTTTGCCTTCATTCTGTCAGTAGGTCTCCTGGGATTTTTTGATATCGTCTCAGGTGGAATCCACCTGCCTGAAGCACCAAAGGTTCTTCTCATTGCCGGAGGAACTCTGATGATGATTCTCTACGATTTCATTTATTCTTTTGTTATTTCATTTTATGTTCGCAAGATTCAGCATAAGGGAATGGACAACTTCAAACTAAGCTGAGCATCTTAATCCGAATCTTTTATTCAGTTTCAAATGTAAGCTTATCACCGTCTGTATCCAGAACCACATTGTCACCATCCTTGATAGCGCCGCGTATAATCTCGCCTGCAAGCTGCGTTTCAACGCTCTTCTGCAGGAATCTCTTAACTGGTCTTGCACCATATGCAGGATCGTAAGCCTTTTTGCCGATAAAATGCTTAGCTGCATCTGTCATTCTGAGATTAATGTTACGTTCTTCAAGTCTACCCTCAATGTCCTTCATGCTAAGCTCAATGATACCTTCAATCTGAGATTCAGTAAGTGGTGAGAATACGATGATGTCATCTATTCTGTTCAGGAATTCAGGTCTGAAATACTTCTTAGTCTCATCTTCAACCTTCTGCTTAACTTCTTCCGATACTGTACCGTCTTCTCTGATACCGTCAATAAGGTAATTACTACCTATATTGGAAGTCATTATGACTATAGTATTCTTGAAGTCTACAGTTCTGCCCTGATTGTCAGTCAATCTGCCGTCATCCAGCAGCTGCAGAAGAATGTTGAATACGTCAGGATGAGCTTTCTCAATCTCATCAAACAGGATTACGCTGTACGGCTTCCTTCTTACTGCTTCAGTAAGCTGACCACCTTCATCATAACCTACATATCCTGGAGGAGCACCTACAAGTCTTGAAACCGAGTGTTTTTCCATATATTCGGACATGTCTATTCTTACCATGTTTCTCTCAGAATCAAAGAGTGCCTCTGACAGAGCCTTGGCCAGTTCTGTCTTACCAACACCGGTCGGTCCAAGGAAAATAAACGAACCAATAGGTCTGTGCTCGTCTTTGAGTCCTGCACGTGCTCTGAGAACCGCTTCAGCAACACCTTTGACACCTTCGTCCTGACCGATTACTCTCTTGTGCAGAATATCAGGTAGTTTGAGCAGTTTCTCACGTTCAGACTCAACAAGCTTTGCAACAGGGATACCTGTCCATGCAGAAATAACCTCTGCAATTTCTTCCTCGCCTACTTCCTCTGAAAGGAGTCTTGTTTCCTTAGCAGCTTCCGCTTTCTCACGTTCAAGCTGCAGCTTCTTTTCCAGTTCAGGCAAAGTACCATACTTAAGTTCTGCAAGTTTCTCAAGGTTGTAGCTACGTTCAGCCTCTTCAATCTGATGCTTAACATCTTCTACCTGCTGTTTCACTGCCTTAACCTGAGTTATTGCAAGTTTCTCGCTTTCCCACTGAGCTCTCATAGCCTTGCTCTCATCCTTCAGTTCAGAAAGCTCCTTCTCTAGATTGGCAAGTCTTGCCTGTGAACCTCTGTCTGTTTCCTTGCCCAGAGCCTGCTTCTCAATTTCAAGCTGCATTATCTTTCTTGAAATTTCGTCAAGTTCTGTAGGCATGCTGTCGATTTCGGTTCTTATCTTCGCTGCCGCCTCATCCATCAAGTCTATGGCTTTGTCCGGCAGGAATCTGTCGGTAATGTATCTGTCACTCAAAGTTGCGCAGGCAATAAGTGCACTGTCAGTGATTCGTACTCCGTGATGAATCTCGAATCTTTCCTTAAGACCTCTCAGTATTGAAATTGTATCCTCTACTGTTGGCTGATCCACAAGCACCTTTTGGAATCTACGTTCCAGAGCCGCATCCTTTTCAATGTACTTCCTGTATTCATCAAGGGTAGTTGCACCAATACAGTGAAGTTCACCTCTGGCAAGCTTTGGCTTGAGCAGGTTGCCCGCATCCATTGCGCCCTCAGTTTTGCCGGCTCCCACTATGTTGTGAATTTCATCTATGAACAGAATAATTCTTCCTTCTGATTTCTCGATTTCATTAAGTACAGCCTTTAATCTTTCTTCAAATTCTCCTCTGAATTTAGCTCCGGCTATAAGGGATCCCATGTCCAGAGCAAAAATAGTCTTGTCCTTAAGGCCCTCAGGAACATCTCCATTGAGAATTCGCTGTGCCAAACCTTCAACTACCGCAGTTTTACCTACACCAGGTTCGCCGATAAGTACCGGGTTGTTCTTGGTTCTTCTGCTCAGTATCTGTATAGCATGTCTTATCTCGGCATCTCTTCCTATTACAGGATCCAGCTTGCCCTGTCTTGCCATCTCCACCAGATCTCTGCCGTATTTGTTCAAAGCGTCATAGTTCTCTTCAGGGTTGCTGCTTGTAACTCTCTGATTACCTCTTACCTTATTAAGTGCTTCGAGGAATTTGTTCTTGTCAACACCCCATCTCTTAAGAATATTGGCTGATGGTGTATTCCTTTCATCGAGAAATGCCAGATAGAAATGTTCTACACTGACGTATTCATCCTTCATCTGTTCTGCCTTTTTCTCGGCATTAACCAGAATCTGCTGTAAACGTCTTCCCGTATATATGTTATCACTGCCGCCGGATACCTTAGGCAGTTTATTAAGTTCAGCCTCAACAGCCTTCTCGATGTCAGCGGGATTTACTTCCATATATTTGAGCAGCTTCGGTATCAGTCCGTCACGCTGTCTGAGTAGTGCCAGATGAAGATGCTCCGCATCAATCTGCTGATGACCTTCTTCAATGGCTATATTCTGGCAATCCATTATTGCGTTCTGTGCATTCTGTGTATATTTTTCGATATTCATTATTAATACCTCCTGTTTTCTCTAATATCTTCCCCTTGATATTATCATTGTAAAACTGTAGGAAATGAATGTCAACACTTTTTTAGCACTCACTTGTCGAGAGTGCTAATAATTTTTATAAAAATAAAAACGTCTGCAATGGATACCACTGCAGACGCGAGATATTAATACTCATGTACTGTTTTTATTTCTTTTCTATTTTATCAACGCCCATATACTTTCTCAGCGCCTCAGGAATTACAACCGAACCGTCAGCCTGCTGGAAATTCTCCAGAACAGCCGCAGTTGTTCTGCCTATTGCAAGACCCGAACCGTTAAGAGTATGCACGAACTCCGGCTTTTTGCCGCCTTCTCTCTTGAATCTGATATTGGCACGACGAGCCTGGAAGTCCAGGAAGTTTGAGCATGATGAAATTTCAACATATCTTCCATAGCTTGGCATCCAAACCTCAATATCATATGTGCATGCTGATGAGAATCCCAGGTCTCCTGTGGATAATCTTACTACTCTATATGGGATACCGAGAATCTTGAGAACTTCTTCCGCATCTGCCAGCAGTGTGTCCAGTTCGTTCCATGAATCTTCAGGCTTACAGAATTTAACAAGTTCTACCTTATTAAACTGATGCTGTCTGATAAGACCTCTTGTATCTCTACCTGCCGAACCGGCTTCCGCTCTGAAGCAAGGGGTATATGCCGTATAGTGGATAGGCAGCTCCTGCTCAGGCAGTATTTCCTGCGAGAAAAGGTTTGTCACAGGAACCTCTGCAGTAGGAATCAGGAAAAAGTCTTTCTGAGGAACATAGAACATGTCATCTTCAAACTTAGGCAGCTGACCTGTACCCGTCATTGCAGTTCTGTTAACCATAAATGGCGGCAGGATTTCTGTATAATCCTGATCCATCGTATGCAGATCCAGCATAAACATCATGATTGCTCTTTCGAGTCTTGCACCGAGTCCCTTGTATACTGTGAATCTTGCACCTGAAATCTTGGCTGCTCTGTCCCAGTCAAGAATATCAAGATCGGTACCTATATCCCAGTGAGCCTTTGCTTCAAAATCAAATTTTGTCGGTTCGAGGAACTTCTTGACTTCAACGTTATCGGAGTCATCTTCACCTGTCTGAACGAAATCTGCAGGCACATTAGGAATCTCCAGAAGTGCTGATTTCAGGTCGCCTTCAAGCTTTGAAACCTCTTCATCCTTGCTCTTGATACTTGATGAAAGTTCTTTCATCTCTGCCATGATTGCAGTTGTATCCTCTCCGTTTTTTTTGAGCTGCCCAATCTGCTTTGAAACTGAGTTAAGCTTTGCCTTCATCGGTTCAACTTCGCTTTTGGCTTCCCTGATTCTATTGTCAATTTCAGGGATTCTTTCGATTCCGAAGCTTCCTTTCTCTCTTCTTTCTACACCGGCCTTCACACCTTCGTAGTCTTCGCGAATTTTCTTGATGTCTAACATTGCATTTCCTTCTTTCCTAACAATTAAAACAAATTCTTTTTGTATGTGATATATAAGCTTCTGAGTTCTTCAGCCTTTTCCTGCATTTCTAACTGCAGCTGAGATGCTGTTGCATAATCCTTCTTTTCGAGTGCTTTGATAATTCTGGTAAGCAGGCAGTAGCTTTCCAGTTTATCTCTGCCCAGCTCATTTCTCAAAGCTTCTATTTTGCTCCAATAATATCTGTCGTAATCAACACTTCTGCTGTCATCATGGCGCTTGACACATGCTCTTACGATTGCCATTACCTCAGGAATTATTCTGTTCGTAAGCTCTGTAGACCACTGGTTCAGAATGGCGTCCTCGTATGATGCCAAAACAAGATCACTCATTACGTCGTCTCTCTTGAATATTTCCAGCTTGTCAGGATGTTCTCTGAAAGCCTGCAGGTTTTCCCATACAGTACGCGGTGATTTGCCGAAGAATTTGCTTCTTTCTTCTTCTGTGAACTCATCAAATACATCGAGTTCTGTTCTGTACATTCTATCTGTATCGAGATAAAAATCTTCTTCTCCGTACGCCTTTGACACTGATTTTTCAAGTTCTGCCGGAGTTTTGCCATGTTCCAGAGCTTCTTTAATGCCATCGAGCATTGCCATGAATGAAGCAGCAAGCACAAGGTATGTGTTTGACTTAGGGTTAGGTGCTCTAAGTTCAAAACGGGTCGCCATCTTGTTGCCATACTCTCTTACCAGTCCCATGAGAACCGTTCTGTTTCTTGATGGTAGCTGGGCTGAGTGCCCCAGTGATGTTACTGTACATACAGGTGCTTCGTATCCCGGCTTAAGTCTGTTGAGGGAATCTATACTTGAACTTACGAAAGGATTAATTACATCGTAATTGCGAAGAATACCCATAAGACCGCCAAATCCGATTGGACTCATGTAATCCTTGTCAGCGTCTGCCGGACTGAACAGGTTAATCATCTTGCCGTTCTTAAGTCTGGCCGCAACACCCATGTGAGTATGTTCACCGTTACCTGCGACACCTTCCATCGGCTTAGCCATGAAAGTTACTTCCAGTCCATATGTTCTGAAAATATCTCTTACCACATACTTGATGTGGTTTTCGTTATCTGCCGCCTGAACTGCAGTGGAGTATTTCCAGTCGATTTCAAGTTGCTCCATAACATGGTCATAGGAGCCAGAGTTTCCTAGCTTCGCCTTAACGCCGCCAACCTCTTTGTGTCCCATTTCCATTTCAAAGCCGTAGTACTGAAGAACGAGCAGAGTCTCCTCGAGAGCTGTTCTTACAGGACCTGTCGTTCTCTTCCAATACTGTTCTTTTAGCATCTGCGCTGTACTCAGCTGTTCTCTGTCAGCATCATCATCTGGAGTTTTCACCCAGAACTCAAGCTCTGTGGCTGCTGTAATTATGATTTCGTCAATGTCTTCAACTGAATTTATCTCAGGATCCATATGCTCGAAAACATAAGGGTTTTCTCGCAACAGTTCCATAAGGTCCTCTTTGAAATTGTCTATGGCATCTCTGAGAATTACTCTTGATCCTACTCTTGTTGAATCGTTATGTACCAGTGATGAAGGAATTCGCAGCGTTCCTACAGGAAGTCCCGTTGCCGGATCTGCATAATTGAAATTGTGATCTACAAACCAGTTAACCGTTGTATCAGGTATGATATCCACTTTGGCATTGCTGAGATTTGCAATCTTAGGGAGTACTACGGATGATCCGTCTGTCTGCACTCCATGGGTGAGGAACTTAGGAATGTCACTCAAAAATTCCTCGACGGGAATCTTTTCATCGGTATCATGTCCCCCAACATCTATTCCCACTACCGAGACAAACTTTATTTCAGGATGAGCCTTCAAAATGGCAATCAAGTCCTCCGGTGAATGTTTGTCAGCCGGAACAGTAAACAGCATTTTCCCCAGATCGTACGATATCATATATTCTCCTTCCTGTTTGAATTCTAACAGTGTCTTCAACAAACACCGAAGAGTTGCAGGCACAGCCCGCAACTCCGGCGTGGTTCTATTGAATTAAATTCTCTGCATCCTTCGCTATTTTAATTTCTTCAGATACTTTTCCAGTTTCTTCATGTGTTCGCCATACTTGGCCCAATTGCCGTCGCTCAAAGCTTTCTGAGCGTCATCATAAGCGTCCTGACACTTTTTGATAATCTGGCTCTGGGTAAGCTTGCCGCCCTTCTTGCCTGAACTTCCTGACGTACTGGAATCCTTGGCGCTTCCCTCTCCGAAGAGCTCATTAAGTGCCTCTGCCAGTGTCGGTTTATATGCAATCTTGTCTCCGTAAGCTACGATAACCCTCTTTACTTCAGGAATACTTGAGTTCGTAGCTTCCAGATATACAGGTTCAACGTACAGAATTGAGCCTTCAATAGGTATTACAAACATGTTACCTCTGCTGTAGCTTGAACCGGCTGAACTCCAGAGAGAGAATTCCTTTGAAATTTCGGTGTTCTGGTCAATCTGTGCTTCAACCTGCATAGGTCCGTAGACAGTCTTGCTCTTAGGCATCTGATAGAGGACCAGTTTACCGTAATTATCACCATCGTTTCTCGCTACGAGAAGTCCCATCAGATTCTTCTTGTCCTTTGGTGTGAACGGAATCGAGTTAACGAACTCTACACTCTTTTCACCCGGAAGTTTCATGATGTAATAGTTCGGAGTCATTTTCTGTTCTTTTGTTCCGTATATTTCACTTGAAATTTCCCAAAGGTCTTCATTCTGATAGAATACCTTAACATCTTCCATGTGGTATCTCTGATATATCTGTGACTGAATGTTGAGCAATGTATTCGGGTATCTGATGTGTGCCTTGAGACTTTCCGGCATATCCTTCAGATCCTTGAACAAAGCGGGATAAATGTTCTTGAATGTCTGCGCTATAGGATCTTTCTCATCTACGATGTAGTAATCAACACTACCATTGTATGCATCGATTACAACCTTAACTGAGTTTCTCACATAATTAACAGTCGACTCATCTGAATACGGTTCGGAATATGGATATTTGTCAGAATACGTGT
Organism: Bacillota bacterium; assembly: GCA_030525285.1. GTDB lineage: Bacteria > Bacillota > Clostridia > Peptostreptococcales > Anaerovoracaceae > Lentihominibacter. The sequence continues at coordinate 4,158 of JAUNFA010000017.1, read as the reverse complement.
AAGCATCCAGCATCCAGTAAAGCTTGCCCTCTGCAGTTACCATGTACAGGTCATCGTCATACTCAAGGTATGGCATTATTTCCTTGACTCTTTCCATGATATTTCTGTTGATGATTATCTTAGAGTCGCTCTTAATATTACCTGAAACCAGAAGCTTCAATGACTTTTCTCTTACGGCAAACATGAATCTGTTAAGCAGATTCAGCTTAATTCCGGCATTACCCTCATACTGGGTATACTTGTTGTTATCGCCGTCAGGATAGTCAAATTCATCTTCCGAAGTGTTAACAAGAGCATAGTTTGATGTCATTTCACCAAAGTAAATTTCAGGTCTTGTAATGTTAATTTCGTCTGCACTTGATTCCGGTGGAATGTTCTTGACCAGCATATCAGGCTGACCGCTTGATGTAATCTGGTCAACTCTCGATAATGTCACACCGTATCCATGAGTATACTTCAGATGTTTGTTCAGCCATGTATCGCTAATCTTGCTTTCATCTATTTCTCTCGCCGAAAGGAATGTCTGCGTATAATCTCCGTTGATGGTGTATCTGTCAACGTCTACATCATTGAAGTCATAATACTGTCTGATTGACTGTGTCTGATTGTAGAATTTTTTCGTCGGACTATAGTCGTTAATTCGGATATTTGAAATAGTATCCTCATTCTTGGCTATATCTTCACTCGATAAATCCGATGCGGCAGAAAAGCTCTTCTCGTCAACATCGTTAAGCCCGTATGCATACTGGGTGTATTCAATGTTTCTCTCAAGGTACTTGCTTTCCTTGTTTATTTCATCAGGTGTTACAACCAGATTCTGAACGATTAGCTGTCCGCCGATTCCCAGCGCACCTACAATAATCATAATAACCGGCACTGTAGCCGCAGGCTTAATTTTTTTCTTCGTAATTCCTAATGCGAACCCGATAGCCGCAATTACACTGAGACCCATAAGGATTCTATAAACCCAAAGAGTTACATTAATATCTGTGAATCCTGCACCGTGTACTGCTCCTGTACTTCCGAAGAGCAGTTCGTACTGCTTCAGGAAGAAGTGGAATCCGACCATAATGAAGAATAGTACGCCAACGATTATAAGCTGCTTTTCTGCTATGGAAATAAGAGTGTGCAGATTGTTGCTGTTTAATGATTTCTCTACTTTTGCCTTGCCACTTCCGAAAGGTGACTTGCTTGAGTTTATGCCATCTCTGAAGGCACCGAACATGTCATTGATATTGTCAAATCCACCGTTCGCCTTAAATTCCGCCGAACTCTCACCGTAATTAACTTCCTCTTCTTCTGGCTCTACCGTACTTTCCTTGATGAATGACGGAGCCCTGAGAGTAATCAGAATCATGTAGTACAGCACTGTCATAATAAGGAATGCTATGAGCAGTGCCAGAACAATATTGTTGCATTCTTCAATGAATCCCAGCTTAAATACATAGAAGGAAATGTCCATGTTATAGAGAGGATCCTTAATGTCAAAGTCTGTACTCTTGACAAACTGAAGTCCCTGGAACCACAGATTGACCACGCATACATACGTTGCAATAATGCCGAATACACCGGCGATGCTCCACGTAATCAAGTTGAGTTTTCCCATATTTATCGCTTCGTCAGACTCGATCTTTTTCATGTACCCATGCTTAAGGAACTTAAGATATACATAGGCAAGCAGTGTCACTATGACGAAAACAGGTGCACCTATCTTAATCTGTGTGAACAGCTTAGTGAAGAAAACTGACACGTAATTCAGTTCTCTAAACCAAAGATAGTCCGTTATGAACCCGATAAGGCTTATGAATAATGCCAGAACGAGAACTATTACAACAAGTGCAACCTTCCCGCCGAACTTTCTGTTCTTCTTTTCTTTCTCTGGTTTTAGTTTTCTTTTCAATTTAATCTCCCCTTAAATTACTGATGGTGGTTAAATCTCATGCTAAATCTTAATATTTAAATACTCAAACTACGGATTTCTCCTCTTCTGCCTCTACAGCGAAATTCCTCTATCGATGAGCATTACAAACTTCTTTTCAGGGTACATTTTGAGTACTCTTTTCTCTGTCTTGCCGCCGATGGTTTCTTTGATCCAGATAAAATAATAGCTTCCGGACGTTCTGATTTCTCCGAGCTCCAGCTTAGTAAACTCACCAGGGTTCGAATTCTTCTTTTTGCGTAAAGTGCTCTTCGTACTGCCTGTTCCAATGAGCGACATAACGCTTTCATCACCGCTCTTCATCAGTTCATACTTTTGTGATTCGTAGGCAATCGCCAGGCCTATAACCTTGTCATCGTAATAGACAGAATAGTTATTGCTGTCTCTGCCCCACTCAACCTCGGTTATAGGCGTTGATAGGACCAGGTCTGAATTGTCTTTGACTTTTTTGGAATCGTATTTGAGGTCTTTGTTCCAGGTTATTTCTTTGATATTCTTGTTGTAGTTCTGGTCCATATTAGCCTCTACAAGTTCGGTGTTGTCCTTGAGTGGTCCTTCTCTTCGCTGCTCGGCGAATACGTTGTAGTCAGTGTCATCACCTGTAATCATGTGCACTACTTTGTTAAGCTGAGTATCGACTATTTCTGCAACTTTGCTCTGAGGAGCAAAAAAGTGAACTCCGATTCCAATAGCCTCTACGGCCAGAATCAGTGAAAGAAGTATAAGCACTACTATGAGGACTGTTCTTGCAGCTCCACCGGATTTTTCGTCTCCGTTCTCATCATCCACATCATTCTTCTTTGACTTCTTACTCTTCTTAGCTTCCTTGGCTGCTGCCTTCTGTTCAGCCTTTGCCGCCTTAGCTGCTGCTCTCTTCTCCTTCTTGCTCATCGGAGCTTCTTCAGCTTTCACACGATTATCGTCAGCTTCTGTAATATCAGCATCAGCTTCCCCTTCTTTCTGTCTAAGGAACTGTTCTGCTTCTTCTTCACCGTAACTGTCAAAGTCGGTTTCCGGAATATCTGAGAATGCTTCAGGTGTCTGTCCTATAACTATAGTGTGTGACGCATCCTGCTCTTCTTCAGGAATATCGAAATCAAACTTTCTTGTTTCGCTCATATCCTGTCCACTGAATACATCGGCTTCTTCTGCCCCGAATATCATGGTTGGCTCATCAACATCAGATGAAGGTATGTATTCTCCCCCTGAAATGGATCCTGCTGAACCCATAAGTGCTTCAAGATCTGAAAGTTCTTCCTGAGAATCATCAAAATGTATATCATTTTCTTCAGGAAGCTGATCTACTGTATCAAATACATCTTCTGGTTCTTCATGTTCTGCAGTCGCCCTTATTGGGAAGTCTTCCGCGTCCAGGTCTTCGAAATCTTCGACTGTCTCAAGCTGGTTGAGAAGGTCATCGATTTCATCCGGTTCCTCTGAATGTTTCAAATCTGACGGATAAGCACCCATCTCAGCGAATTCATCTCTGCTGGCCGCAATTGTGGAATCTGCAATACCTGCCATGATTTCGTCCTTATCCACGATTCTCGTATCACTGAGATTGCTCTTGAGCATTGTATCTCTGCCTGTAACAGGCACTTCATCTTCCCGCTCAACAAATCCGGCCTGCGACTGTGCTGCTGCCCCAGTATTTCTGTTCGTGTCAATCTCACCAAAGAAGGTATCTCTTGCCTTCACCATTGAATCTATCTGCTGTCTTGTTGCTTCATGAGCCGCTTCAACCTGAGTATCTACTGGTTTGGTCACATTTCTGCCAGCTCTGAATCCTGCAAGGGCTTCTCTGATTTTGGCCTCTTCTTCGTCCTTCATTCTTGCTGTCTGTTCAAGAACCTTGCGGGCTTCCTCGTTGGCGATTGTCTCGTTAGCAGCTCTCGCTATTCTTTCTCTCTCAGCTTCAAGTCTTGCCTTCTTTTCAGCTTCTTCAAGCTCTCTTCTTGCTTTCTCGGCTTCAAACTTGGCCTGCGCTTCTGCTGCAAGTCTTGCCTCCTGCTGAGCTCTTATCTTAGCTGCTTCCTGTGCCGCCTTCAGCTCTTCTTCAGCTCTTATCTTAGCTTCCTGTTCAGCCTGATATTTAGCCACTGCAGCAGCCTTGATTCTGGCTTCTTCTTCAGCTATTTTTCTCGCCTCTTCTTCGGCTCTTATCTTGGCTTCTGCAGCTTCTCTTCTCGCAATCTCTTCAGCTCTTGCCTTAGCTTCTT
>JAUNFA010000016.1 GCA_030525285.1 Bacillota bacterium | reverse complement strand
AACTTACGCTGTTCCCAATCTTCAGTAAATCCCTTAAACCTAATTGCCGGAGTGCTTGATTTTTTCGTCATTTTGCACAACCTCCAAGTAATTTCTTCAATTCTGCCAACCCCAACATATCAAATTCACTACCGTCAAGGTCATCAATCATAGCAGAAAGAGATTTTTCCGTTTCTTCAATTTGAGTTTCCACCTCGGCAAATGTTGTTTCATATTTTTTGGCAAGTGTTTCAAGTTTTGCAACCAATTCAGCTACAATGCTGTCGGGTAGCTGCATAAGATTGTCAATAAGCGGCTTAATCCATTTTTCTTTAAGCAGTTCTATAACCTGTTCGTCGGACAACCCTTCAATAGTTTCTTTGGTTTTCAAGTGAAGTTGTGCTGCCTTTTCTTTAACAGCCTTTTTCAATTCTTTTTCTTCTGCAATAAGAGCATTGGCTCGAACAACTATGTATTCATAACTTCCTTCTTCAAAACTCATTTTATACTTAAGAGCAGTAATATACTTGTTTAATTCAGCCTTTCCATATGTGCCATTTTTATTTGCCGACATACTTTCCCAAGCTATTTCTTTATGCTCTTCAGCAAAAGATAACTTATCTTTTGCTTTAGACAAATCACGGTACTGTTGTAAAATCTCTATTTCTGGAGTTGAAATATCAGCAAATACCTCCTTACAGGCATTTGTGACTTCCTTAGCTACAAAAGAAGTATTATCATCATCCAATAATTTTTGTTTATCATCGTCCGAAAGAGCATCCATCAATTCTTCATATTCTGATGCTATTTCATTCATTCTATTTTCATCTATACCTAAATTTTTAACATCTTCATTCAATAATTGATGTTGTACTAACTCAAATGGGATAATATGACCTTTCCAACCTTCTTGAACTTCCTGTTCTTTTCCGTCTTTTTTCTTAATTACCATATTAGGGTCAACGACTTTGGCAGCACTAAAACCTTCGGTTTGTATAATTTCCAAATCTACCGCTATTTTAGTCCAATCATCGTCAAGAAGTTGATACGCTTCATACTTATCAACTAACGGAATATCGGTCATTCTTGCAAAAATATTTTCCGACAAAATTTCTTCTGTCTTGGAAATACTCAGGCTTTCCATTTTTGCAATCAATTCATCATATAAATACTCATCAAAATTGCCGAAAACAGTTTGAAATTCACTTTCAAAATTTTTAACATCAGCGTGTTCTTTAATTGCCTTTTTAATATCATCAACAATGAGCTTGCAATGCTCTGAAGATGTATTTTCAAACAAGGCAGAACGGAGTACAGGGAACGCTCTCCAATATTCTTTAAGTTCATCTATCTCGGAAATCGGAAGTCCGCCAAACATAGAAGCGTAAATATCCCAAGACTCGGCAGCATCTGAGGAGTCAACATATCTCGGAATATTTAAGTTATAGTCGTTTGCTCTAATTTCATCACGGCTGACAACCTTTGAATACTTTTCAACACTCTCTCTGCGTGTTACAACATCGACAATTCTCTTAATATCCGAAGCCCGAAGTTTATTGTTTTTGCCCTCTTTTATAAATCCCTTTGATGCATCAACAATTAAAACATCAGTGTTGGCTCTCTTTTGTTTCAAAACCATAATTATGGTCGGAATACCTGTGCCATAAAAGATGCTTGCGGGCAAGCCAATTATTGTGTCAATTTTATTCTTTTCAATTAAGTTCTTGCGAATTTCGCCTTCTTCACCACCACGGAATAAAACTCCGTGAGGAAGAACAATAGTCATAATTCCGTCAGGCTTAATATGATAAAGGTCGTGCAACAAAAAGGCATAGTCTGCCTTACCCTTTGGTGCAAGTCCGTAGCCTGCGTAACGAGGGTCAGTTTCTTTATCAGCAGGGTTCCAATTCTGAGAATAAGGCGGATTAGAAACAACAGCGTCAACATAAAGAGGGTTATATGTTCCTATCCGGTCGTTTTCATCGAAATACGGCCAATCATCCTCCAAAGTGTCACCGTTTCGAGTTACAATATTATCGGCTTCAATACCACGCATAACCAAATTCATACGTGTAAGGTTATATGTATTTTGTTTTAATTCCTGAGCATAGTATTTGACTTTATTTTCTCCCTCAATATATTTAGAGGCACTTTTACCAATGTTAATAAGAAGTGAGCCTGAACCGCTTGTAGGGTCAAATATTTCAATCTTTTCTCTGTCCATCAGGTGATTAGCGACAATCTCGGACATAAGTAAAGATACTTCGTGAGGTGTATAGAATTCACCGGCTTTTTTGCCTGCATTTGCAGCAAATTTCTCAATCAAATATTCATAAATAAAGCCAAGGACATCATAGCCTTGCTTACCGTCCATAGGAATATCTTTGATAAGCTGAATAAGGTCGCTAATAGATTTAGATTGGGAAGCAGCGCTGTCGCCCAATTTAGACAAACCTGTTTGGAGTGTATCAAAAACGCCTTCGAAAACTTTTTTATGAGTAGGATTGATTAAACGGCTAAAAGCAGAAAGAGCATCACGAACATCTTGAACGCTAAAATCACTTCCCTTTGCAAGCCAAGTTGAAAACAAGTTGTCATAAGAAATAAAATAGCCTAAATTCTTTTGAATGCTTTCAACAGTTTCTGTCTCTTCTTCAGTCAATTCCGGGAGATACTCGTCTGTCCAATCATTCGCTTTAAGATATTTAACTTCTTTTTCAGAAAGGAATTTATAGAAAATAAAGCCTAAAATATAGTCTTTATATTCGTTAGCTTCGATTTTTGAACGCATTTTATTTGCAGATTCCCAAATCTTAGCGGCTAATTGTTGTTTGTTCATTATAAACCTCCGTATATGATATGTACCCAGAATACATCTCGTTCTTCATCCTGCCAAAGAATGTTTCCATGATACAGTTGTCATAGCAATTGCCTTTTCTTGACATAGATTGAATTATGCCATGTTTCTGGAGTTCCGTTCTATAGGAAACATGTTGATACTGCCAACCTTGATCCGAGTGAAATATAAGACCATTGTACCCCAAAGTTTTGTATTTGCGAACCCATTAATAAAGTTGTCCATCGTTTCCATTTGCTTCTTCCAGTCAGAACCACTTTCTTACAGTTGCATGAAACTGCTTATCTGATAAACCATCCGGTGTTGGCAAATATTGTCCTTGACGATACAGTTCAACACATTTTCTCTTGAACTCATAACTATAGCGCATAAAAATACCCTCCTTACTGGGTGTCCAGTAAAGAGGGTACATATCAAATTACCTGTAGTGCTCAATTTATTTTGACCAGTTTTTCACTTTACTGGTTTTCTATTAAGGCTATGCCTTGCCGTTACATCCAAGAACGTCAACAATCTTGTGACCTACCATATCCTTAATTGCCTGTCTTGCAGGTTTCAGATACTGTCTTGGGTCAAAGTGCTCAGGGTGTTCAGCCATATATTCTCTTATTGATGCAGTCATCGCAAGTCTTAAGTCTGAGTCAATGTTGATCTTGCATACTGACAGTGAAGCCGCATGTCTCAGCTGGTCTTCAGGAACACCTACCGCGCCGGCCATGTTTCCACCGTATTTGTTGATTTTTTCAACGAATTCCTGTGGTACTGAACTTGATCCGTGAAGAACGATAGGGAAGCCCGGAAGTCTCTTTGATACTTCTTCCAGAACGTCAAATCTAAGCTGAGGCTTAGTGCCTGGCTTGAATTTGTAAGCTCCGTGGCTTGTTCCTATTGCGATTGCCAATGAGTCACAGCCTGTCTTATCAACGAATTCTTCTACCTCTTCAGGTTTAGTATATGATGAGTTCTCAGCTGAAACGTTAACTTCATCTTCAACGCCTGCCAGAGTTCCCAGCTCTGCTTCAACAACAACTCCCTTATCGTGAGCATATTCAACTACCTTACGGGTAATCTCAATGTTCTCTGCGAAAGGCTTTGATGATGCGTCAATCATTACTGATGTGAATCCCCCATCAATGCAGCTTTTGCAGATTTCAAAGTTGTCGCCGTGGTCAAGGTGCAGCGCAATAGGAAGACCTGTCTCTTCTACTGCCGCCTCAACGAGTTTCATCAGGTATGTATGGTTGGCATACGCTCTTGCGCCCTTTGATACCTGCAGAATCAGCGGTGCATTAAGATCTGCAGCTGCTTCTGTGATACCCTGAACGATTTCCATGTTGTTAACATTGAATGCGCCAATTGCATATCCGCCGTCGTATGCTTTAGCAAACATATCTTTTGTAGTTACAAGTGCCATAATTCCCCTCCTGGTTAATTTCCTCCAAAATCAAATGCATAACACTATTAACTATACTCCAAAACTGCTGATTTTTCAACCTTCACCCTTACTTATTCAGCCCCTGCCTGTGTGATTCTTATTTAGCATCAGGAATCTGCGGTAATGTTGCAAAGGATGCCTGCAGTTCTTCATCTGTAGGGATTTCATCTGTCATCTCACCGTCATTATATTTGCCGTAAGCTACCATATCAAAATATCCTGTACCTGTAAGTCCGAAGAGTATTGTCTTTTCTTCACCTGTCTCCTTGCATCTGAGTGCTTCATCTATTGCAGCTCTAATTGCATGGGATGATTCAGGTGCCGGAAGAATTCCCTCAGTCTTAGCAAAGGTTTCTGCCGCTTCAAAGACTTCGGTCTGTTCAACTGAAACAGCTCTCATATATCCATCGTGATAAAGCTGCGAAACAATTGGTGACATGCCGTGGAATCTCAGGCCGCCTGCATGATTTGCCGAAGGAATGAATCCGCTTCCCAGAGTATACATCTTTGCCAGTGGACAGATTTTGCCTGTATCACAGAAGTCGTATGCAAAAACTCCGCGAGTCAGTGACGGACATGATGCAGGTTCAACAGCAACTATGTCATAGTCCGCTTCCCCTCTTAATTTTTCGCCGGCAAAAGGTGCGATAAGTCCTCCAAGGTTTGAGCCGCCGCCTGCGCAACCGATAATCATATCAGGTTTAACTCCCAGCTTGTCGCATGCAGCCTTAGCTTCAAGACCGATTATTGACTGATGAAGCACTACCTGATTAAGCACTGATCCCAGCTCATATCTGTAATCTCCCTTACTTGCCAGGGCAACCTCTACAGCTTCTGAAATTGCACAACCCAGTGAACCTGTTGTTCCCGGAAATTCCGCATTGATTTTTCTGCCCACCTCTGTCTCCATTGATGGTGACGGAACTACGGATGCTCCGTATGTTCTCATGACCTCTCTCCTGTGAGGCTTCTGTTCATATGAAACCTTAACCATATAAACCTTGCAATCCATATCAAAGTATGCGCATGCCATGGATAACGCAGTACCCCACTGACCGGCTCCTGTTTCTGTTGTTACTCCCTTAAGGCCCTGCTTCTTGGCATAATATACCTGAGCTATGGCTGAATTGAGCTTATGAGATCCCGAAGTATTTGATCCCTCGTACTTGTAATAAATCTTGGCCGGAGTTCCCAGCGCCTCTTCGAGAAAGTATGCTCTAATCAGCGGTGATGGTCTGTACATCTTGTAAAAATCCTGTACTTCCTGCGGAATATCAATATATGCAGTATCGTTATCCAGTTCCTGTTTGATCAGCTCCTTACAGAAAATAGGTTCCATTTCTTCCATGGTCAGAGGTTTGCCTGTGCCCGGATTAACAAGAGGTGCCGGTTTGACTGGCATATCTGCTCTGACGTTGTACCATTTGTTAGGAATCTCGTTTTCTTCAAGGTAAGTCTTGTAAGGAATATTTCCGTCTTTTTTCATTTCTTTTTCCTCTCTTTCTTTTGAAAAATGCGATAGTTCATAGGATAGAGGATTTTGTAATAAAAAAACTCTCATCCTATTAATTAATAGGACAAGAGTATAATTCTCCTGCGGTGCCACCTATCTTCACTCTTATGAGTGCACTCATCGCATACCATCATATGCTTACCGATTAACGCTCGGAAGTTCGTCGCCCCTACTTGCTACAGACATATTAACACATGCCACCGGCTTTCGGTTTGCCCTCGTAAGTCCATTCAACACGTCCATCCTTACCGCAATCCCACCATCTGCGGCTCTCTGTGAATTCAGAAACATATCTACTCACTCTTACTCAACGGTTTAGGTTATTAACTTATATTCGGATTATATGCCTGTCAATGGGACGTGTCAATAAGAAAAATTTCATTTCATCTGAGAAAATTCTCTTCTGAGAACGAATTAATTCATATCACTCCGCCCGTCTACTCTTTTTCGGGAATCTGAATTGCAATCTGTTCAGTATAGAGAATATCTTCCTGCTCCCCTTCATTTTCATCAAGAACATCTTCAATATCCTGAATTTCAGGTAAATCCTTAAGTGTTTCGAAGCCGAATTCCATAAGGAAACGGTCAGTAGTACCATAGAGCATCGGTCTTCCCACAGCGTCGGATCTGCCAAGCTGAGCCACAAGTTCCTTTTTCATGAGGCCCTCAATAACTCTGTCGCATTTGATTCCTCTTACCGCTTCGATTTCCCCCTTTGTCACCGGCTGTTTATAGGCGATAATAGCAAGCACCTCCAATGCCGACTGAGAAAGCTTCTTATGCTTTACCGGCGTACACAACCTCTCAATATAACCGATATTTTCCTTTCTTGTAACGAACTGAAAGCTCTTGTTAACCTCACGGATAACAATTCCTCTGCCCTCCTGCTCGTATTCAGCCTGTAGTTCTTTGCAAAGTGCATATATTTCTTTTTTATCTACGTTAAAAATATCCGCAACTTCCTTAATGTCCAGAGGGTCTCCCCATATGAACATCATTGATTCAATTGCTGATTTAATCGTTTTGCTTCCGGTCATTAATTGCTTCCTCCGTCATCTCTGTCATCTGCAGCATTTGTTTCAAAAAGATTGTCCATAGGTTTTACCAGTATGTCCCCGAACAGTTTCTTTTGCTCTGCAGTAAGTTTGTTTGATTTCATCATTTCCAGAACAGAAGAGAATGTCAGTGCGACATCGTACTTATCGTCCTTCTTTGGGATAAGCTGTCTGAAATCAACCTGTTCCTTACCCCTGTCGGCAAAAAAGAGCCTTATATCTTCCATTCGAAGTTCTGCCGTCATACGCTGCTTCTCGCTTCGTTTGTGATGCTCCCGTATCTCTTCAATCTTTTTTTTACGAATCAGGAATGCTTCAAATGCATTTTTGAATTTATCTGCGTCCAGGCTCAGATAAACATCAGCTTCGCCTGTATAAGCGCTGATATCTTCCTGTGTCTTAGCCAGACTCATACCGCTCTCTTCATATCTTTCTCCGAGCATTTCTGATATGGATTTGTATCTTTTGTATTCCAGAAGCTTCTGCACCAGCTCTGTTCTCGGATCTTCGGTAAGTTCTGTAACACCATCCCCTGCCGCTGCAACACGCGGCAAAAGCATCTTTGATTTAATCTCAATAAGAGAAGCCGCCAGCACCATAAATTCAGCACTTACATTAACATCAGCTTCTCTCATTTTATTTACATAATCTATATACTGGCCTGTAATTTCGGACACTTTGATGTCGTATATGCTCATTCGTGCATGCTCGATAAGATATACCAACAAGTCAAAGGGTCCTTCAAATACATTTAATTTAACCCTATAGCTCATTTGCTACCTCCATAGGGTTACATTCTACCACAAAACATAGTATAATCATAACATGTATTATTTAAAGAACACACTTTACGGATTATTAATAGGTATTGCTAACGCTATTCCGGGGGTCAGTGGCGGGACCATGGCTGTAATTCTGGACATTTATGACGACATTATGTTCAGCATCAGCAAAACTAACATTAAGTCCCACCTTAAATTCCTCGTACCCCTTGCTGCCGGTGCTGTAATCGGCATATTTGCCCTAAGCAAAGTTATTGTCGGCGCCATGGAATCTCACCCGGTAATTCTCAATTTCTGCTTTATCGGTCTTGTTGTGGGCAGCATGCCTGCCCTGGCCAAAAAAACCCAAAATGAAGGTGACGGTAAAATCAAACCTGTTAACTGGATTTTTTTTGTTGTGGCATTCCTGGTTATGTTGGCACTTGCCATTGTCAATCCTGACGCGGTAACCAACAAGAGTCTTGAAGCTATGGGGGGTCTTGACATGCTTCTTATTGCAAGACTGTTCGTATGCAGTGCCATTGCTATGGTTGCAATGATACTCCCCGGTTTGAGCGGAAGTCTCATATTGCTGCTTTTCGGAATTTACGGTGTCATTATGGAGGCTGTTGCCACCTTTAACATGGGGGTTATTATCCCTGTATTTCTCGGGATTGCTGCCGGCGGAATTCTCGGTGTCAAGTTTATTAAGAACTTGCTTCGCTTCCATCCGCAAGTGCTTTATTGTGCCATTTTGGGACTTATGATTGGTTCTGTTTTAATAATATGGCCTGGATTCGCACCGGGACTTGAAGGTGTGCTGGCAGTTGTCGGATTTGTCGGATTCACAGCAGTAGCCTACTTACTTTCATCAAGAAAATAGACACGGATACAATTTGCCTTTTATGGCATGCATTTCATAACAAAAAAGCGAAGGGTCATTAGTCTTTATCCTTTCAGAGACTATACCCTTCGCTTTTTATTTTAGCTATATGCCTTTATATTTTAATTGATGCTTCTCCACCGATAAGAATCTCCATAGAAGCTCCCTTCCCTTTGATAAAGGCTGTAATCTGAGATTCGTTACCATCACTGGTTTTCTGGAAATACAACGCTTCTCTTCCCTGGGGGAACAGACCGAATCCGTTAAGATAGAAACTCAAGGCCGCCACAGCCGATGCGGATGCAGCGCTTTCATCAACTCCAAGCAGAGGGTAAAATCCTCTGCAGTGAGCCATGGTTCCTATATCTACAGTTTCAAAGGCAAAGGCATATATACCTGCACATTTCAATCCTTTGCATATCTCACTTACCAGTGGCATATCCGGACTGATTTTTTCTAACATATCCTTTCCATTTACCGGCACAACAAGAACTGGCATTCCTGCTGTAACAACCATAGGTTCGAGATTTCTAAAACATCCGCAGGCAGGCATAAAGCTTACCGCTTCGTATGGAATGCCCAGACTCTTGAATATCAATTCAACGGATTCACGATTGCTTACCGTTGACATTACTCTTGCTCGCGGCATTGTCATAGACACGAACTTTTTTTCAACCTTAATAGTTGTCTGCTCACTTCCAATATGTGCAACGTAATCCTCTCCCGCCTTTATCAAGTTCTCTTCAAGCAGAGCCTTAAAGGCAGCGACCGTCCCATTGCCCCATATTCCTTCCCTTCCGTCAGCCTCTAAGGTCTGTAATTCAATTCGACCGCGGTTATTTATGAGGAATACAGTTTCACCCTCAGGATTATCTCCGGCAACCATCCTCATACTTTCAATTTCGGGAAATCTCCCATCATGGCATATGACAACCTGTATCGGGTTACCGCCCGAATTCCTTACCGTGAACTCTCTGATCTCCACAGTTTTCATTTATATGTACCTCTCAATAATCATATTAATCTTATCTTCCCACGCTCTGTCATCAGGTGTTTCGGCAATTATCTGCCTGATGTGCTGTATGTTTCCCGGTCCCATAAGTTCCATCTGCGAAGGTCTCACTACCATGTTCATACGCCTTGCCAGCTGGAATTCACGTTGCTTATCCTTAGGCAGATTGAGGTATTCATCGGCAATAGCCAATAAACGAGATTTATCTTTTATCATATGACCCTCAATATCCATGAGCAAATTGAGAATATGGTCGCTTACAATTCTGGTGTCCACATTGTCTGCCAGTTCTATGATTCTGCGAATTTCAATCAGCTTTTCTTCATCGGTGCACGGAATTATCAGCCCCTGCTGCCACTCATCATAAAGTTCTGTGCCCGGCTTATACGCCGCAGTTCTCACTCTGACAAAATCAGGATTGATTTGATTTATCACTTCTGCAGTTCCCTCTGCATTGTCTGCGGTCAGGTCATGACCACCGACACCGGCCATAAAATAAATGCTAAGCTCTATTCCTCCCGCTTTGACATTTTTGCCTGCGATAATCTCCTGTGCCTGAGTAACGCCTTTGTTTATCATCGTCAAAACTTTGTCCGAACCTGTCTCAAACCCGGAATGTATCCTGTCGAGTCCCGCATCCTTAAGATCTGCGAATTCTTCAGGACTTGTTTTGCTGAGATTCTCCGCACGGCCGTAGGATGTAATTCTCTCAATCTGTGGGAAAGCGTCCTTGAGATATCTGATGACATCACTGAGTCGCCCCCCTTTAAGAACAGTTGTATTACCGTCCTGAAGGAATACGTTTCTCCCGTCCCTTATCAGCCAGTTTGCCATCATATAATAGCTCTGTCTCTCTTCATCCGAAGAAATTCCGCCAAGCTCCATGTTGATTCCGTCAATATCCCAGTCGCCGGCTTCATTTCTGTATTTCCTGATTCGATCTGCCAGAATCACCATATTGTCAATATCGGCCTTAACGCTATCCACGCTATATGCCTTAAACTGCGTATGCCTGTACAGCTGACAGAATTTGCACCTGTTCCATGTACATCCTCTCGTTACCTGTATCAAAAGACTATCCGCTTCGCTTGGTGGTCTTATGGGTCCTATTCTGAAGCTTACGTTCTGTCTGTCTTCCATTATTTTATCCTCCTTATATCTCAAGCTTGCCGCATATTTTCATTTGGTTTATTATATCTTAAAACGAACTGTTTGACATCAAAATCTAAAACTTGACTTTTGTATTCAAAGGTATATAATGCGTTTGTTCATAAAATGATACCGGAGGTGACTGCAATGGGACTTTTTTCCAAAAGTGACAGCAAATCAGACTATATTATCATTGTAGGCTGCGGCAGGCTCGGAGCATATCTTGCCGATACCCTGTCTGATGCGGACAAGGATGTTATGATTATCGACAAAGAAGAGGCGTCCTTTAACAAGCTATCCAATTCATTCAGTGGAATGACAATGGTCGGTGATGCCTGCGAAATGTTCATTCGTGGGCAATGCAATATCAAGAAGGCAACCGCGGTGATTGCAGTTACAAACATGGATAACACAAACATTATGGTTGCTCAGATAGCTCGCGAAATGTACAACATAAGCAAAGTTATTGCGCGACTTTACGATCCCGAAAGAGAATGCGTTTACCAGGAGTTTGACATTAAGACAATATGCCCTGTAACCATGTCTACAGATGCTGTCTGTGACATGCTCTATCCAGGATACAAAAGCATATAAATGTGAAACGCACAATTATGAATATATAAACTTGTAAACAGGTAGGTAAATTATGGATTTCAGAATAGTACTCATTAACGGATTTGATGAGACTCGTCTTCTCGCCAAATCCCTCATTCACAAAGGATACAAGGTTACCGCCATTAACGAATGCCCCCAGAACTGTCAGAAACTGAGTACAATTAAAGGTCTTCAGGTCTTTTGCGGTGATGGTTCCAAACCCTTCGTTCTGGAAGATGCTTCTGTTTATGGTGCTGATCTTGCTATTGCGATGTCACCTTATGACGACGCGAATTTGGTAATATGCCAGCTTTGCAAAAAGAAATTCAATGTTAAAAAGACTGCTGCCATTATCACAGACCCTTCCAATAAGAAACTATTTGAAAATTTGGGTGTTGATTCTGTCGTATGTGCGGTTTCAATCATATCCAGCATCATAGAAGAATCGGTAGCGCTTAATATGAATATTGATGAAATAACGGAAGGACTGGGACTTGATGGCTAAAAATTCACTTATTAAGAATGGCAACAGCTATGGTGAGCTGATTCTGCTAATCAGTTTCCTTATGCTCGTCCCACTAGCTGTACTCCCCTTTTATCCGGAAGAAGTAAAATATGCTCATGCATTTCTGATTCCCGCATTTTTTTCTGCGGCGCTTGGGCTGATTATTTTTTTCAGATTTAAAGACGGTCTTGACTCAGCTAATGCTCACAGATTCATGTCACATATAAGAAAAGGCAGTTCCCCAGTACTTTTTGTCTGGTGTTACGCATTTTTTCTCGGAGCTGTTCCCTTCATTCTCGGCAGACAGCTTCCTTTCCACCTTGCCATATTTGAGTCCATAAGCGGATGGACAACCACTGGCCTTTCAGTGGCCGATGTTGATTCTCTTCCACAGATTTTCCTGTTCTACAGAAGTTTCACGCAATACTGTGGTGGTTTGGGCTTTATTATAATGATTACCATGATTATCCGAAACAGACGGGTAGCGAGTCTTTATAATGCCGAAGGACATATGGATATGATTAAACCCAGCCTGAAAGGAACCGCTAAAATAATCTCAAGGATTTATATTATATGGCTTTGTATCGGAACTGTAGCTTATACAATCTGCGGCATGAGTGTCTTTGATGGCATATGCCATACAATGTCAGCAATATCCACTGCCGGATTCTCCACAGAACCATTATCCATAGAGGCATTTCACAGTGTACCTGTTGATATAATTACAATGGTTCTTATGTTTATCGGCGCCACAAACTTCGTCATAGTATTATCTCTTACGAAGGGGCATTTCATCGAAAGTTTACAGGATACAGAATTCGCCTTCATGGTCAAGGTTACTGCGATATTCGGCATTATGGTTTCCCTCGCGCTTTTCCTCTTCAAGGGATATTCCGCAGGCAAGTCTCTGCTTCAGGGATTTTTCTGTGTAATAACAACATTTACCACGTCGGGTTATTCTATAGACAATTACCCATCCTGGCCCAGCTTTGCTGTCGCCGCAATGATGATACTAATGCTTATTGGGGGATGTGCAGGGTCAACTGCCGGTGGAATCAAAATGAACAGAACTTATTATCTGCTCAAGGCAATGAGCAGATATCTGCGAGAACAGATTCAGCCACCTATACGTGTTACCACAGTATCATATAATCGAAATCACATAAGCAAAGAAATCGATTCCAAGCTTACCTTTAACGCAGGGGGCTTCCTCGTATGTTATTTACTTGTATTTACGGCAGGAACCCTGATTCTATGTGCAAGCACAGGGCAAAGCCCCGGCGACTGCGCCTACGAATTTGCCTCAGCTCTCGGCACAGTAGGACTTAGCAATGGAATCACAAACCCTGATGCATCTATTGTCACCCTTATAACTGAAATGGTTGGCATGGTTATGGGAAGACTTGAAATTATCATGGTTCTAATTTCTTTTTACAATATATTCAGTGGCATAATGAACAGACACTGATTCCCACCTTTTGTAATAATCAGCATATGTAAACGGGGATGTTGCAAATGCAACATCCCCGTGTTTTATTTTTTGGAGTAGATTGTCTTGGTGCTGACACCGTTCAATGCACCTAGCTTGCCCGACAATGCGCTAATTACGTCCTGCTCGGCATCGATTGCTATGCTTATGATAGACATATCCTTTTCTCTATAAGGTATGCCCATTCGTCCGATTATGTACTCTCTGTATTCATGAAGAATCTCATTAAGTCTCCCTACAGAAAGTTCATCTTCCACAATAATGCCTATGAGTGCTGTTCTCCTGTTATCCATAACAACGACTGCTCTCCTTAATGCTGCTTGGCAGCCATTCTGCCACCTTCAGCAACCTGCAAACGATTATCGCACTTTCTCAAATCGGTTCTCACACGCTTAACCTCATACTCAGGGGCTGACTCTTCGTTTTTCTTGAGCCACTCCTCTGCTTCGGCTTTTTCGCGCTTCGCTCTGTCTACATCGATATCCTTTTTCCATTCTATGGAGTCTGCGAATATGATAACGCTCTCCTTGATATCAATAAACCCACCGCCCACAGCGGCCAACTTGTAAGTATTGGTTTCAGCTTCAGGCTCTCTAATCCACAGTTCTCCTACATCAAGCAGCTTACAGCCCCAGGTATGACCTGCCATGAAGCCTTCATCACCGTTAAGTGTTCTGGCAATGACAAGCTCAACCTCGCCTCTGTAAAAGTGCTTCTCTGGAGTCACTATTTCTAATTTAACTGTATTAGCCATAATGAACCTCGCTTCTACTTCTTACTTGCCTCATATTTAGCAACTACATCATCAATTCCGCCGCAGAAAAGGAACATCTGCTCAGGAATTTCATCATGCTTACCTTCCAGGATTTCCTTGAAGGATCTGATTGTTTCCTTAATAGGAACGTATTTACCTTCCATGCCTGTGAACTGTGATGCTACGCTGAACGGCTGACCCAGGAATCTCTGAATTTTACGCGCTCTGTTAACTATGAGCTTATCTTCATCAGACAATTCATCCATACCGAGAATTGCGATGATATCCTGCAGTTCATTATATCTCTGAAGGACTTCCTGTACTGCTCTTGCTGTCTCATAGTGTTCCTGACCCAGAATAAGCGGATCCATGATTCTTGAAGTTGATTCAAGCGGATCTACAGCCGGATAAATACCCAGTTCCGAAATCGCTCTGGAAAGTACTGTAGTCGCATCCAAGTGAGCGAATGTTGTTGCAGGAGCAGGGTCGGTAAGGTCATCGGCAGGTACATATACTGCCTGTACCGATGTAATTGAACCCTTCTTGGTTGAAGTAATTCTTTCCTGGAGTGCACCCATTTCTGTTGCCAGTGTAGGCTGATAACCTACTGCTGAAGGTACACGTCCGAGAAGTGCTGATACTTCTGAACCGGCCTGTGTGAATCTGAAGATATTGTCAATGAACAGAAGTACGTCCTGGTTCTCCTGATCTCTGAAATATTCAGCCATTGTAAGGCCTGTAAGAGCAACTCTCATTCTTGCACCAGGTGGTTCGTTCATCTGTCCGAATACCATGGCTGTATTGTTGATAACGCCTGATTCTGTCATTTCATAGTACAGGTCATTACCTTCTCTTGTTCTTTCACCTACACCTGTAAATACGGAAATACCGCCGTGTTCCTTTGCGATATTATTGATAAGCTCCTGAATAAGTACGGTTTTACCTACACCGGCTCCACCGAAGAGACCAACCTTACCACCTCTTGTATAAGGTGCAATCAGGTCAATAACCTTAATACCTGTTTCAAAAATCTGGGCTGATGTATCCTGCTCTTCGAACTTAGGCGCAGCTCTATGAATTGATGCCTTCATATCAGTAACAATCTGATCTCCGTTATCAATTGTCTCGCCTATAACGTTAAACATTCTGCCCAGTACTTCTTTACCTACCGGAATAGAAATAGGAGCTCCTGTATCTACACCTTCCATGCCTCTGCTCAGGCCATCAGTCGATGAGAGTGCAATACATCTTGCTACGTCATCTCCTATGTGCTGAGCTACTTCTGCTACAATTGTTCTGCCCTCGTACTCAATATGAATAGCATTAAGCAGTTCGGGCATTTCCTCTTCACTGAACTTTATGTCTATTACGGGTCCTACAATCTGATGTATTCTTCCCTTGTTCATATGTCTGCCTCCTAACCTTGTGCCTCAGAACCGGCAACAATTTCTATGATTTCATCTGTGATAGCAGCCTGTCTGGCTCTATTGTAGAATAGGGACAGATCAGCCAGCATTTCTCTGGCATTGTCAGTAGCATTCTCCATAGCAGTTCTTCTTGCTGCATGTTCACATGTTGCAGATTCTACTACTGCTGCGTATATCACCATTTCAACATACTTCGGAACCAGATAATTAAATACCTCCTCAGGTGAAGGTTCATATTCAACAAATTTTGATGTCCCCACCTCCGGATTGCTCTCTACGTCAAATGGAAGCATCTTCTTGACTATTACCTGCTGCTCCATGGCACTGACGAAAGAAGTTGACACCAGAACCACACTTCCGATTTCACCCTTCTCATACATATTAAGAATAGGCGCACATAACTCTCTCGCTTCATGAGAAGTTATTTCTTCAGGTGGTGCAGTATATTCATTGTAGATTTCATAGCCTCGTTTCGCGAAGTAGTCCCTTCCCCTAGTTCCGACAGGCACAATAATTGAACGTCCGCCGTTCATGTTGATATGTGCCTCGGCTTCCTTGATTACGTTACTGTTAAAACCTCCGCAGAGCCCCTTGTTACTTGTGATTACAACATAACAAACACCATCTGCATCGTTACCGCCTTCAAGATATTTCTCAGGGATATCCTTACTGTTTGTAAACAGATCTTCTATTACATGAGTTATGTAGTGTGAGTTTTCGTTTGTTTTCTCGAAAATGGCTCTGGCCTTTCGCAGCTTACCTGCCGAAACCAGCTTCATTGCACTTGTAATATGCTCCGTACTGTTAATGCTCTTAATACGTCGCTTTATCTCCTGCATGCTTGCAGCTGCCATTCTCACACCTCCTTGCTGGTTAATTATCTAAAAAATAACTTTAGAATTCTTTCTTGAATTCTTCAATTCCCTTGATGAGTTCAGCTTCTGCGTCTGCGCTGAGTTCACCTGTTTCTCTGATTGCCTTGCCTACCTCAGAATGCTGAACGTTCATGTATTCATAGAATCCCTTTTCGAATTCCTTAACTCTCTCAATCGGAATTTCCTTCATATGATGATTAATTGCAGCATAGATTATCATTACCTGATTTTCTACAGGGATTGGATTATACTGAGGCTGCTTGAGAATTTCCATGAGAAGTTTACCATGATTCAGTCTGTCCTTAGTATCCTGGTCAACATCAGAACCGAACTGTGAGAAGTTTGCCAGTTCTCTGTACTGAGCAAGTTCCAGCTTAACTGAACTTGCAACCTTTTTCATTGCCTTAATCTGCGCACTTCCGCCTACTCTGGATACGGAGATACCTGCGTTTACAGCTGGTCTCTGACCTGAGAAGAACAGTTCTGATTCCAGATAAATCTGTCCGTCAGTAATTGAAATTACGTTAGTTGGAATGTATGCGGATACGTCTCCTGCCTGTGTTTCGATAATAGGCAGTGCAGTAATGGAACCGCCGCCCAGTTCATCGGAAAGCTTAGCTGCTCTTTCAAGAAGTCTTGAATGAAGATAGAAAACGTCTCCAGGGTATGCTTCACGACCAGGTGGTCTTCTGAGAAGCAGTGACATTGCTCTGTAAGCAACTGCATGCTTTGAAAGATCATCATATACAATCAGCACGTGCTTGCCTTTATACATGAATTCTTCACCCATACTTACACCTGCATACGGTGCTATATACTGCAGCGGTGCTGATTCTGATGCTGTCGCTTCAACTACGATTGTATACTCCATTGCGCCCTTGTCTTCAAGAGTCTGAACAAGCTGTGCAACAGTTGAGTTTTTCTGACCGATAGCAACATAGATGCAGATTACATCCTTGCCCTTCTGGTTAATGATAGTATCGATTGCGATAGCTGTCTTACCTGTCTGTCTGTCACCGATGATAAGTTCTCTCTGGCCCTTACCGATAGGAATCATTGCATCTATTGCCTTAATACCTGTCTGCAGAGGTTCGTGAACTGACTTTCTTGCCAGAACACCTGATGATGGACATTCAATAGGTCTTGTTTTTTCTGTAACAATAGGGCCCTTGCCGTCTACAGGCTGACCCAGTGCATTTACAACACGGCCAAGCAGGTTTTCACCTACAGGGACTTCTACTACTCTTCCAGTAGGTTTAACAATGTCCCCTTCCTTGATTTCTCTGTCGGAGCCCAATATTACGGCACCTACATTGTCCTGTTCAAGGTTGAGAGCCATGCCATAAGTATTGCCGGGGAACTCCAGAAGCTCACCGGCCATGCAGTTATCAAGTCCATATACTCTTGAAATACCGTCACCTACTTCGATTACAGTACCAAAATCTGATACTTCCATCTGGCTCTTGTAATTCTTTATCTGTTCTTTGATGACTGCACTTATTTCTTCTGGTCTAAGATTCATCATTTACCTCCCTAAACTAAGTTCATTTGACTTTCCAGATCGTCAAACTTCTTTCTGATTGACAAGTCTATCATCTTACCTTCTGCAAGAATCTTTACACCGCCAATCAGCTTGGGATCTAATTCATTTGCTAATTTAACTTTTGTTTTCAAAAGAGCGCCAACTTCGCTCTCAAGCTGTGATATTCTTTCCTCTCCGAGAGGAACAACTGAATAAACGGTACCGCTTGTATATCCCTCTTCTTCATACATGAGCTTCTTGTACATCTTAAGAATTCCTTCGAGATGTACGGCTCTTCCCTTATCCACGATTACATAAAGGAAGTTAAGAAGTTCATCAGTCAGCTTCCCTTCAAATATATTTGCCAGAACTTCTTTTTTGTCTTTGTTGGCAATTGAAGGGTGGCTGATAAATCTGCCAAGTTCAGGATCGCTTTCAAGCAGTTCCAAAAGCCCGATTGATTCCTCAAGGATTTGTTCCTTTTTGCCCACGTCCGCCGCCGCTTCAAACAGCGCAGTGCCGTAGGTTCTATCAACGGTTAATTCTGCCATCCTGTACTCCTTGCCTTATTAATCACCTCATCAACAACGGCTTCCTGCCCTGCTGATACGATTTCTTTTTCTACAATCTGCTCAGCTGCCATAATTGCAAGTGTTGCAATCTCCTGCTTCATTTCAGCAGTTGCCTTCTCACGTTCAACTTCAATTGTACGTTCAGCTTTCGCTATGATGTCACTGGCTTCCTTATGTGCATTCTCGACAATATCCTTAGCCTGAGTCTCCGCTCTTGCTTTGGCATTTCTGATGATTTCTCTGCCTTCCTCTTCAACATTGGCAATTCGTTTTGAGTAGTTCTGCATTTTTTCATCAGCTCTTCTATTAATGGCTTCTGCACTGTCAAATGCATCCTGGACAGCTGCCTGTCTGTTCAACATAAACGTTCTGACTTTCTCCCAGAAGAAGCGCTTCAATATGAAGTATAAGATTGCTACATTTATCAATATCATCAGGAACGACCAGTTAAGTTCAATTATTCCTGCGTTCATAGCATATCCTCCTTACTGTTAATAGATGTCTTGAATTATATATATGTCAAATATATGAACAATTCTTTCGATCTAGATAAATGGGTTAGCAAAGAGAAGCATGATTGAAATAATCAGTGCAAAAATACCTGCAGTTTCTGTAAGTGCAACACCGATAAGCATGAGTTTGAGCAGTGTTCCCTGTGCTTCAGGCTGTCTTGCAGTACCTTCTACAGTTTTACCTGCATTAAATCCAATACCAATACCTACACCCGCCATTGCGATCATAGCTGCACCTGCTCCGATAGCTGACATACCTTTTATGAAAGCTGCTGCTGTAATAGTTCCCATTATATTTCCTCCTTAATTATATTTAATCTTCAACCTGTCTTGCATTTGACGTGAAGACCATTGTTAACATAACGAATATGTACCCCTGCAATACCGGTTCGAATAAATCGAAGAACGCGTTGAGAGGTAATGGCAGTATCAACTGGAAGAACGGTATTCCCGAACCACACATTCCGGATAATACTTCCAGTGCGTGATATACCAGTGTCATTACGATTACACCTGCTAACAGGTTACCGAAGAGTCGCATTGCGAGTGTAACCGGGAACATCGATTCACTTATGATGTTCATTGGTAACATGAATGCGTACGGAGATGACATCTCCTTAATATACCCTATAGCCGTTTTTGCTCTGACTGCATTGTAGTGAATCATCACGAACGACACTATTGCAAGCGGAGCCGTTACATTAAGGTCTGCTGCAATTGGTCTGCAATCCAGAAGTCCGAGCATACTTCCCGGAATAAGGAATAACAACAGTGTGCCCATATAAGGCGCAAATTTTTCTCCGGCCTCACCCATTACATCGCGTACCATGTTATAAACGAACTCAACTATCCATTCTGCCACGCCCTGGATACCTTTTGGTATTCGCTGCATATTTCTGGTTGATGCAAATGCGAAGATGAGAATCAGAACACTGAATATCCATCCCCAGATAACACTCTCGGTAATGGGAACCGGACCTATTTGCCATATTATTTTAGGGCCTAATTCCATATCCTTTCCTCCTTTAACTTATTTTGGCCAGTCATCGTCTTCATCATCATAGACGCTCAAATCATTCCATTCCTTAGGTTCGGTCCAGTCATTAAGAGGATTTTTCTTTTTTTTAATCAGACCGTACACAACAAGATATGTGAATAATATTGAAACGTGAATGGTGACGAAGCCGGCAACACATCCTATGGCTGCGAACATCTCTCCAAGCTTGACACACAGCACAAAAGACGCACCATATATTACCAACCTTGCAAAGTATCCGCCCACCATGGGCATCGCTCTTCCCTTGCTCATCACTTTTTCTCCCGAAAAAACGAGGAGATTAAAGTTAAGAACGGTTACCGCTGTTCCTACGATCAATCCCCCTGTAAAAGCTAATTTGACTCCTACAAAAGGTATTGAAATAATCTCAGCTAATAAAGCAACAAACAGTGCGTATTTAACTATTTCTTTTTTGAATTTTTTAAGATTCGTCATACTAATTCAACTTCTGCCCCATACTAGCTTATTATGATTTTATATTTTTAATTATACACAGTTTTGTTGTGTACGCAACTGTTAAATTTTGTCGGCTAACATCTTAAAAATCGCTAAAACCATTAATTCTCGGGGGCTTGTGAAATATTTAACTCTATTCAGCTTTTAAAATTTTAACTATTTTGCTATATGACAGCAGTAATGCCCAATTTATTTGTCACCATTTTCACAATTCTTTTTGTCTTTAATTTTTACACCCCTCACATTAACGTTTCTATTGGAGGTTTCAGACAAAATAACATATAGAAGCATAATGGCAACCGCTATCAGGCCTACACTTTCGACAAAAAGTTTCCTGCTATAAAGAATTGCAACTATTCCCAGAATACCGCTAACGCAGTACATAAGCATTACAGACCTTCTCTGTCCGTACCCAGCCCTCATTATCCTGTGATGAAGGTGCTCCTTATCTCCCATGCTTATAGGTTGATGGTTGATAAGTCTTCTTAAAATTGCGAATATGGTATCCACTATAGGAAGCCCCAGAACAAGTGCCGGAATTACAACGACAACCACAGTCGCCCCCTTAACAGTTCCCATAATACTGAATGCTGCTATAGCAAACCCCAGCAGCTGTGAACCGCAATCACCCATGAATGTTTTGGCCGGGTGGAAATTGAAAGGTAGAAATCCCAGTGCAGATCCTGCAATAACCATCATCGCTACCGTAGGCACATACTGTCCATGAATATATGCAATATAGCCTATGCAAAGAGTTGATATGATACATATTCCTGCGGCAAGTCCGTCAAGACCATCTATCAGATTGACCGCATTGGTAATGGCCACAATCCATATAACCGTCATTATGCAGCAGGTTACATTACCCAGGACCATATTGCCCCCATCCTCTGCAAACCAGTTTGTTATGAATTCAATTTTGAGGCCTGTGCCATAAACCGCTCCCGCCGCAACAATCTGACCAAACAGTTTCTGAATCGGCGACAATGTCTTAAGATCGTCCACAACCGCAAATAAGAATATGAGGCAGCAGCCAATCATGGCACTCATTGAATCTTCATGATTTCTGCCGAAAATCAGAAGAGATACCATCATTCCCAAAAAAATGGCAAATCCCCCAAATCTCGGAATAGCATCGGTATGCATTCTTCTATCATCCTTGGGAACGTCAATGGCTCCTATGCGATGAGCTATCCTGATAGACAGAGGCGTCGCTGCAAAGGCAACTACGAAGGCAACGCAAAGTGGCGCCCACAAATCAAAACTTGTTGCTGTCACTGTTTTTCTCCTAACATATCTATCCCAAGTCCTGCTTCCTTGAGAATCTCTCCGGAAAGCTCATCAGGATATCCTTCTTTAACGACAATTCTTTTGATGCCAGCATTTATAATCATCTTGGCGCATATTACACAAGGCTGGTGAGTTATGTATATTGTTGCACCTTCAACGCTCTGGCCTGATGTTGCCGCCTGTATTATGGCATTCTGTTCTGCATGAAGGGCCCTGCACATTTCATGTCTCTCACCTGAAGGTATGCCTAGCTTTTGTCTCAGGCATCCGCCTTCCGTTTCATTGCAATGGGGAATGCCTTTAGGTGCTCCGTTATATCCTGTGGCCACAATTCTTCTGTCCTGCACTACGACAGCTCCCACATTTCTTCTCAGACATGTGGACCTTTTGGCAACTAATTCTGCCATGTCCATGAAATATTCATCCCAGCTGGGTCTTTTTTCCATACTTTTCTCCCTCAATCCTGCAACTTTGAAATATCGTAAAACACTTCTGCCAGATAAAGCCCATAAGGCGGTGCTGTATGTCCTGCACACCTTCTATCTGCAGTACTTATAATATTCTCCATTTCTTCCGGCGCAATTTTGCCTAGTCCTAAATCGACAAGTGTTCCTGTTATTATTCTCACCATGTTGTACAGAAATCCATCTCCCTTAATGTACAGTTTTATATCTCTTCCTGAATGCCCCATAGGGTCAGTAGATTCCTGCGCATCAATCACAGCATCGTATATGGTGCGTACAGTCGTCTCCCTCGGATTGCCACCTGATGCTTCAAATGATTTGAAGTCGTGGGTTCCCACCAGATGACGAGCACCCTCTGCCATGGCATCCACATCTAATTGTTCCTTAACGTGATAGACGTAATTTCTGTCGAATACATTAACACTTTGTGAATTCCTTATATGATATATGTACTGCTTTCCCACTGAGTCAAACCTGGCGTGAAATTCCTCCGGCATATCTTCCGCTTCAAGTATTCTTACCGGAGAAATGGCGTAAGCCCCTTTCTGTGCTCCCGAAAGCGCATTGTTTACAACCATTGGAATTTTTTCTGTAGGAATGCCCAGTTCCGCCCTAAAGGACGCCCGCTGACCATAAGCATGAACGCCTGCATCCGTTCGGCTCGTTCCATTGAGAACGATTTCTGTCTTAAACAGTCCTGACATTACCCTTTCAAGATATCCCTGCACAGTAAGTTCCGAGGGCTGTCTCTGCCATCCGTGGAATCCGGCACCATCGTATGCAATTGTAAGCAGCACGTTTTTTCTCATGTTCATATTCCTAATTTATAGATAGAAGGGCCACAACACGAAGATTACAAATATTCCCCATCCGCATATATGTGGTCCAAGCGGCCTCGAATCTCCCTTGGAAGCCTTGCCCGATGCCAACGCTATTGCCGCAGCAATGCCTGCTGTTATTGATGCTCCCACAAGAACCACCACAGTTCCCCTGAGTCCGAGAACCAGTCCCAAGGAAGCAAAAAGTTTCACATCGCCAAATCCCATGATCTCTTTTTTGTATGAAATCCCACCGATAACAGCCACAAGCAGCATTACGCCGCCTCCCACAGCGGCTCCCAGCATAAGATCCGAGAAGTGATCATGAAAAGGTATGAAGCCTACAGCCGTAAGAGCGAGCATTATCACGAACTGATCGGGAATTATCATGTATTTAAGATCTGCCAATCCTATAATAAGCAACGCCCAGCAGGCAAAGAGTCCCGCTGCCCCAAACTGCACATTTATCAGCAGCAGTCGTATGAGCAGACATATGAATCCCGCCGCATAAATCCATCGCCATGGATATCCTTTCACCCTCTGAACCTGAGGATCTTCCAGAATGGGATCCGGTTTTTCACCATAATCACACAGCCACGATGCCGGCATCTTATTAAAAATGTAAATCACAGCAAATCCTGCCAATAGGCCGAATACAACGGCCCCCGCAATTTTGCCTATAAGCATGGCTGTATATATAGTCACTTTTTCTCCAATCTCAGTTTCTTGCCGCATCCGGTTACTGTCGCACATGCAAGAGCCTCCAGAGAATCAACAACATCATCATGCCCTGCACCGATATTAAGATCTTTATAAGCAATACTCAGTTCCGTACATCCCATTACGACAACATCACAGTCCTTGCCCCTGAGGTGGTCGATCACCTCCATCATTTCATCTTCAGTAACGCTAAGTCCCGCCTTAATGCGGTCATATATGATATGGTTTACTTTAACCTGGTATTCTTCATCGGGTGCTACACATTCGATTCCCATTTCTCTAGCATAATGACTGTACGTTCCGGAGGCAACAGTTCCTTCTGTAGCCATTATCCCGAGTTTTCGCAGTTTCCTGCCCTGCTGCTTCATTCTCTCCTGGGCGAACTTCACTGTCTCAACTATTATGTTGAGGACCGGTACACCTGCACACCTTTCTATTTCCTTATAAAAATAGTGAGCGGTATTACACGGTATGAGAAGAAAACTGCATCCGGATTTTGCCAGCATTCGGGCATCCTCAACCATTACGTCAAGAGGTGATTCGTCGCTTCTTCCCATGATATAGTCTGTTCGGTCAGGTATTGTGGCATGATTCGAAACCAGCATGTTGATATGATCCTGGTCTCTGGAAGCATCTGTCATTTCAATAATCATATCCATAAAATAGACAGTTGCCATAGGGCCGATACCACCTATAATTCCCACAGCATCTCTCATGATTAACCTCTGACTTTCTCAACGCCTTCGTTTCTCATGAACTCTTCGAAACGTTTACCCTGCTTATGCATGAAATATTTCACATAAAGCTTGTGTATCAGGTTTTTTTCACCTGCATAATCAATAGGGTTAGAAACCTTGCCCTCGCGGTAAAGTCTCCTTACCTGCTCTCTTATCTCCTCGTTTCCGGCATAAGAAAGAACTATGTCCTTAGGTATTACCGTGTAAAGATTTTCATTATCAGCAATTACCATTTCTTCAGGCAGTTCCTTATTGTAAATCAGATCGTCAACAATCCATTTCACCACATTGAAGCCACTGCCTGTAACGTAGTAATTGCTACGTCCCAGTCTTGTATTTATTTCAAAATAGTTATAGCTTCCATCTCTTGAATCATATTTAATATCAAAGTTGGCAAATCCTGTATAGCCGCTGCTTTCTAAGAACCTGATAGACTGATCCATAACTTCCCTGTTCACCTTGTTTATGATTGCCACAGGATTGCCTATTGCATTCTTGCCGTGATCTTCAACTATGGTCTTACCGAAGGACATGAATCTTACCTTGTGATTCCTGTCCACATAGCATGTAAGGATATGCATATTATTGTCGTCTCCCGGAATGAAGTCCTGTATAAGGAATTTGTATCCGTATGAACTTTTTTCCAGATTTTCCAGCATCTGCTTGAGTTCCTCCATTGTATCGAATTTGAACACTTTCTTTTTGCCTTCAAATTCTGCGTAATGGTATTCTGCACTGCTTGCAGGCTTGGCTATTACAGGGAAATCAAATGGCAAATCCAAAGGTGTTTTCTCCTTAACATCGTATACGAAAGTCTTAGGATAATGCACTCCCGTCTTATCGCATATTCTGTAAAAACTGTCTTTGAGCACCATTTTGTTGAGAAGGTCTTCCTGAATGTACGGAACAACGTAATACTTCTCAAGTTCCTGTCTGTTTTCTATAATCATTCTCACATACCAGTCTCCGCATGCAAGAAGAATGAGTTTTTTCCTGCCTTCAAACTTTCTGCCCAGTTTGACGAGCACTGGTACAAAAGTTTCTTCATTGTTCATGTCAGGCTCTATGATGTTGTCAATAATGCTTGAATATGAATTGAGCCAGTTCTTTTTGATACTTATTGCTATAGACTTAATACCATATTCTTCATGAAAGCTTCTTGCCAGACTGTATGTTGTAATATCTCCTCCCAAAATAACTGGGATGAATTCTAATTCCTTGTTCATTGTTCTATTACTCCTTCATTGTTCGCAGTATTAGTCACTTTATATCTTATCATTTTGGTCAGTAATTTGCAACGAACTTAGTCTTTGACAACTTAAAAGAGAACCCGTCAAACTGACGGGTTCTCAATGCGGTTATCATATTCTGATGTATTGTTACAGATCCCATGATTCGATATCTGTATGAAGCAGTTCGTGAGCTATGTGCGAATTTGGTTTCTCCAGATACTCATCGTAGGAAAGTGCTACAGATGGGTTCTCGTGAGAGAATCTCAGCTTAGCGTTCTTGTCAATGCCGTAAAGGCTCTTGCCTCTGAGTTCGGCAAGCTCTTCACCTTCGTGTATCGGCTGTCCGCCGCCGCCTGCGCATCCGCCAGGACATGCCATGATTTCTACGAAGTCGTAGTCAACTTCACCCGCTTCAATAGCTTCCATAAGTCTTCTTGTGTTAGCAAGACCACTGGCAACAGCAACCTTTATATCCATGCCCTCGATTTCGAATACAGCTTCCTTCCAGCCTTCTACTCCTCTAACCTGTTTGAATGCTTCTACAGGAGGGTTGCTTCCTGTAATGAGGAAATATGCTGATCTCAGTGCTGCTTCCATTACGCCGCCTGTAGCTCCAAAGATAACACCGGCACCTGTACCTTCACCAAAGAATTCATCAAACGGAGTCTCCTTAAGCTTATCAACACTGATTCTGTCAGCTTTGATAAGTCTGTCCATTTCTCTTGTTGTAAGAACCATATCAACGTCCTTACCGTGTCCTGCATCATTAACCTGCTCAACATCGCATTCGTATTTTTTCGCAACGCAAGGCATAATTGAAACAGAGAAAACCTTGTCCGGATCAAGACCCTTCTTCTTGGCAACATAGGACTTGATTATTGAACCGAACATCTGCTGAGGCGACTTGGCAGTTGAAAGGTTCTTAACAAAGTCAGGATATTCATGCTTGGTAAATCTAACCCATCCAGGGCAGCATGATGTGAACATAGGCCAGCTATATTCATCCTTGTGAGTGAATCTTTCAACGAATTCGCTTCCTTCTTCCATAATAGTAAGGTCTGCTGAATATACAGTATCGTAAACGTAGTCAAATCCAATCTGCTTGAGGGCGCTTACCATCTTGCCTGTTGTGCTCATTGAGCTATGAAGGCCAACGCCTTCTCCCCACGCTACTCTTACAGCCGGTGCAACCTGAACAACTGTTGTGATTTCAGGGTCAGCCAGTGCTCTATAAAGCTTTGACAGGTCATTTCTTTCTCTGAGCGCTCCTACAGGGCAGTGAGTGATGCACTGTCCGCAGTATACGCAGTGTGTATCCTTAATATCCTGGTTATCCTTAACACCTACTGTTGTTCTGTATCCTGTACCTGTAATGTCCCAGATTCCCATTCCCTGAATCTTATCACATGTCTGTATACATCTCATGCACTTAACACACTTGGAAGCATCTCTGATCAGCGGACTTTCCATATTCCACTCTGATTCTTCGTATGTGTTTTCGAAAGGTGTGTCCACAATGCCCAGGTCGTTTGAAATCTTCTGAAGTACGCAGTTGCCACTTCTTGGACATGTTGTACAATGGCTCTTGTGGTTTGCCAGTATGAATTCAACGTTATATCTTCTGCAGGCTCTTGCCTTAGGGCTGTTCGTCATGATGTGCATGCCTTCTCTGCATACTGTGTTACATGATGACACAAGCTCGTCCATTCCTTCAACTTCAACTACACATACTCTGCAGGCTCCGATTTCATTAATGTCACGAAGATAGCAAAGATGCGGAATTTCGATACCGGCAATGCGTGCTGCTTCAAGAATAGTCGTATTTTCAGGAACTGATACAGCAATGTTGTTAATTGTTAAATTTACCATCTATCGTTCCTCCCTCCTCTAAATAATCCGAATCCGTTATAGTCGCATCTCAGACAGCGGCTTGCTTCCTGAAGCGCTTCTTCAAGTGACATTCCGCCTTCAATTCCGCGGAAGTCGTTTTCTCTGTCCTTAGCGTATCTGAGTCTGAGTTCAGATCTGCCGCATGGCTTCTTGTCTTCAATTCTTGGCAGAGGGATGTCTACATCCACAGTTACCTCGTGGTTGTATCCCAGATATTCGTCTATATTTGCTGCCGCAACCTTACCTGCTGCAATGGCATTGATTACAGTTGAAGGACCTGTTACGCAGTCGCCGCCTGCATAAACACCCGGATTACCTTCAGCCTCATTAGCCTGATTTGTTACGAACAGTCCTCTTCTTTCATTTACCAGAACTCCTGTATCTTCAAAGTCATTGTAGTCGATACCCTGACCGATTGCGGAGATTATAATCTGGCAAGGAATACGTTCTTCAGGAGCGTTGGCCTTAACAGGTCTTGGTCTTCCTGACGAATCTGCTTCGCCTGCAATCTGCTGCTGTACTACCAGTGCAGTAACGTTGTTGTCATTATCTCCTTCTATTCTTACAGGAGCCTTAAGTTCAACAAGAGTACAACCTTCTGCGATTGCTCCATCGATTTCTTCATCCAAAGCTGTCATGTCGGCTCTACGTCTTCTGTATACGATATTAACTTCGTTGGCTCCCAGTCTCTTAGCTGTTCTCGCTACGTCCATGGCTACGTTACCACCACCAATTACAGCTACAGTCTTGCCCTCGAAGTCAGGCATTGCATCATCACCGATTCCTCTCAGCATTTCTACTGCAGGAACAACACCGTGAAGATATTCGCCGTCTATGTTAATTGCCTTATGTGTATGTGCACCAATAGAAATGTATGTTGCATCATACTTTGCCATGATGTCGTCCATACTGTCTTCGCTTGTAGCATCGTATTCTGTCTTGACTTCAACGCCTGCGCTGAGAATAGCATCTATATCCCACTGCAGTCTTTCTCTTGGCAGTCTGTAGTTAGGAATTCCGTATCTGAGCATTCCTCCAAGCTGGCTTCTCTTCTCGAATACTGTAGGTTTATGACCCATTAATGCCAGGAAGTATGCAGCTGTAAGACCTGAAGGGCCTCCGCCGATAATTGCAATAGTCTTGCCTGTATCATCCATCTTCGCAGGAATTTCAACAATCTCTGAACAGTTATCAACAGCATATTTCTTGATTCCTCTGATGTTGATAGGAGCATCGATAAGCTGTCTTCTACATCTGTGTTCACATGGATGTTCGCAAATATGTGCGCATACTGTAGGGAACGGATTGTCCTTACGGATAAGCTTAACAGCGTCATCATATCTGCCTTCCAGTACCAATGATGTGTATCCTGGGATATCTACACCTGCAGGACAGTCTGCAACGCATGGTACAGGCTGTTTAGCCTTACTGAGGCTAGGTGCACATCTGTTGTACTCAATATGCTCTACATAGTCCTCTCTGCAGCCCTTGAGACTCTTGAGTACCATTGCTGCAGCCTCTTTACCGATGGCGCAGTCAGCAGAATCTCTGATAGTTTTCGCAACTTTTTCAAGAAGGTCCAGCTGGTTTAATGAACTCTTAGTGTTCAGATCCAGAATATCATCATGAATATCCAGCATCTGTGCAATACCAAGTCTGCATGGTACGCACTTACCACAGGACTGTGCATGGCACAATTTCAGAAATGATTCTGTCATATCCACAGGACACTGTCCCGGAGGATTGGCAGTAATACGTCTTTCCAGGTCATCATAAAGACCATCAACCACTCTCTGGATGCTGTCTTTACTACGGAATTCTAGTCTACTCATACAAATTCACCTTTCTATAACCCTTAAATGCAACGGTAGGATCCTTGATCCTCTACCAAATAACAATGCCTCACAAAAAGAAAAGGCAACAGTTTTATAAACTTATGTTGCCATTATACATTAATGTTGCGAGTTATGAAAGTAGTTACATTATAATTAATAATTTAACAAACTAGTTAATTTTTTGATAATTGCGTCCGGCTCGTCCAAAGTGTTAATTTCCCTCTTAACCGCTGATGCTCCGTGCATTCCCTTGACGTACCATCCCACATGCTTTCGCACTTCTCTTACAGCAATTCTATCACCTTTATCATTTCTCATCATGTCAAAATGAAGAAGCAGCATTGCTATCCTTTCTTTGTCTGATGGTCTTTGATACTCCTCTTTGTCATCCCACAGAGCCGCACACTCTTCAAAAATCCATGGATTTCCCAGCGCTCCCCGCGCAATCATAACGCCATCGCATCCTGTCTGCTCCATCATTGCAATGGCGTCACTTCCATGCATTACATCCCCGTTTCCTATAACCGGAATGCCTACACTTCTTTTGACTCGTTCTATGGCAGACCAATCTGCCTTACCTTCATAAAATTGTTCTCTTGTTCTCCCGTGGACAGTTATTGCGCCTGCACCTGCTGCCTCAGCGGTTTTCGCTATTTCAACCGCCAGGTCTTCATCTCGCGAAAACCCCCGCCTTATCTTAAGGGTAACGGGCTTGTCTGTATTTTTTACCATGGCTTCAACAACATTTCCCAGAACGTCAGGCTCCTTGAGCAGCGCTGAGCCCTCACCATTTTTGACTACCTTTGGCACTGGGCAGCCGCAGTTCAGATCAAAGGTAAGATTGTTACAATCCTTTAAGCCTGCCACTGCCTTGCCAACAATATCAGGATCCCTGCCGAAGAGCTGGAACCCTACGGATTTTTCGTCCTCTGCAAGTTCCAGAAGCTTTCGACTTTTGCGATCTCCATACCACAGGCCTTTGGCACTTACCATTTCCGTAAACGTCAAAGAAGCCCCATGCTGTGAGCAGAGACTTCTCATACTTTTATCACTAATTCCCGCTAAGGGTGCCATAAAAAATGGTCGTTCGAATTCCAGGGAGCCTATCTTTATCGGCTTTCTGTTAATCAACATCTATCATTCTCCTACATGGCGTTGAATCTGATTTTCTTATTTTTTTGTTTTTGTTGTAAATCAACTCGAGGCCTTCAAGGGTAAGCATCTTGTCCACATAATCTATGCAGTGCGCTCCCTTGGAAATCATGGTAGCAAGACCTCCCGTAGCAACAACTTTCACATCTGTTACCGGTTTACCACAGAATTCTCCCAATTCCGCTTTCATCTTCTTGACGATGAACTCTACCATTCCCATATGTCCATATACAAGACCTGACTGCATGCTTGTTATCGTGTTCCTGCATATTACGTGTCCCGGTTCTTCAAGTTCAACCTTAGGAAGCTTGGACGTCTTTTCAAAAAGGGCTTCGGATGAAATCTTAAGACCCGGTGCAATGGTTCCCCCTATATACTCCGCCTTGTCAGTAACCGCGCAGAACGTTGTCGCCGTTCCTAGATCAATTACAATAATAGGTCCGCCGTATTTGGCATGTGCTGCAACTGCATTGACAATTCTGTCAGCACCCACCTGCTTGGGGTTATCATACTTAACCACAAGACCTGTCTTGATGCCGGGCCCTATTACCATAGCCTTTTTGTGAAAGTATTTCATGCTCAAATGCTGCAATGTGTATAACACTGACGGTACAACCGTCGATATTATCACATCTTCAACCTTGGATATATCAAGGTTCTCATACCTAAAGAGCTGGCCTACTATCATTCCGTATTCATCTGCACTTTTATTGTTGTCAGTTTCCAGTCTCCAGTTGGTAATCATTTTACCGTTCTCAAATACGCCGAGAACAATATTGGAATTTCCTACATCAAATGCCAGTAGCATGGTTTTCTCCTTTTGCTCTGATTTATGTCTCAATCAATAACACTATCATGTTATTTTAGCTATAAATGGGCGGTTTAAAACCGCCCAATCATAGAAATTATATTCAATACCAAAATAACTTAATTAAACGAGAGTTACCAGAACATCGCCTGAGTTAACTGATGCTCCCTTAGCTGCAGGAATTGTGTCAACTGTACCTGCTGCAGGTGCCTGAATTTCGTTTTCCATCTTCATTGCTTCGAGGATTACGAGAACATCGCCTGCGTTTACAGCCTGTCCAGGAGTAACCTTTACATCAAGAACAGTACCAGGCATTGGTGCTTCTACTGTTGTTGCGCCTGCTGCTGGTGCTGGTGCTGGTGCAGCTGGTGCTGCTGCCGGAGCTGGTGCAGGTGC